>NZ_JAQSUV010000016.1:0-197744 GCF_028649355.1 Acinetobacter sp. Gutcm_16 | reverse complement strand
ATCACCTTTTACACCTTGGATACCTTGCTCACCCTGTAAACCTTGGAGACCTTGTTCACCTTGGAGACCTTGTTCACCTTGTGCTCCAGTGGCACCCTGAAGACTCTCTATCCAAGCTGTTTCATTTTCGAGATCAGTTTTATTTGGATCAGGATTATAACTCATTGTATTGACCGCAATTTCATATGCACTCAACCCATCCTCACCATCAGCTCCTGCAGGTCCTGCTGGTCCTGGTATTCCACTTCCAGGACAACTACCTGTGTCTTGATTAGAATTACACGAACCTGCAAAAACATTTGTATTCGCTGTCATTAAAATCGCACTTAAAACAAGCACGTTCATAGCAAACCTTTGTAGACAATGGTTTGGCTTAAGTGTTTGTAGATTCATTGCAGCAGAAACTGCAGTACTAATATGAGTATGTTCTTGTTTTAAGTTCTGACCAGAGACTTTCATTATCTGGCTGTCTGGATTACCCAAGACATTTGTATCTATTTTATTCATATCCGTCTGCCTTTCTTTTAATTTTGTTTCTTTATTACACACCTATTTTTTGTGATGCACATCACTATTTATTGGTATTTGGTGCTTTATTTCAAAATATAAAAACACAAGAAAAATAAGCTAACAATATGAATAGACGAAAAAAAACCCACAAAATGTGGGTTTTTCTTACTATTAAAACTTACGCTTCAACAGTTACGTAGCGACGGCCAAACTGACCTTTCACTTCGAATTTTACTACGCCGTCAGCGGTTGCAAACAAAGTATGGTCACGGCCCATACCAACGTTTTGACCTGCGTGGAATTCTGTACCACGTTGACGAACGATGATGTTACCAGCAGTCACAGATTGACCACCGTAAATTTTAACACCAAGCATTTTAGGGTTCGAATCACGACCGTTCTTAGTCGAACCACCGGCTTTTTTAGTTGCCATGTCTCATTACTCCTCGTGATTAGCCTGAAATAGCTGTAATTTTCAACTCAGTGAACCATTGACGGTGACCTTGTTGTTTACGGTAGTGTTTACGACGACGCATTTTTACAATACGGATTTTGTCGTGACGACCATGGCTAACTACTTCAGCAGTTACAGTAGCGCCAGCAACAACTGGAGCACCGATTTGAATGCTGTCACCATTTACTAGCATTAATACGTCATCAAACGTAATAGTTGCGCCAGTTTCAGCTTTCAACAATTCAACTTTAAGGGTTTCACCCTCTACAACACGGTGCTGTTTACCACCGCTTTGGATTACTGCGTACATAATGTACTCCAAACATGCCCGTGTCGTCGTGCCGATAAAGGAAGATATCGATCTTAATACGAACGCCACTGGGGTTAATCAAGGGCAAGGATTTTAAGTGATATTGACTCAAACAACAAGAGATTTGCCGAACTTATTAGACTAAATTAACGATTATTTAATAATCGAGAAAAACTCAATCAACAAATTACAGTTCAACTCTTGCTTGACTTTGCTTACAATGAAATAGATTTTTAAAATCAATCCGCTATAGTATAGATGAATTGATTTTTAAAATGTAAATAAGCCTACAAATGCAGTACGCTTATACATTGGGGAAATAAGGAACTGTCTTCGTAAAATACAGTCTCGCACACTAGCGAGTCTTATTTATGATTGAAATGAATCATTTAGACATGTATTCCTATTTACACAATACTGGTAATGCTGATTTTTATCACTTTATATAGATGAGGCCGCTCTTCAAATGACCATCGATTTTAAGCAAGATATTCTCGCCCCTGTAGCTCAAGACTTTGCCACGATGGACACATTTATTAATGAAGGCATTACCTCTAAAGTGGCATTGGTCATGGCGGTGAGTAAACATGTGGTTGAAGCAGGTGGTAAACGCATGCGTCCCATTATGTGTTTATTGGCTGCCAAAGCCTGTGGTGCAGAAGACCTAGAACGCCAGCGTAAACTTGCTGCAATCATTGAAATGCTGCATACCGCAACCTTAGTCCATGATGATGTGGTCGATGAATCTGGCTTACGTCGTGGTCGCCCAACGGCCAATGCAACTTGGAACAATCAGACCGCTGTACTGGTGGGTGACTTTCTAATTTCGCGCGCCTTTGATTTGTTGGTCGATCTCGGTGATATGACCTTACTCAAAGATTTTTCTACAGGGACTTGTGAAATTGCCGAAGGTGAGGTACTACAACTTCAAGCACAGCACCAGCCTGAAACCACAGAACAAACGTATTTAGATATTATTCACGGTAAAACGTCACGTTTATTTGAACTGGCAACTGAAGGGGCTGCCATTCTTTCTGGGAGACCGCAGTACCGTGAACCGCTGCGTTTATTTGCAGGCCACTTTGGCAATGCCTTTCAAATCATTGATGATATTTTGGATTACACCTCAGATGCGGAAACATTAGGTAAAAATATTGGCGATGATTTAATGGAAGGCAAACCGACTTTGCCGTTAATCTCAGCATTGAAAAATACAACGGGTGAAGAACATGACATTGTTCGTCGAAGTATTGCGACAGGTGGAACGGCAGATCTTGATCAAGTCATTGCTATCGTAAACAGTTCTGGCGCACTCGATTACTGTCGACAACGGGCGCATGAAGAAACCGAAGCCGCACTTCAAGCCTTACAGGCTTTACCTGACAGCCAATATCGTCAAGCACTGGTCAATTTAACCCAACTGGCTTTACATCGAATTCAATAACAAATGATGCTTTAAAATGTTTTTAACTTGCCTATGCATATAAAATTTAATGATCTGTTTTCTCAAATGCAGCAACAGCTTGAGCAACCTCAAGCTGTTTTAAATGATCAACTTTTAATTGAGTTGGTGGAGCGTATTCGTCCAATAGATGCGTATCAAACCGATGAAATCCATCAAAAATTTCAAGCGCTGATTCAAGCATTACTCATCACTCCCGATGCCGCATCAACCTTACAAAGCTTTGTGCTGCGGCTTATTTCCCAATATAAACAAACCAGTCTTTATGCCGACACAGGCATCTTGTCTTTAGATGGGTTCTGGAACCAATTGTCGCAGCGTTTAGGGGCACATTTTCTCCCGCTGATTAATGACGAAACTCAACTACAAGATTTAGTCCGTCGCGTTTTCCCCAACCGAAGTGACAAATATTGGCTCGATAACATCCGAGACAGTGACTGGCTACAACTGCTGAACTTGCTCAATCACGGGCATGCCAATCAAAAAGAAAAAGTCAAAATTCGCAGTGAAGTGATTAAAGCCATTACGGTGCTGTCTTATCGGATTAGTGGTATTGGTTTATATCCAGAGTTTATTAATGCGCATCCTGAGCTGACCGAATATGAATCGCCTTTTTTAGTGCAGAACCGCGAAATTGTCGAATTCATTCAACAGTATAAAAAGGCACATCAAGAAGCTGAAACCTCGAGTGTGGTTGCCCCACCCGACGCCTCTCAAGCACTGGTCATGATTGAGCAGTGTCGTGATGTGGTATTGAAAATTCGCCGTGCGACCAAACGCATTGGGGTTAGTGTCAGTTTAACCTATCTGATTTCCTTACTTGAGCAATGCTTAGACCGCGTCGAACTGTTGCTCAATTTAATTGTAGAAGAAGGCGAAGCACACTATGAAGCGGTGAGCCTGCTCTTGGTCGACATTACCGCTGCGATTTATAGTGAACGGAGTGTGCGCTCTTTACTGACGACCAATAGTGAATTGATTGCTTTGCAGGTGACTGAAAATGCCAGTAAAACGGGCGAACACTATGTAAGTACAGACAAACAAGGCTTTTTAGCCATGTATAAGTCCGCAGCGGGTGCAGGTGTCATCATTGCAACCATGGCGACTCTAAAAATCTTGTCTGCACGAATGATCATGGCGCCGCTCATGCAAGCCTTTGTTTACAGCATGAACTACTCATTGGGATTTATGCTGATTCATGTGTTGCACTTTACCGTAGCAACCAAACAACCAGCAATGACAGCGGCGGCGCTCGCGGCAACTGTACAACAGCGCAAAGGTTCAAAAACAGCACAAATTGCTGAATTGGCGGCGCTGATTATTAATATTATTCGTACGCAATTTATTGCTATTTTAGGCAATATCTCAATTGCTATCCCTGTTGCCGCGTTTATTACTTGGGCATGGGCAACTGGTATGCACGAACCGCTACTCAACCATGCAAAAGCGGCGAAAGTCTTACATGACTTAAACCCTTTCACTTCTTTGGCCATTCCGCATGCCGCGATTGCGGGTGTCTGTTTGTTTTTATCGGGACTTTTGGCAGGTTATTTTGACAATATGGCGGTTTATCGCAAAGTCGGCCCTCGCTTAAAAGCACACCCTCGTCTCAAAACCATCATGGGACAAGAACGACTCGATAAATTTGCAGGCTATATAGAACGCAACTTAGGTGCGTTGGCGGGTAATTTTCTGTTCGGGATTATGTTAGGAAGTATGGGAACCATTGGTTATATTTTGGGTTTACCTCTAGATATTCGCCAT
The DNA here is from genome assembly GCF_028649355.1 of Acinetobacter sp. Gutcm_16. NCBI lineage: Bacteria > Pseudomonadati > Pseudomonadota > Gammaproteobacteria > Moraxellales > Moraxellaceae > Acinetobacter > Acinetobacter sp. Gutcm_16. The sequence goes on along the minus strand of NZ_JAQSUV010000016.1, from coordinate 193,244 downwards.
ATTGCCTTTGCTTCTGCAAACTTCATTCAAGGTCTGATGAATATTAATGGTAGTCCTGAGATTGGCTTGATTATTGTATCTTTCCTCGGGGTACTCGCTATTGGTCTGACGAATTTATTTGTTAGTTTTACCCTCACGATTATTGTGGCTTTACGTGCACGTCGGGTACGTTTTGAACAGTGGAAACCGTTAGCAAAATTGGTTTTAACCCATTTTCTAACGCGACCAAGTGACTTCTTTTGGCCACCGAAAGTACCTCTTGAAGTTGAGGAAAGTTCGAACAATACAAAACACCATACAAAATGATTTTGTACCGATTTTGAGCTCTTGTTACACTGTAAACAAAATTTTATACATGATTAATCAACACTTGAATTAAAGTGTACTGATGAGTACACTTTAACCCAGTAAATAACCGCGCTTAAATCGGTTGAAATGACACGAGTTCCAGCATGCCTTACTTGTTGCTTTTTATCGGTATTATTTTATTTATAATCAGTGTATTAGCTCTAAGCATTCAACCACTCACCGCTTTAGATCTGGCGATGGTCGAATATTTCAGCACATTAAGAACTGAGCCTATAGATAAACTTGCAATACTTTTATCAGCACTCGGTGGCATGCCGTTTGTATTATTTCTAACCACTCTATGGTGTTTCCATCGTGCATGGTATAAAAAGTATAGAGATGTTGTTTTTATTGGTTTAGGCGTTGTTGGAAGTATTGCTTCTGCTTGGCTACTTAAATTTCTAATTTCAAGACCACGCCCACCAGAAATGTTTCACCTAGTAACGAGCTATGGTGCTTCCTTTCCGAGTGCGCACAGTATGTATGCTGCCACTTTGGCGTGTCTTGCCATTTTCTTAAGTCGACCATTTCCTGCACATCGTTATGTTGTATGCATTGCTCTTTTATGGATGCTGATGATGGGAATTTCAAGAGTCTATCTTGGAGTACATTTTCCGTCCGACGTTCTCGCAGGTTGGAGCATTAGTATTATCTGGATTTCACTGCTTTACATCTTGTGTGGCAGATATACCCAATTAAATACAAATTATTTTTAGATAAGAATCTAATCGAGGTGGAACAATGATGTCGGCAAAGCTTTGGGCCCCAGCCCTTACCGCTTGCGCATTAGCAACGAGTATTGCACTTGTTGGTTGTAGCAAAGACCCAAAGGATGCGCAGCAAGCTGGCGCTTCTCAACAAATGCCACCTACTGAAGTCGGTGTCATTGTTGCACAACCGCAAAATGTAGAACAATCAGTAGAGTTATCTGGCAGAACCACGGCATTTGAAATCTCTGAAGTTCGCCCACAAACGAGTGGAATCATTCTAAAACGTTTGTTTGCGGAAGGCAGTTATGTACGTGAAGGCCAGGCACTTTATGAACTTGATTCTCGTACAAACCGCGCAACATTTGATAATGCCAAAGCAGCATTATTACAACAAGAAGCAAATTTAAGCACGCTCAGAACTAAACTAAATCGTTATCAACAACTGGTTTCAAGCAATGCTGTTGCGAAACAAGACTATGACGACTTAGTGGGTCAAGTAAATGTCGCTGAGGCACAAGTGGCAGCAGCACGTGCACAAGTTAAAAATGCTGAAGTGGACTTAGGTTATTCAACCATCCGCTCACCAATTTCAGGTCAAACCAACCGCTCTACAGTTACAGCTGGTGCTTTGGTGACTGCAAACCAAACAGAACCATTGGTGACGATTCAACGTTTAGACCCGATCTATGTTGATATCAACCAATCGAGTTCTGAACTTCTTCGTTTACGTCAACAATTGAGTAAAGGTAGCTTAGACAGCAGTAACAACACGCGTGTGAAGCTGAAACTAGAAGATGGCAGTGACTATCCAATCGAAGGCCGTTTAGCGTTCTCTGATGCCAGTGTCAACCCAGATACAGGAACTGTGACGATTCGTGCGGTGTTCCCGAACCCGAATCACTTGTTGCTTCCTGGTATGTTTGCCAATGCACAAATCGTTCAAGGCGTAATCCCGAATGCGATGTTAGTGCCGCAAATTGCAGTGACTCGCACACCAACAGGTCAAGCGATGGCAATGATTGTGAATGACAAAGGCATCGTAGAGCCTCGTCAAATCACCACAGTTGGTATTCAAGGCCAAGACTGGATTGTGACTGAAGGCCTTAAAACAGGTGAAAAAGTTATTGTTGACGGAATAGCTAAAGTTAAAGCTGAACAGAAAGTTGTTGCGAAGCCGTATCAACCTAAAGCAGCAGCACCTCAAGCTCCAACAACGGATGCTAAAAAGACAGAAGCTGGTGCAAAAACTGAACAAAAAGCTACTTCAAACGCATAAGGGGTAGACTGAATGGCTCAATTTTTTATTCATCGCCCCATTTTTGCGTGGGTGATTGCACTGGTCATTATGTTGGCGGGTATTCTCACGCTGACAAAAATGCCAGTTGCCCAATATCCGACGATTGCACCGCCCACGGTGACAATCTCTGCAACTTATCCGGGTGCTTCTGCACAGACTGTTGAGAACACAGTCACTCAGATCATTGAACAACAAATGAATGGTCTGGATGGTCTACGTTATATCTCTTCAAACAGTGCGGGTAATGGTCAAGCGTCTATTAACTTGAACTTCGAACAAGGCATCGATCCTGATATTGCTCAAGTTCAAGTACAAAACAAACTGCAATCGGCAACGGCGCTTTTACCTGAAGATGTGCAACGTCAAGGTGTAAAAGTCACCAAATCTGGTGCGAGTTTTATGCAGGTTCTTGCATTTTACTCTCCAGATGGAAGCCTATCTGCGTCAGACATTAAAGACTATGTAAACTCAAACATCTCTGAACCGCTTAGCCGTGTTGCAGGTGTGGGTGAACTTCAAGTCTTTGGTGGTTCATACGCGATGCGTATTTGGCTAGACCCTGCCAAAATGACCAGCCTACAAGTGACACCAACTGATATTGCAGCTGCGATTAATGCGCAAAACTCGCAAGTGGCGGTAGGTCAGTTAGGCGGTGCACCATCTGTGCAAGGTCAAGTGCTGAATGCAACGGTGAATGCTCAAAGCATGTTGCAAACCCCTGAACAATTTAGAAATATTTTTCTAAAAAATACGGCTTCAGGTGCTCAAGTTCGCTTGGGTGATGTTGCGCGTGTTGAACTCGGTTCAGATAACTATCAATTTGACTCTAAATTTAATGGTAAAGCTGCGGGCGGTGTCGCAATTAAACTAGCAACAGGCGCTAATGCACTAGATACTGCTGCGGCTGTTGAAGAACGTTTAAATGAACTACGTAAAAACTATCCAGATGGTTTAAAAGATCAACTGGCTTATGACACCACACCATTTATTAAGCTGTCGATTGAAAGTGTTGTACACACATTAATTGAAGCTGTCGTGTTGGTGTTCATTGTCATGTTCTTATTCTTACAGAACTGGCGTGCCACGGTTATTCCAACATTGGCTGTTCCAGTGGTTGTATTGGGTACATTTGCGGTCATTAACATCTTCGGTTTCTCAATCAACACGCTCACTATGTTTGCGATGGTCTTGGCCATTGGTCTTCTGGTCGATGATGCGATTGTTGTGGTGGAAAACGTCGAACGTGTCATGCAAGAAGAACACCTCGACCCTGTGGCTGCAACTGAAAAATCAATGCAACAGATTTCTGGTGCCTTGGTCGGTATTACCAGTGTGTTAACCGCAGTATTCGTACCGATGGCATTCTTCGCGGGAACAACGGGTGTTATTTACCGTCAGTTCTCGATTACGCTTGTTACCGCAATGATTTTGTCACTGATCGTGGCATTAACCTTCACCCCTGCCCTGTGTGCAACCTTGTTAAAACAACATGATGCAAACAAGCCAGAAAGTAATAATATTTTTGCGCGATTCTTCCGTTGGTTTAACAGTAGCTTTGAAAAAGTTGCCGTGAAATACCAAGGCGGTGTCAACCGCATGACACACCATAAACTATTCTCTGGTGTGGTTTATCTACTGGTGCTTGCAGGTTTATTCGGTCTGTATAAAGCCTTACCTTCTTCATTCTTACCAGATGAGGACCAAGGTGTCGTCATGACGTTAGTTCAGCTTCCACCAAGTGCAAGCCTTGAACGTACAGACAAAGTCGTGTCTAGCATGACGGATTACTTCCTGAATAAAGAAAAAGAGCATGTAGAGTCGATCTTTACAGTTTCTGGTTTCTCGTTCACAGGTGTCGGTCAAAACGCGGGTCTTGCCTTTATTAAACTGAAGGACTGGAGTGAGCGTACGACACCTGAGTCGCAAATTGGTGCCATCATTCAACGCGGCATGTCATTGAACATGATTAAAGATGCGTCTTACATCATGCCATTACAATTACCTGCAATGCCTGAGTTAGGTGTGTCGGCTGGTTTTGACATCCAGTTGAAAGATGCAAGTGGTCAAGGTCATGAGAAATTGATTGCTGCACGTAATGCTATTTTAGGTATGGCTGCACAAGACAAACGTCTTGCAGGCGTCCGTCCTAATGGTCAAGAAGATACACCTCAGTACCAAATCAATATTGATCAAGCGCAAGCGGGTGCAATGGGTGTCAGCATTGCGGATATCAATACAACCATGAGCATGGCTTGGGGTGGTACCTATATCAATGACTTCGTTGACCGTGGCCGTGTGAAAAAGGTATATGTCCAAGGTGAAGCGAATACACGTATGATGCCTGAAGACTTGAACAAGTGGTATGTGCGTAATAGTAGTGGCACGATGGTTCCTTTCTCAGCGTTTGCAACAGGCGAATGGACTTATGGTTCACCACGTCTAGAGCGTTATAACGGTGTATCTTCTGTAAACATCCAAGGTACTCCAGCACCGGGCGTAAGTTCGGGTGATGCGATGCTCGCGATGGAAGAAATTATTGGCAAGTTACCGTCTATGGGCTTACAAGGTTTCGACTATGAATGGACAGGTTTATCTTTAGAAGAACGTGATTCGGGTAATCAAACAGGTCCGCTGCTTGTTCTTTCAATGCTTATCGTCTTCTTATGTCTTGCCGCATTGTATGAAAGCTGGTCTATCCCTGTTTCAGTCTTGCTGGTTGTACCACTCGGTATTCTTGGTGCATTTGCATTGACATGGTTAGGTATGATCATTAAGGGCGATCCAAACTTATCGTTTAACATCTACTTCCAAGTTGCGATTGTTGCCGTGATTGGTCTTTCTGCGAAAAATGCGATCTTGATCGTAGAGTTTGCAAAAGAGTTGCAAGAACAAGGCGAAGACTTGTTTGATGCAACCCTTCATGCTGCAAAAATGCGTTTACGCCCAATTATCATGACCACCCTTGCATTCGGTTTTGGTGTCCTTCCGCTTGCCCTTTCAACAGGTGCTGGTGCAGGGAGTCAACACTCGGTAGGCTTTGGTGTCCTTGGTGGTGTAATTAGTTCTACACTGTTGGGTATTTTCTTCATTCCAGTATTCTTTGTTTGGATTCGTAGTATTTTCAAATACAAACCTAAGAAACAAAATAATCAGGAGCAAACATCGTGATGCAAAAAGTATGGTCTATTTCAGGTCGTAGCATTGCGGTATCTGCACTTGCGCTTGCTTTGACTGCATGTCAAAGCATGCGTGGTCCAGAACCCGTCGCTCAAGCGGATATCCCAACAGGATATATTGGTTCAACGACAGGTCCATCTGTTGCAGAACAAGGCTATAAAGACTTTTTTGCTGATCAGCGTTTAGTCCAAGTCATCGAGTTAGCACTAGCCAATAACCGTGACCTCCGTACGGCGACTTTAAATATTCAACGTGCTCAGCAAGCGTATCAAATTAGCGAAAACAACCAACTGCCAACCATTGGTGCAAGTGGTAGTGTGCTTCGCCAAGATACACTCAGCTCGAATAAGCCAATCACAACGTATAATGTTGGCCTTGGCGTAACTGCGTATGAGTTAGACTTTTGGGGTCGTGTTCGTAGCTTAAAAGACAATGCTTTAGACAGCTATTTAGCGACTCAAAGTGCGCGTGATGCAACTCAAATTTCGTTGATTGGTCAGGTTGCGCAAGCATGGCTGAGCTATTCGTTTGCCAATGCCAATTTAAAACTGGCAGACCAAACCTTAAAAGCACAGCTTGAGTCGTACAATCTGAACAAAAAACGTTTTGATGTAGGTATCGACAGCGAAGTTCCTGTACGCCAAGCGCAAATTTCTGTTGAAACCGCACGTAATGACGTTGCGAACTACAAGACTCAACTTGCACAAGCACAGAACTTACTCAACCTGTTGGTGGGTCAGCCTGTTCCTGCAAACTTATTGTCTCCTCAACCTGTGAAACGCATTACCCAAAGTACGGCGTTGACAGCGGGCTTGCCAAGCGACTTGTTGAATAACCGTCCTGATGTCCGTGCTGCGGAATATCAATTGTCTGCTGCGGGTGCCAACATTGGTGCGGCAAAAGCACAGTTGTACCCAACCATCAGCTTAACGGGTACGGCAGGTTATGCATCGACAGATTTAAGCGATTTGTTTAAATCAGGTGCCTTTGTATGGTCACTTGGCCCAAGCTTGGATATTCCAATCTTTGACTGGGGCACACGTCGTGCCAATGTGAAGATTTCAGAAACTGACCAAAAAATTGCATTGTCAGATTATGAAAAAACCATTCAAACCGCTTTCCGCGAAGTGAATGATGCCTTGGCAGTACGTGAAAATATTGGTGACCGTCTAGCAGCGCAGCGTCGTCTAGTAGATGCAACCAACACCACTTATAAACTTTCAACGGCCCGCTTCCGTGCAGGTATTGATAACTACCTCACCGTACTTGATGCACAGCGTACATCGTACTCGGCGGAACAAGGGTTGTTATTGCTTGAACAAGCAAACTTAAACAATCAAGTTGAAGTGTATAAAACCCTCGGTGGCGGCGTTAAAGCCAACACGACGGATCAAGTGGTGAAACAGCCTTCTTCTTCAGATGTGAAATACAACAAAACAGCAAACTAAGCTTTGCAACATCAAAAGCTCACTTCGGTGGGCTTTTTTATTGCTTTTTGCTGGGCTTTTTCCTATCTTCAAAGATAATCAAATCATTTGAATATTGAACATTATGCTTTTAAGTAACCTTGAGTCTGTTCCTGGACATCGCATTTCTCAACAACTGGATGTGGTCTATGGCAGTACGGTTCGGAGTAAACATGTCGGGCGCGACTTTTTGGCAGGGTTAAAAAATATTGTTGGTGGTGAGCTCACTGCCTATACCGAACTTTTAGAAGAATCCCGCCAAGAAGCCATGAATCGTATGCTTGCAAAAGCACAAGGCTTAGGGGCCAATGCCATTGTAGGTATTCGTTTTTCAACTTCTAACATTGCCCAAGGTGCATCTGAGTTATTTGTTTATGGCACTGCGGTCCGTGTCACACCGTTAGACAACCATCTTCCCGACCCATTTCCAACACAGGCCTAAGCAATGGAAAGTTTAGTTTTCCAACTCGTGATCTTTGCGGTGCTCTTTAGCGTCGGTTTTGGCTTTGGTCGCTACAATGAACGTAAACATTTGGCGGAGCTTGAACAGAATGAGAAGCGTCTTGCCTACATTACCGTGGGTAATTTACGCAAAGTAAGCTTCGAGCAGTCTGGGCACATGATCAGTAGCAATGTTGTGATTTCTCATGATTATTTCAAATATGTACTGGCGACCGTGCAAAACTTTTTTGGGGGTAGACTCACCAGCTATGAAAGTGTTGTCGATCGTGCCCGTCGTGAAGCCATCGTCCGACTCAAACTTGAAGCGGAAAAACACGGCGCAACGCATATTGCTTGTATGCGACTGGCGACCACAGAAATGGGCATGCAAGGCGGTATGGTCGAAGTCTTTGCTTATGGGACTGCCATTCAAAATCCTTAAACAGCGACTATTGACCAATCATCCATTCACTAAACTCAAACAGCATGAGCGTTCAAAATAGCTCATGTTCGCTCACCTTCTATCGTACATTCGGACGGTAGATTGCTCACTAGAGCATAATTCTCTACACTGAACACAATAAAAATGGACATTACCTACACTGTAAATAGGTCACAGATAATGAAATCTTTAGCAATGAAAATAAGTATGGCTGTACTCAGCATGATTCCACTTGTAGCCAAAGCTGAATTAATTGTACTGGCATCGCCTCAAAGTAATGATGCGTACTATGCAAAAATGATTGATGATATTTTTGATTTTCACGTCGATTATGCAAAAAAAATTATTAAAAATGGAGACAATGTCGTTGTTCTGACGGACAAAGGCCTCTACCCCGACTATGTCAAAGCCTTGGGCAAAAAGCATGTGGCCATCGCACCGATGCATGACATTTGGATGCGCGACTTCACCAGCGCTAATCCAGCTCAACCCGTCATGTTCCGCTACACGGCGGCAGGACAAGGTGGCGCTAAAAAAGGTCAGGCCATTTCAGATGAAGTACAAGACGAGTTTAAATACTACAGCCAAAAGGCTGGCTTACAGTTTACGCAAAGCAAACTATTGAATGATGGCGGAAACTGGGTGGAAGATGGTTATGGCAATGTCGTCCTCAGCACCAAATTTCTAGCGGATAACAAGCTCACCGAAAGCGAAGCGCGTAAAGAACTCATGGCTCTAACAGGTGCAAAGCAGATTGCGTTTATTGAAGCCGATGAACAAGGGGGCTTGGAACATGCCGATGGCGTAGTAAGCTTTGTCGACCAAAATACATTGGTGATTAACTCTTACCCTGAAGATCCCGACTATGCCAAGCAACTCAAAGCAGATTTAAAGCGCGGCATTCCCAATGTTAAAATTCGCGAAATCATCACCCCTTATGATGGCAGCGAAATCTACGATGAAAAATTTGGTTCTGCATGTGGTTTATACACCAACATGCTCGTCACGCCTGAACGGATTTACTTCCCGCAATTTGGGATTAAAGAAGATGCTGTCGCGTTAAAGCAAATTCGTAGTGTAACCAAACGGACTGTTGTTCCAGTACAGTCTTCTAATGTCTGTCATATGGGCGGTGGTGTGCGCTGTATGTCTTGGCAAGTGCGTGGGAAAAATGCGGAATTGTTTTTAAACTATTTAAATAAAATCAGTAAGTAGTGCAGTGCGGCTCCCCTATCAATACATGGGGGGATGGGATATGGGAACAACATCCCCAAAAAGGCAGGTGGAAGAGACGTTCCTCCTGCCTTTTTCAATTTACTTCACTTTCATCTTACGAATCATTTTATACAACGTTGTAGGCGATAAACGAGACACCAGAACCCCCATTTTCTCTTTGCGACCACCGACTACAATGTATTCTTCACCTTTAAGCAAAGCACTCACCACCGTTTGCGCAAAAATATCGGGTTCTAGACCATTTTCAATCGCTTCGTCTTGATGACCCTGTGGTTTACCCTCGCCATTTAAAGCATTAAACGAGACATTGGTTTTAACAAAGCCTGGGAAAATCACCGATACATCTACGCCCTCATTGGCCACTTCGGCACGCAGGCTATTTGCCCACATATGAATGGCTGCTTTGGCTGCTGAATAACTGGCACGGTACTGCGTCCCCAATAAGCCTGCAACACTCGAAACAAAAGCAATACGTCCAGATTTTTGTGCTAAAAATGTCGGTAGAACGGTTTTGGTTAAAAACACTTGTGAGAAATAATCCACTTCCATAATCGCGCGTTCAGTCTGCATGCTGGTGTCAGCAATCAAGGCACGTTGGCTTAAACCCGCATTATTAATCAACCAATCAATTCGACCTTTTTTCTGTAGCACTTGCTCATAGGCATGGCGAACTTGAGCTTCGTCGGTAATGTCCGCACAAATGGAAATGTGTTGATCTGGATTCAGCAGTCCGACACGAACTTTCTCGAGTTCGTCAAAACGTCTTGCCGTGAGTACGACCTCTGCCCCCTGTAAAGCACATTCTTTGGCCAGTGCTTCACCTAACCCTGAAGATGCCCCCGTAATCCACACCACTTTAGCGTCTAAACTGTTTAACTGTGCCATGTCCTTATTGCCTCATACCGAAGTTTTATTTGCAGATTGATCATTTAAAAAAGTCAGGAAATGATCGAAATATTGACTCATCATCTGCGCATCATAGATACGCCCTAATTTATCAAAACGTTTATAGCCCAACTGGGTCGTTAAGTTAATCACCCCATTTAGTGTTTTATCGACCACCAGATTAAATTTAAGCATTTTTTTGGGTTCACGAACCAGACTGGTCACCCCTTGATCGACAATTTGCGTAAACACCTTCAAAGCTGGAGCAACATAACTGTTATTGCCCTTTTCCATCTGTTCCGCACAACCCAAAAGTTCGGTGACTAAGGTTTTTTCGACTGGGTAGCTTAAAAAATGCATGCTCTCGGTGTCATACATCATTTGCTCTAGATAATTCACCATTGGAATTAGACGGTCATTTGAAAAAAACGACACGGACCACGGCATGTACTTACGTATAGTGTCTACAATGTGCTGAATAATTTTCTCAGACTCCCCATCGCCTGAGGTAGACAAGCGTGCAAGATCGCCAAAGACTTGATCAATCACTTCACATGAAATATCCGCTAAAACCTCACCCAAAGGTTTGGCAAGACTTTGGCTTTCGCCGGCATTAAGCTGTTGATGAATGTGGGCAAAGCGTTGGTGAGTTTCAGGTTTTAATTTTAATGATATTTGATAAGTCATAATGATCCCCCCTTTTTTTGATTTTTACTGCGAACACTGCGCACTCTAGGTTTAGACACATCATAAAGCGCTCTGCATCATGTCGCAATTGCTAGATCAACGCATTTGCTTTACATGCCCCCATTTGCGATTTCTTTGCTACAATAGATACAATTTTTTATCTACTTTTGAACTGTTTGAACTATGACTGATTCAGCGCAAAATATCGCTACAACTTACGATCCGACCGAGATCGAGAAAAAATGGTACCAAACTTGGGAAGAACGTGGCTATTTCAAGCCCTCTGAAAAAGGTGAGTCATTTTGTATCATGATTCCACCACCAAACGTCACCGGTAGCTTGCACATGGGTCATGGTTTTAACAATGCCATTATGGATGCCTTAACACGCTACAACCGTATGTCAGGTAAAAATACCTTATGGCAACCGGGTACAGACCATGCGGGTATTGCAACGCAAATGGTGGTTGAACGTCAATTAGGTGCTCAAGGTGTCAGCCGCCATGACCTTGGTCGTGAAAAATTCATCGAAAAAATCTGGGAATGGAAAGAACAATCGGGCGACACCATCACCCGTCAAATCCGTCGTTTAGGTTCATCAGTCGATTGGTCGCGTGAACGCTTTACGATGGATGAAGGTTTATCCAATGCTGTAAAGGAAGTGTTCGTTAAACTGCACGAAGACGGTTTGATTTACCGTGGCAAACGTTTGGTAAACTGGGATCCGAAGCTACAAACTGCCCTTTCTGACCTTGAAGTTGAGTCGGATAAAGAAGAAGCAGGTTCACTGTGGCACTTCAAATATTTCTTTGAAGATAAAAACCTACGTACGCATGATGGTAAAGACCATATCGTTGTCGCAACCACTCGTCCTGAAACCTTGCTCGGTGATACCGCTGTTGCTGTGGCACTGGATGATGAGCGCTATACGCACCTCGTTGGTCAGAACATTATCCTGCCAATTACAGGTCGTGCTGTTCCAATCGTTAAAGATGAATATGTCGATAAAGAATTCGGTACAGGCTGTGTGAAAATCACCCCTGCGCACGACTTTAACGACTATGAAGTCGGTAAGCGTTGTGAATTGCCAATCATCAATATCTTCAATAAAAATGCAGAAGTATTGGCTGAGTTTGAATACATCGCGAAAGCGGGTGAGCAAATTTCTAAAACCATTGCTGCACCTGCGGACTATATTGGTTTAGAGCGTTTTGAAGCACGTAAAAAATTGGTTGAACAAGCAGAGGCTGAAGGCTGGTTAGATCAAATCCAACCTTATACCTTGAAACCACCTCGCGGTGACCGTTCAGGCGTAATCGTTGAGCCACTTTTGACCGATCAATGGTATGTGAAAATTGCACCATTGGCGCAACCTGCCATTGAAGCGGTTCAAGACGGTCGCATCAAGTTCGTGCCTGAACAGTACAGCAACATGTACATGGCGTGGATGAACAACATTCAAGACTGGTGTATCTCTCGTCAACTTTGGTGGGGTCACCGTATCCCAGCTTGGTACGATGCTGAAGGCAACATCTATGTCGGTCGTGACGAAGCGGAAGTCCGTGCCAAAAATAACATCCCTGCTGATGTTACGCTTAGCCAAGACGAAGACGTACTCGACACTTGGTTCTCTTCTGCGCTGTGGACCTTCTCAACTCTTGGTTGGACGGGTGATGCCAAGAAAGATGCGGAAAACTATTTCCTCAATACCTTCCACCCAACTGATGTGTTAGTGACTGGTTTTGACATCATCTTCTTCTGGGTTGCTCGTATGATTATGTTTACGATGCATTTCATGAAGAATGAAGATGGTACGCCACAAGTCCCGTTTAAAACGGTCTATGTTCACGGTCTAGTTCGTGATGGCGAAGGTCAAAAAATGTCGAAGTCTAAGGGCAACGTGCTTGACCCATTAGATTTGATTGACGGTGTAGACCTTGAGACTTTGGTACAAAAACGTACTACAGGTCTAATGAACCCGAAACAAGCGGCAAAGATTGAAAAATCAACCCGTAAAGAATTCCCAGAAGGCATTCAAGCCTATGGTACAGATGCGGTTCGCTTCACTTTCTGTGCACTTGCCAACACGGGTCGTGACATTAAGTTCGATATGAAACGTGTCGAAGGCTACCGTAACTTTGCTAACAAAATCTGGAACGCAACTCGTTTCGTGATGATGAACTGTGAAGAGCAAGTGATTGGTACTGAAGTTCGTCAAGACCTTTGGGAATTGCCTGAACAGTGGATCATGAGCCGTCTGCAAAAAGCAGAAGCTGCGGTACAACAAGCCTTTGCAACTTACCGTTTAGACTTGGCTGCACAAGCGATTTACGAGTTCATTTGGAATGAATACTGTGACTGGTATGTCGAACTGACGAAACCTGTTCTGAATGATGAAAACGTATCGGTTGAACGTAAAGCTGAAGTTCGTCGTGTACTTCTTGCGGTGATGGAAGCATCTTTACGTCTTGCACACCCAATCATGCCGTATTTGACTGAGGAAATTTGGCAGACACTTGCACCGAAACTTGGTATTTCTGGCGAAACCATCATGCTGGCGCAGTACCCTGTTGCTAACCCTGAGCGTGTAAACGAACAGGCTGAAGCAGATATGCAATGGCTTCAAGGTTTGATTGGTGCAGTACGTAACATCCGTGGTGAAATGGGCTTAGGTAATGCACGTCTATTACCAGTATTGCTACAAAACACGACGGAAGCTGAAAAAGCACAGATCACGCGTATTGAAGCCTTGTTTAAAGCTTTAGCTAAAGTAGAAAGCATTACTTTCTTGGCGGATGCTGAACAACCACCATTGTCTTCTTCATCTGTTGTAGGTCACGTGTCTGTCTTTGTTCCAATGAAGGGCTTGATTGACCCGAAAGCGGAACTTGGTCGTTTACAGAAAGACTTAGACAAAGTGCAAAAGCAGCATGACGTCATTGCAGGCAAACTTTCGAATGAAGGTTTTGTAGCGAAAGCACCTGCAGCTGTGGTTGAAGGTGAAAAAGTGAAACTGGCTGAGTTTGCTGACCAGTTAGCGAAGATTAAAGCGAATATGGAGCAGATTGCGGCTCTTTAATGCTGTGATTTGATATAAAAAATCCCCTCATTTGAGGGGATTTTTTGACTAATCTTCAAATATCACGCCATAGTGTTTATGGGTTTTAATAATTTCATCTTCAGAATATTTCTGTAATAAAAATTCAAACCCACAACGATCATTACTAGCCCATTTATTTTTTATTTCAGAATAAGAATTTTTAAAATACTTATTCATATCCGTTATTAACATAACATCCCTTAAAAAACCAATATAACTATTTTCACCTGAAAATTTATAAGTTTGACTCACTTCTTTTATTAATTTATCTAACTCATTTAAAGATTTAATTCCGAAATCTTCTAACTCTTTAATTACATCTAACGTTATCAGCTCTGCATCAAATGTACCCACACTAATTAAATGGGAATATTTTTCATCCAATAAAGAATTAATACCTATAGTTGTTAACTCAAACTCTTTATCATTTCTCTCGTCATTAATATCAATTTCTTTTGCATAATTTTCAATTTCTACTGTAAGACGATTAAACTCCAAATCAGCTGATTCTAATAATCCTGAAAGAAGCTTGAAACGTCTATTAAGATGTGATGGTAATTTCCCTCCTAACTTATAGCCTCGATCATGCTCTATTTCTGCCCATGCATGTTCTAACGCAGTTCTAATCTGAATCTCAAAGCATAATCCCTTATAAGCTGAGAACTCTGGTAGTTTTACACGCTCTTCTCCTACATCACATACAAAATGTACTGATCGATAACCAACTTTTTCTTCTCCTAAGCTTTCGGATTTATTTACACTATCCGCTTGATGCACATTAAACATTTCTTTAACTAAATCACAAACTTTTTGCACATCAGCTTCAATCAAGGTAATTACACGAATTCCTGCCAAATCAGTCATTAAAGCTGGACTGTAATCTTTCTCTGAAAGTTTATCTTTAATTTTTTTTAGGAAACTTTTTTTAGTTTTATGTCGGAAAGGAACATCTACAAAGCTAATTTTTTGCGAAATTAATGAATTTTTTAAGGTTACAGCAATAATTTCCGCTAATCCTTTGTATGGATCAATATTATTGTCATACCATAGACCATGATCTTCTTTAGTTTTAATTTCCACTTTTGAATTCATTAGACCCTCAAATTATATTCTTAATTATTTGTTTTATATCATTTTCAAAAAAATCAATCACGCTATTTTTAATAGACCCTCACTCCAACCATCTCCCATAGGGAGAGGGAGCCCCATCTGACCTAAAGATTACGCATGAATTTAACAATGGATGTTCCCTCTCCTTTTAGGAGAGGGTTAGGGAGAGGTCTGTTTAAATTCAGAACATCTCCGCCACAAATCATCCAACACCACATCCGTCCGCCCCAGCACATCATGATTCCAATACCGTACAACTCTAAAACCCAAAGTTTCTAAAAAATTGGTACGTTCAGCATCATATTCAATCGCATCGTCTGTGCCATGTTGACTGCCATCTAACTCAATGACTAAACCTAATTCATGACAGTAAAAATCCACAATATAGGGAGCAATCACATACTGTCTGCGAAATTTCAAATTCATAAATCGTTTAGCACGGAGTAGTTGCCACATAAGGTGTTCTGCATCAGTAGCATTGCTTCGCATGGTTTTGGCGAATTCTAATAATTGTGGGTCTAGTTTCATTTTTTATTTTCCATTTTAATTACCCTCACCCCAGCCCTCTCCCTGAGGGAGAGGGAGCATCCTTTGTGAATTTAATAATTATTCGATACGCAATGAAGTTCCCTCTCCTTCTAGGAGATGAGCGGCGCTGCTGCGCAAGGGGAGAGGTTACAGCACCCCATGCCCCAACAACATCTCTACCCCACTCATCTTTTTCATATGCTTTAACCGCTCTTTTTCCCACTTCAACTGCTGTTTTAACTCAGCAACATCCTTATCAATTACCTTATACATATCATTTATTTTGAGCTGCGTAGTGTTGATATGACTGCTCAAATGAAAAGACGCAAAAATCTCCTCTAACTGACTTTGCAAGTTCTGACTCTGCGTTTCCAAAGACAACTGATAAAACTTCACTTGTTCCGAACTTAAAGCTTTTGAGCTTAGGCCTTTATTGGTCTCTAGCTGTAATTGGAGTTTCAGTAAATAAAATAAATCCTGCTCTGCGTAAGCTTCATTGACCGTCTGCAAAAGTTCAGTCTTATCTAACTTCTTCGCTTCATCAGGTTCACGGTCAGGGTGAATCATGGCGGCAATTTTTAAATATACGGTTTTCAGCGACTGGGCTGCCATTTGGGCGGCTTGCTCACGTTTTTCTTGCTGTTTTAACTGCTTGGCACGTTCTCGCTCTGCTTCATATTGGGCAGAATTATGTTCATAATTTTCCCAGTCTACGTCCACGTTTTGTTCTACCGTTTCAGCGAGGTCATGACTTTGTATTGAGTTCGCTTTGGTTTTCTTCACGCGTATATGCTCTGCATGCTGCATATAGAAAGTATCCACTTTCTCTACCTGTTCTTTCTGCGCGGAAGTTAGCATCTGTGATTTTTTTAGCATCTTGGCTAAAGCGGCTATTTTGGTGTCAATCTGTACTAAATTAGCTTTGCTAAAGGCATCGCTGGCCAAGTGATTCCACAGAGTATCGAGCTGTTCAAATAAAACTGCATGTAACTCACTATACACTGGTAAAAGCTTGCTGCGCGTATGGTTTTGAATATCGGCTTGCGCATTTTGCCATGCTGCCAGCTCTTGTTTTTGCTGTTCAATACGCTCAATCAAACGATTTAATTTTTTCTGCTGCGGGGAGCGCTCAACCTTAGGCAGTTGGCTCATTTTTATATCGTAAGACATCACAACAATGCACAGTAAAGCAGAAGATACGTCAGTGTAGCAGATCGCCCCAATCTGCCACAGTCAAAGTCTAAATGTTAAAGTGCAACCACACGGTTACGCCCTTGCGCTTTGGCTTGGTACAAATGCTGGTCAGCACGGCGCATGGCGGTCTGTGCATCACTATCTGTGACCTGAACCACACTCACCCCAATACTAATACTGATGGGATGCTGATCCAAAATTGGGGCTTGTTCGACAGCTTGACGTAGATTTTCAGCCAAAACCATTGCACCTTCAAGCGTGGTCGTAGGCAACAGCACCACAAACTCTTCACCACCATAACGAGCAACAAAGTCCGACTCACGGATGTTCGAAGACAACACCTGTGCCACGCCTTTTAAGACTCGATCACCCACCTCATGCCCATACTGATCATTCACTTTTTTAAAGTAATCTACATCCAACAACAGCACCGCATAGCCCACATGACTACGTGTAAACTGAGCGTATAAATAGTCCAGATAATCGGTCAATGCACGGCGGTTATATAATCCTGTCAGTGCATCATGCCGTGCCAACTTTTCTAATTCTATATTGGCCGTTTTAAGTTCCTGTGTGCGTTCCTGAACCTTTTGTTCAAGCGTTGTATTGGCATCCATTAACTGATGTTTTTGGGTCAACAGTGTGTCGGTCATACGATTTAATGACTGTGACAAGCCTTTGATTTCTCGAATACTGGTATTCGCCTCAAAATAAACGTCCTCACGTCCCTGCTCGACTGCATGCGCACTTTTTGCCAAGTTTTCAATTGGACGGCTAAAACGATTCGCTAAGCGATAAGTCACAAAAAGTAGCAGTAATGAAATCACAAAACCAATAGCTAAGATTTGATGTTGCAGTGACCGAACTTCTACCAAGGCTATCGAAACTCGCTGGCGAATCATGACATGCCAACCCAAGTTCATCTGTGTTTTTGAAAATACAGGAACATCCGTGGTGAGGTAGTTTTGTCCCTCTCCCCAGTCATGCACAAAGTAATTGCCATGTTGTTTGCTAAAACTCGGAGGGTTCACCTGACCAATACTTTTAAACGGATATAGAATTTCACCCACTTGGTTCACAATGAACACTTCAATCCCACGTTGTGCAGCATTTTCAGATAGCGAGCTTTTCAGCACATGGCTTGCCCAGCTCCAGTCTGCATGCGCAGCCAAAACGCCTTTTATTTTATGCGTCGTAGGGTCATAAATGGGAGTTGCAAAATCAATAAATCGCATCGGTTCATTCGGGTTAATGGCCTTGATTTTTTTGGCGAGTAGAACAGCCTTGTGTACATCGCCCAAATACACTCGCTTGGAACCGTGAATAAACCAATCTCGCTCAGATACATCTGCACCTTGCAATAAATGATTTGCTGCAACTTCGACTTTACCTTCGGGGTTCGCAATCCCAAGCCATGCATAATATTGATATGATTTTTTAACTTGATCGAGTTGCTGTTGAACACGTGGATTATTAAAGTCTGCCTCAGCAATAAACGGTGATTGACTCAAAAGCACCATTTCCCGTTCACGTTCTGTCAACGAATTTGCCAAAGTATTACTGATACTCTTCGCAGCAATATATAAGGTTTGACCGCTGGATTTACTCATTTGAGCCGAAGCAGTTTTACCGATATATAAGGTAATACAGAGCCCCAAAGTAAACGCCAAACCAGCAAATAACACCATCAACCGATTACGAAATGAATCCATTTTTAGCATTTACCCCACTGCTCCTCAGTTTAAAGTGTTTCAGTCAACAACAAAACCTGCGCGATATTTCGTCTATTTCTCTGTGCTAAAGCAGTGTTTAAGCAATACTTTGCTATCGCTATCCATGTGAGCTTTTGAAGCTTACCAATAGTTTTCGACCGCGATATTTCCTTCACCACGGCGGTTCATGGTCAGACCACGTGCTTTCAGGGCTTCTTTGGTGTCTTCAACCATTTGCGGGTTACCACACAGCATCACATGGCTGGTTTCTGGGTCTAGGCTCAAACCGACTGCTTTTTCAAGCTCACCATTTTCAATCAGTACAGGTAAGCGGTCATGCAGTGGCGCATGCGGATCACGGGTAATAATCGGCACAAATTTAAAGCCTGTATGCCCTTCACCAAAAGTCTCTGCAATTTCCTGAATACGTGTTGCATAGGCCAGTTCAGAGGCTGTACGTACGCTATAGACCAGTGTAATGCTCTCGTACTTCGACCACGTCTCAAAGTCTTGTAGCATTGAAATAAAAGGTGCCAGCCCTGTCCCTGTGCCAAGTAGCCATAAGTCTTTTGGTAACGGCAACTGATAACGTGCCAAAGTCAAAAAGCCATACGGGATCTTTTCGAGGTAGATGTCATCATCGACTTTTAAGTGCTGTAAATTTGAGGTAAATGCACCTTCAGGCACCACAATCGAGAAAAACTCTAAAGTTTCATCAAAAGGAGAGGACACCACCGAATACGCTCGAACCACCAATTCATCACCCACTTTGATGCCAATACGGGCAAATTGTCCTGCGGTAAACTTAAAATGTGCAGGTCGCGTCATGGTGAAGCTAAAAAGTGTATTGGTCCAACGGTGTACGGATAAAACCTTTTCTAGGCTAAATTTTTCAATTGACATGATTTCAGCGTGGCATCAAAGACGTTGCTCATGTTAGCATGACCACATAATTTGTTAATATTTTTTAAATGTTAAGGCTATATTCATGCGCATGACTTTACGCCAGTTGGCGGTTTTTGTAGCAGTTGCTCAAGAAGGCACAGTAACCAAAGCCAGTGATGCGGTTCGACTCACCCAGAGTGCTGCGAGTATGGCTTTAGCAGATCTAGAAGACGGTTTGGGGGCTCCTCTGTTTGACCGTCTAGGTAAGCGTCTTCAGCTCAATGATCTGGGTCGTTTCCTGCTGCCACAAGCTTTAGAAATTTTGGGTCGCTGTGATGCTTTCGAGCAAGCCGCTAAAGGTGAGTTACAAAGCATTGATTTGCGTTTGGGTGCAACACTGACCATCAGTGACTACCTCATGCCTGACCTGATGGCTGACTTCTTACAAATTCAGCCTCAAGCCCATTTACAGCTACAAGTTGGTAACACCCGTCAAATGATTGAGGCGGTGAATCAGTTCCAACTGGATTTGGCCTTGATTGAAGGCTCTTGTCACTTACCACAACTCCAGTGTATTCACTGGCGTGATGATGAATTAGCCGTCTGCTGTGCACCAGATCATCCTCTGGCGCAGTTAAATCGTACATTAACGCCTGAAGACTTTAAATCGGTCGAGTGGATCTTGCGTGAAGAAGGTTCAGGTACGCGTGAAGTGTTTGATAATGCTATTTTAAAAGACTTGCCTGATGCCAATATCCGTCTAACCTTGGGTCATAATGAAGCGATTTTAAAAATCGTGGCGGGTGGTTTAGGGATGTCATGTATTTCAAAACTGGCAACGGAACCTTTGCGCGAAAAAGGCCAGTTAGTGGTGCTTGATACTCCGTTTTGGTCTCTCACGCGTCCACTGTTCATGTTGGTGCATCGTCAGAAGTACCAAGGCCCAGGACTCAAAGCCTTTATGAAATTCTGCGAAAAATAAGTAAGTAAAAGCACCCAAGGGTGCTTTTTTTATTTCCCAAATTGGCGCTCACAAGGCTCACCATCATTGTTCCCATCCATTTGGGTATTTGGACAATTCCTTAAGAAATAAACCGCTTCTTCATAAGAACGCATTTGAGAGCAATGGGTTCGTCCATCGCATTTAAACTGTCCAGTGCTGACAGGTAAACGACCATTTTGTTTATCAATACTTTCCGTTACACGTTCAGAACGTGGTTGATTGGTCTGATGCAGACCTGCCTCTAAATTACGCTTCCCTTGCTCAGATAAGATTTGATCGGGCAACTTTCCTAAAGCTTTACGCTGTTCTTCTACAATCTGTTGCTGCTCGAGCATCAACTGTTCAGCTTTACGCTGTTTTTCTGCACTATAACTTTGATATTTCCCATAGGTCAAAAAGCCCAGTACCGCGACGATGATGATCCCAATCACGGTGATGATGGTACTTTTATGCCCTGCCTCATGGTAACGTGGTGAGGCCTGGGTACGTGCTTTTTTCTTATTTGATGATGTCGTGGCTTTGCTTTCTGAGGTCAGACCGAGCCGCTGGATATTGCCAGCCTTAAACTTGCCTTGGTCTTCTACAATCATAAACTGAAGCACTTCACCAATCTTGGGTTCAATGTTGTTCTGTGGCAAATCTTTGATATGAAAAAATACATCATCAATATCCTCTTCCACTTCAATGAAACCAAAACCACGTGGGGTACTAAAGCTTTTGATTTTTCCTTTCAGAAACATAATCTGCTCTATTCAACTGTATTTTTCGTATTGTAATCAATAAAAAAGAGGCTAAAAAGCCTCTTTGCTTCAAAATGCAAAGATTAACATTTGCACGATTGAACTCTGAATCAGCGCTGACTTAACGTCGAAAATTAGACAATAAATCTGTGGTGATCGATTTATTATGACTTGAGACTTTCGACTTCTTGGCTTTGGCAGAGTTGTCTTCAACCCGCTCAATTTTAATCGCTTTATAGCGATCGCCATTTTCAACCACATTAAACTTCACGCGTTCATTGCGTTTCGGCTCACCTGAGTCTGCAGGGAAATCCGAGATATGAAAAAATACGTCGCCTTCAGGTGAGGAAATAAAGCCAAAACCTTTGTCAGCGTTATATTGCTTAACTTTTCCTTGATATTGCTCGGCCTTCATAAACAGATCCTAATATGTACACGCTTTGTTGTAGTATATAAAAAAGAGGCTATAAAAGCCTCTTTTTGCTGGGGCTCAATCTTAATCTTTTTGAACTGAACCAAAGATTTTGTCGCCCGCATCGCCTAGACCCGGCACGATATAACCATTAGCATTTAAGCCTTGGTCAATTGAAGCCGTGAAAATAGTGACATCTGGATGCGCATCCAAAACACGTTTAATGCCTTCAGGCGCCGCAACCAACACCATCACACGGATGTCTTTACAGCCACTTGCTTTCAATACATCAATCGCAGCAACCAATGAAGAACCCGTTGCAAGCATTGGGTCGATGATCATCGCTAAACGGTTTTGTACATCTGGAACTAATTTTTTGTAATAAGTACGTGCTTCAAGCGTTTCTTCATCACGCTCTAAACCCAGTACAGACACTTTAGCACTTGGAATCAGGTTTAAAAAACCATCCAACATACCAATACCCGCACGTAAAATTGGCACAACCGTGATTTTTTTACCCACAATGCGATCTACCGTTACTTTACCATTCCAACCATCAATTTCATGGTCGCAAACAGGCAAATCTTTGGTCGCTTCATAGGTCAACAGCATGGTCACTTCTTGAGCCAGCTCACGGAAGTTTTTAGTGCTGATATCGGCACGACGAAGAAGACCAAGCTTATGACGAATCAGTGGATGACGAATTTCATGGATAGCCACGGGAGAGCACCTAAAAGGTAAAATAAAATTCCTTACATTATAAAGCTTTTTATCGTGCGATAAAAACAAAAAAGCCCCCAATTGATGGAGGCTTTTTTGTTAAAACGAAACGTTTTTAAAAATTAGTGCTGTTGAGAAAGCATAAAGTGGATTGGAGATAGAATCTCTGACTGAAGTGCTAACTTAATAATTGGATCTGGATAGATACCAATCACAAGCACTGCTGCCGCAGCTAAAAGCACCATAATACCACCCACTTTTTGACCCCAATGATCTACAGCGTCTACACGAGGTGCATCTGGTGGTGTCATGTACATAACAACCATTACACGGAGGTAGTAGTACAGACCAATGCCAGAACCAACGATGATCATCGCAGCAAGGAACCAATGTTGAGTCGTTACCGCAGCCATGACCACAAGGAACTTACCAATGAAGCCCGCTGTCAATGGAATACCCGCAAGCGATAGCATCATCACCGTTAATACGGCAGTCAACACTGGACGACGCCAGAATAGACCACGGTAGTCCGCTAAACTTTCTGCTTCGTCTACGTTATTGTATGGACTAGACATCAATGCAACCGCACCGAACGCACCAATCGTGGTTAACACATAAGTGATCACATAGACCGATACGTTACCAAGGCTTGCATACGTCATGCTGATTAAACCAATCAACAAGTAACCAAAGTGCGCAATTGAAGAGTATGCCAAGATACGTTTCAAGTTCACTTGTTTCACTGCAAGGAAGTTACCCACCAAGATCGATAACACCGCAATCACGGTTAAGATCGTCACGATTGAGTCAACAAGAATCGCACCTGAAGTAAGGATGTAACGTACAAACAGACCAATCGTCGCTACTTTTGCAGCTGTAGCAAGGAATGTTGCGATCGGAGTTGGTGCACCTGCATAAACGTCTGGCGTCCATTTGTGGAATGGCGCTAAAGACAGTTTGAATGCCACAGCAAAAACAATCAGTCCTAAACCTAAAAGTACCATTGGCTGTTGGATGTTTTGCATTAACGCTTGAACATTGTCATAGAACGACATTGAACCTGTGTACGCGTAAATGTAAGCCATACCCATCAACAACATTGCCGAAGCTGTTGCTGAAAGCACCAAGTACTTCACCCCCGCTTCTAAAGACTTAGAACGTTGGTGTGTATATGCCAATAAGCCATATACAGGAATCGACATCAACTCAAGGCTAATGAAGAACGATGCATAGTGAGAGCTTGCCACCATTAACATTGCACCAGTCACTGATGACAACATCAAGATATACAGTTCTTCACGGTTATCTTTATAGCTTTCAATATAGGCATGCGACAGAGTACAGCATGCCAAAGCAGCAATTAGAATAATCACTTGGTACAGCAAGGTGAACGCATCCACCATGAACATACCCATCACGTTCGCAGGTTTAAAAGCACCACTGAACATTGTGAATAGTACATATGCTGCTGCAAGGTTTAAGCCCACCACTGATGCTGTTGCAATTAAGTTATGGTTACGCTTAATTGCAGTAAGGATCATCACGACGATCGTTGTTAAAGCAACGATCATCACAGGAGCTAAAGGCATAAGCTCAGAAAATGACATTGTGAAGTTCATGACTTATTGCATCTCCACATTTTCGAGTTGAACAGTTGCTTGACTCGCAACGTCAACTACTTCTTGTACAGGAATGTAGCTGTTCGCTAACCACGCCATACTTGAGTTTGAAATATCAAGGAAGCTTTGTGGGTACAAACCAAGCCATAACAGACCGAAAGCACAGATTAACAAGATCACTACTTCACGCGCATTTAAGTCTTTCAATGGGTTGTTGTAGTGCTGCTGTTGTTCTTCGTTTGGCGTACCAAACAACGCTTTGTGGATCAGAATCAAGCCATAAAGACCTGCAAATACTAAGCTTACTGCTGCAAGAATAGTAAACACTGGGAATTTTGCATAAGAACCCATCAAGATCAGGAACTCACCAATGAAGTTACCTAGACCCGGAATACCTACAAGCGCCGCCACGAAGAACATGAGGAAGAATGCAAGATATGGGAACTGACCACGCATACCGCCCATCAAACGCATATCACGAGTATGCACACGCTCGTACACTTGACCACACATAATGAACAATGCAGCAGATGATAGGCCATGTGCCAACATCATGATCATCAAACCTTGGAAGGTTAAGATGTTACCTGCGTAAATCGCAAGTAAAACAAAGCCCATATGTGAAATTGACGTGTACGCAAGTAAACGTTTCATATCGGTTTGCTGGAAAGCACACCAAGCACCGTAGAAGATACCGATTAAACCGAAAATGATCGCGATGTCTGCAAACTGTGCAGAAGCCGCTGGGAAGAATGGAATCACAAAACGTAGTAAACCATATGCAGCGGTCTTAATTAAGATACCTGCAAGGTCAACCGAACCTGCTGTAGGTGCTTGCGCATGCGCATCTGGTAACCAGCCATGTAATGGGAAAACTGGAAGTTTTACCGCAAAACCGACGAATAAACACAGCATGAATGCAAAAGCAACAGCAGGTAATTCTTTGTCTAAAGTATTGGCTACAGCTAGTAAATAGTTGTAATCAAAACCGATCATACCCGTCATCATGTAACCGTAAACCACAAGGCCTAGGATACCGATGAGCATGATAAGACCCGCTACTTGCGTGTAGAGGAAGAATTTGGTTGCAGCATAAACACGTGACTTACCTTCTGCCCCTTTATGACCCCAAAGTGCGATCAAGAAGTAGATAGGTACAAGCATCATCTCCCAGAAGAAGAAGAACAAGAACATGTCAATCGCTAAGAATACTCCGATCACACCACCCAAAGACCATAAAAGGTTTAAGTGGAAGAAACCAACATTCTTTTGAATTTCACCCCAAGAACAGCCGACAGCCAACACACCTAAAAGTGCAGTTAAGCCCACCATTAATAGAGATAGACCATCCACCGCTAAGTGGATGTTAATGCCTAAAGTCTGAATCCATGGCAACATGAATTCAGCAGACCACGATGGCACTTTCGCGCCAAGTTCGTAGTTAAATGTACCTGTCTGCCATAGCGCAACAGTTAAGCCCAAAGTAATGAGCATACCCACTAACGCGATATAACGCGGCAGTTTGTCGTCGAGTTTGTCGACTAACCAACAAATAAAACCAGCAATGAACGGAACTAAGATCAGCGCGGGTAGAATCCAGTTGTTTGTGATTTCCATCTTATTTCCCCACGATCTGAGTTACGATCAAGACCATTAGCAATACAAAGATACCTAATGCCATGCTTGATGCGTAATCACGCAATGAACCCGTTTGACGTGAACTTGTGAAGCTATGACCACCTTTTACAAGTGCAGGCAAGACTAACCACAAACGATCAATTGGATCACGACCTAAAATCTTCGCAATAAGCAAATATGGTTTCACAAAAACGATGTCATAAAGCGCATCGAAGCCCAGTGCATTCCGGCAAATGTTTGCAAGACCTGCACCCAATGACGTTTTAGCAAAGCCTTTCACTGCGCTATAAGCAAACGCAAACAAGACCACACCAATCACTAAACCAACCAATGCAATACCCACAGCTGTATATTCTGCGCTGTGCATACCATGTTCTAACGCTTCTGGAATTACAAATGCTGGAATTTTTGCTGCATTTAAAATGCTTTCCACAGGTGCTTTAAGTGCCGCACCGACGAAAGTTGAAAGTACAGCAAGAATCGCCAAAGGACCCCAGAAGGTAATGCCTTTAATCGCATGATACGGTGTATTTTCTTTACCAAAGAACACAACCCAAATAAGACGGAATGTGTAAATCGATGTTAAGAAAGCACCTGCTACACCCACCCAGTACAATGAGTTATACACTGCGATTGATTCGCCTTGCACCCAAACTGCACCCAAGATCGCATCTTTAGAGAAGAAGCCGACGGTAATGAATGGAATCGCGGCCAATGCACCGCCACCAATAGCGAAACAAGCAAATAGGAATTTGTTCTTGTAGAACAAACCGCCCATCTTGAAGATGTTTTGTTCGTGGTGGTAAGCCAAAATCACTGCACCCGAAGACAAGAACAATAATGCCTTGAAGAATGCGTGAGTCAGCATGTGAAACAAGCCTGCTTGATAAGCTTCAGCACCCACAGCCATAAACATATAACCTAGCTGACTCATCGTTGAGTAAGCCAAAATACGTTTGATGTCGGTTTGAACCAATGCAGCAAAACCAGCCACTAACAACGTTACCGCACCTGTGATTGAGATAAACATCATCACTTCCGGTGCCATTTCAAACACGGTGTACATACGGCAGCACAGGTAAACACCTGCGGTTACCATCGTTGCAGCGTGGATCAATGCAGATACAGGTGTAGGACCTGCCATTGCATCGGCCAACCAAGTTTGTAATGGGATCTGTGCAGATTTACCTGCCGCACCCAAGAACAACATCAGTGCTGTCCAGATGGTTAAAGATGAACTTTGTGTCATCACTGTTGGTGCAGCTGCAACCACTTCTGCAATGTTTAAAGTACCGAACTGTTGGTAAATTAAGAACAAAGCGATCAGTAAGAAAACGTCACCGACACGTGTTACGGTAAATGCTTTAATTGCTGCAAAACCATTTGCAGGGTTTTGGTAGTAGTAACCAATCAGCAAGTAAGAGCATAGACCTACGCCTTCCCAACCTAAGAACAATAACGCTAAGTTATCGCCCAATACGAGCAGCAACATGCTAGCAACGAACAGGTTGAAATAAGAGAAGAAACGCGCGAAGTCTTCTTCACCACGCATATACCATGATGCAAAGATGTGAATCAGGAAACCCACACCTGTCACCATACCCATCATGAGCAGTGATAAACCGTCAAGATGTAAGCTAATGCCTGGGCTTAGATTGCCTACATTGAACCATGTCCAAAGATGTTGAACATAAGTCACTTTGCCATTATTCACAAAGTCTAGACCAGCGATCAAAGCAACCAATGCAGAAAGGCCAACCGCCCCTACACCAATAATGGCAGCGACATTTTCAGGAAGCTTGTTGCGACCTGCCGCTAAAAGGACAAAACCAATGAGCGGGAATAATACTGTTAAATATAAAAAACTCATCCGCGCATCTCACTAGCAGCATCCACATCCAAGTGATGGAAGCGATGGTAGAACTGAAGGACGATCGCAAGACCAATACAAGCCTCTGCCGCAGCAAGCGTTAAGATCAGAATAAACATGATTTGTCCGTCTGGTTGTACCCATGCACTACCAGCCAAAACAAACGCAAGCGCAGCTGCGTTCATCATGATTTCAAGGCTCATTAACATAAATAATAGATTGCGTCGCACCATCACACCGTAAAAACCCAGTGCAAAAAGAATGGTTGCAACAATCAAACCATGTTCTAAAGGGATGTTGCCCATTATTGTTTGTCCTCTTCTGCACCTGGTTCACGTTTGCCAAGATGGAATGCTGCAACCAACGCAGCAAGCAATAACATGGCAGCAACTTCAACCAATAATAAATAGTGAGTAAAGAGTGCTTGGCCAACGACTTTTGGACCCACAACTTCAGTACCCATAACAGGGCCAGCCGCTGTGTAGTCAGAGCCGAGCATCCACACCAACACCAAGCCCATTAAGAAGCTCATGAGTGCTGGATATGCCCAAGCAGACGATGTTAACCATTTACGTTCTTGTTCAACGGTGTGTTGACCAAGGTTTAACATCATCACTACGAATACGAATAACACCATGATCGCGCCTGCATAGACGATGATCTCAAGCGCGCCTGCAAATGGCGCACCCACGATCATAAACATGCCTGCAACTGCAAGAAGTGACACGATCAAGCTTAATAAAGCGTGTACAGGATTTGCGTTGGTCACAACACGAATCGTAGAAACGATGGCCACAAGTGCCATCAAATAAAATGGCCACATCATGGTAATAAGCTCCGTACATCAACTGGTGCGCTTTCACGCTGCGCTTGACCTTTGTCTTTTCCAGTTACAGCCATACCTGTTACACGGTAGAAGTTGTAGTCTGGGTATTTACCAGGACCTGAAATGAGTAAGTTTTCTTTCTCATACACCAAGTCTTGACGAACGTATTCACCCAACTCGAAATCTGGAGTCATTTGAATTGCAGTCGTCGGACATGCTTCTTCACACATACCGCAGAAAATACAACGTGAGAAGTTGATACGGAAAAACTCCGGATACCAACGACCATCTTCTTTTTCTGCTTTTTGTAGTGAAATACAGCCAACAGGACATGCAACTGCACATAAGTTACACGCAACACAACGTTCTTCACCATCTGGGTCACGTGTTAACACGATACGACCACGGAAACGTGGTGGAACAATTTGTTCGGCTGGCACTTCTGGGTAAAGAATGGTGTCACGTTTACGTGTCACGTGTGAGAAAACCATCCACAGTGAACGTACGATTGACCCGAACCCAGCTAGAATTTTATACATTTTATTCTCCCTGCCCTTACCACAGAATCACTGCGCCAGTAACTAATAAGTTAACTAACGCTAATGGTAAGCAAATCTTCCAACCAAAGTTCATCACTTGGTCATAACGCGGACGCATAAGTGAACCACGAGCCAAGACAAACATCATCACAAAGAATGCTGTTTTGATAATGAACCAGAATACTGGTGGAATGAACGGAATATCGATGTTAAATGGCGCTAACCAACCACCGAAGAATAGCGTTACGATCAATGCAGAGATCAGAACTACGTTGACGTATTCCGCAACGAAGAACATCCCCCATTTCATACCGCCGTACTCGACGTGGTAACCTTCCGCCAATTCTTGCTCTGCTTCTGGTTGGTCAAATGGGTGACGGTGAGTTACCGCAACACCTGCAACCACGAAGATTAAGAAACCTAAGAACTGTGGGATGACAAACCATACATCTTTTTGTGCTTCTACAATTTCACGCATGTTGAATGAGCCTGCAATTGCAACCACACCCATCAATGAAATACCCAAGAACACTTCATACGAAATGGTTTGAGCTGCAGAACGTAGACCACCAAGCAATGCATATTTGTTGTTTGATGACCAACCACCAAACAATACGGCATAGACTGCAATACCTGCCATTGCCATAAAGAACAATAGACCGATGCTCATGTCTGCAACACCTAAGTATGGTGATACAGGAATAACCATGAACGACATCACCGCTGTTGCCATGGCAACAGCAGGAGCTAAACGGAAAGTCAATTTGTCAGCAAACTTTGGTGTCCAGTCTTCTTTGAACATGATTTTCAACATGTCGGCAACGATCTGGAACATCCCCCCAGGACCTACACGGTTCGGACCATAACGGTCTTGCCATAAGCCCAGTAAACGACGCTCAATAAAAGACATCAACGCAGCGATGAGTACTACAACGAGTAAAATCACAATCGCTTGAATGACTGAGTAGGCAATTGGCCAGTTCTCAGCCCAAAGCGGCGTTTGACGGATTAATTCTTGTTGCATGAATTACGCTCCTACCGCGACTGATACAGGCTCAGCAAGTGAAACCGTAGGTGCAAGACCGACTGGATAACCAATATAACCTGTAGGTAAATAATCAATCACTTGAACTGGAAGTACGATCGAAGTCTCACCTGCTTTCACAGTGATTTTTTGACCATCTTGAACATTCAAACGAGTTGCATCTTGCTCACCTACTGCAAAGACCGCTTCCGGAATACGCGATTCCATAGCAGGTGTTTTCACAGTAAATTCACCAGAAGCAAAAATGTGATGCATTGGCACTAAACGGAAGCTTTCAGGGTTTGCAACGACAACCGCTGGAGCAACGAAAGTACGTGCTGGACGCTTCGCTAAACGATCGAATAAACGCACACCCGAATCACCACCTTTTAAGTGACCACCCACGTTATCTTGGAATTTATTCCAAGCTTGCGGTGAGTTCCAACCTGCTGACCATGCAAATGGTACAAGTGGAGACGGAGTCTGGTTCCCAACATAACCTTCCATAGAGAATGTTAATGCAGAGTCGATATCTGTCGGTTGTTTCGGTTCATGCACGTTCAATGGTGCACGCATAGAGGTACGACCAGAGTAACGACGCGGTTCGCGTGCAACTTTCAAACCATGGACACGGAAGCCCGCATCTGGAGCCACATCTTGAATCGCAGCAAGTGCAGGTACGTTTTTCGCAACTGACTCAATCACGTCATCAAGCAAGGTCCAAGAAATCGCTTTGCCCTTCACGCCGGTTTCAATGGCATGTAACCAGCGCCAAGATTCTTTGATCGCCAATTCAGGTTTGTAGTAGCTCGGGTCATACACTTGGTAGAACCGTTGTGCACGGCCTTCTTGAGAGACAACCGTACCATCACCTTCAGCAAATGACGCAGCAGAAAGTACGATATCCGCTTTCTTCACAGTTTCAGTTTCAGAGTGATCTAAAACAATCACGTCTTTACCAGAAAGTGCTGCTTCAACTTGTACCGCTGGCAAACGACGGAATAGATCATTTTCAACGATCACAACCGTGTCATAGTCTTGCGCAAACGCTTGTTCTAAGCTTTGGCCACCGAAGATTGCTAAGCCCATAGAGTTCACTTCAGGAACCGTCAAGCTTAAGCCAGCATTTCCACCAAGGTTTTGCGCAACTTGTGCAGCAGCTTCCATGATTGATGCGTCTTGTAAACTTGTACCTGAAATGATCAGTGGTTTCTTCGCCGCTTTCAATGTATCTGCAATGTTCTGAGCAAATGCTTTCGCATCATCCGCTAGACCAAGAATTGCATCACCTTTTACAGCCGAAGCAACGGCAAAACCTAAACGAGCGATGTCGTTTGGAGAAGCAACCACCTCACCTGCAGCAACATCAGCTAAGCGTGTTTGTGTTGCAGCGAGGATGAAAATCGGTGATTTCGCATCTTGAGCAATACGTTGTAGCGGCTCTGCTAACCAGTCTTGAGTACGACGTTCCGCAGCCATTTCTTTGGCTTTGTTTTTCGCCGCTTGACGAACAGACAAAGCCATACGTGGCGCAGTTTGTGTTAAGTCTTCACCCAAAATAAGCACAGCATCATAGCTTTCGATTTCACGCATACCTGGGTTATATACACCTTCGGTTTGCATAATCGATGCAGCCAATTCAACCAAGTTTTGCTCTTTTTGAGACATACCTGTTGAATAGTTCTCTTGACCAACTAATTCGCGAAGCGCGAAGTTCGACTCAAGTGATGCACGTGGAGAACCAATACCCAAAACTTTTTTGCCTTGGATATTTGCAATTACCGTATCTAATGCCTGATCTACAGAAACTGTAGTTGCTTCAGCACCATCACGGAACTGCGGTTGACGTGGACGATCTGCACGGTTCACATAACCTGTACCAAAACGACCTTTATCACACAAGAAGTATTGGTTTACTTCGCCGTTAAAACGGTTTTCGACACGACGAAGTTCGCCATAACGCTCACCCGGAGAAATGTTACAACCCGAAGAACAGCCTTGACATACGCTTGGCGCATACTGCATGTCCCACTTACGGTTATAACGTTCTGAGTGAGTTTTGTCAGTGAATACACCTGTAGGACATACTTCAGTTAAGTTACCCGAGAATTCAGACTCTAAAGTGCCTGACTCAGGACGACCAAAGTAAACACGTGACGCGCTTGCATACACACCAAAGTCAGTACCACCCGCATAGTCGTTGTAGTAACGAACACAACGGTAACATGCGATACAACGGTTCATTTCGTGTGAAATGAATGAGCCCAGCTCTTGGTTGTAGTGTGTACGTTTAGTGAAACGGTAACGACGACGGTCGTGTTGAGTCATCACGGTCATATCTTGTAAATGACAGTGACCACCCTCTTCACAGACTGGGCAGTCGTGTGGGTGGTTCGTCATCAAGAACTCAACAATTGACGCACGGAAGTCTTTCGCTTCTTTGTCTTCAATCGAGATGTAGGTATTGTCAGATGCAGGCGTCATACATGACATGACTAAACGGCCACGCGTATCTTCAGGATTCGCGTATTGAGTCACGGCACATTGACGGCAAGAACCGACAGAACCTAAGGATGGATGCCAACAAAAGTACGGGATATCAATACCCAAAGACAAACATGCTTGCAGCAAGTTCTCTGAGCCATTGACTTCGTACGATTTGCCATCGACATGAATTGTAGCCATAGTCGAATTCCTTAAGCTTGTTCTACGTTGCTAGTTTGCGCAGCAGCATTCACTACTTTTGCTTCAAACTCGCCACGGAAATATTTGAGTGCACCCATCAACGGTTCCATTGCACCTGGAGCATGCGCACAGAAAGTCTTACCAATCCAAAGCTTACGAGTAAGTTCTTGTAAGTGATCGATATCTTCTTTCTTACCTGTGCCATCTTCCAATGCTTTCAGTGCTTTCACCGCCCACGGTAAACCATCACGACAAGGCGTACAGAAACCACATGACTCACGTGCAAAGAATTCTTCTAAGTTACGTGTCGCTGAAACCATACATTGCGTTTCATCCACCACCATCAGCAAACACGTACCTAAACGTGAACCTGCTTTCATGATGCTCTCAGCATCCATCGGTAGATCAATGTGTTCAGCAGCCAAGAAGTCTGTAGACGCACCACCCGGCAACCATGCTTTAAGCTTCAAGCCATCACGCATACCGCCCGCATAGTCTTCAATGACTTCGCGTGCAGTTGTACCAAATGGAAGCTCCCAAAGACCAGGGAATTTCACCTTGCCAGATGCACCATAAATTTTTGTGCCTGGATCTTTTGACTTACCCGCAGATAAGCCGATATACCATTCAGGGCCACGCAACATGATTGCTGGTAAGTTGTTGTAGGTCTCTACGTTGTTGACAATGGTAGGACGACCCCAAGCACCTGCAACTTGTGGGAATGGCGGTTTCGTACGTGGGTTTGCACGGCGACCTTCAAGCGAGTTGATTAATGCAGTTTCTTCACCACAGATATAACGACCCGCACCCGTGTGCACATGCAACTCGAAGCTCCAGCCAGTTCCAAGGATGTTTTCACCCAAGTAGCCTTTGGCACGAACTTGCTCAAGCGCTTCATTTAAGTAAGCAGCTGCTTCAATGTACTCACCACGAATGAAGATATAACCATGAGTTGCTTCTAGCGTATACGCTGCAATCAACATCCCTTCGATCAATTGGTGAGGAAGTTTTTCCATCAACAAACGGTCTTTAAAGGTCCCTGGTTCCATCTCATCGGCATTACAAATCAGGTAACGTGGCCCTGAGTTGTCATTTGGCGCCATCAAAGACCATTTGATCCCTGCTGGGAAGCCCGCACCACCACGGCCTTTTACGGTCGCAGCTTTAATCACTTCAAGCACATCTTTCGGCGGCATGGTGATTGCTTTTTTCAGACCCGCGTAACCTTCAAGCGCTTCGTAATCATCTGCATTACGAACGTGCTCTTGTTTACTCAAACGCCAAGTTAATGGATGCGTTTCTGGGTTACCTTCGCCATAAATTGGTTTTGGTTCGGTATTCATACATACTTCTCCAATAACTGTTTCACTGAAGAAACTTCAACCAAACCGTGAGTGTCTTCATTCACCATTAAGGTTGGGCCTTTGTCACAGTTACCTAAGCAGCAAATCGGCAGCAAAGTAAAACGACCATCAGCAGTCGTTTGACCAAACTGAATGCCTAACTCGCGCTGAAAAGCTTCTGCTAGAGTTTCCGCACCCATCAAGAAACACGCAATCGAGTCACAAAGTAAAATGACGTTACGCCCCACGGGTTGACGGTAAATACGGTTATAGAAAGTTGCAACACCTTCCAAATCAGCAACACTGATTGTCAATAACTGAGCAATGGCGTTTAGCTGCGCGTCATCTACCCAGCCATTACGGCGTTGTACACACTTCAAAGCATCCAAAGATGCTGCGCGTGGGTACGGGTAGTGACCAATGTGATGTTCAATTTCGTGGATTTCGTCCGCAGTCAAAATCCCTTCAACATTCACGCGTGGCTTTTTATCAGTCAAAATCATCATAATGCGTTTACCCCTTAGCGATCCACGTCAGCCATAACGACGTCAATTGTCGCTAAATAAATGATCAAGTCAGATACCAGACTGCCGTTAATCACAGAAGGCATTTGCTGTAAATGCGTGAAAGTCGGTGTACGAATACGGGTACGATAACTCATCGTTGACTTGTCTGAAGTCAAGTAGTAATTCGACGCACCTTTGACCACTTCCGCCATTACAGATGCTTCACCTGCAGGCATTACAGGACCCCAAGATACGCTTAAGAAGTGCGTAATCAAGGTTTCAATGTCTTGTAAAGTCTTGTCTTTTGGTGGTGGAACAGCCAATGGGTGATCTGCTTTGTATGCACCAGAAGGCATGTTGTCTAAACATTGCTTCACGATTTTGAGTGATTCTTCAATTTCACGGAAGTGAACAAGAACACGCGCATACGCATCGCCTTCGTACTCAAGTGGCACATCGAAGTCGTAGTTTTCATAGCCACTGTATGGACGATATTTACGAACGTCGAAGTCAATACCTGTTGCACGTAGACCTGTACCAGTTACACCCCAAGCTAACGCAGATTTCGCGTCATATTGAGCTACGTTACGCGTACGACCTACAAATACAGAGTTTTTAAGCGCTGCTGTGTAGTATTCGTTCATACGCTTCGGCATCCAATCTAGGATTTCACGAATCAGATGCTGCCAGTTGTTTGGCAAGTCATGCGCTGTACCACCAATACGGAACCATGCTGGGTGCATACGATAACCCGTGATCGCTTCAATCGCGTCATAGATTTTTTGACGATCCGCAAACATGTAGAAGACTGGCGTCATACCGCCAGCATCTTGAATCGCAGTACCGATATACAATAAGTGGTTATTGATACGGAACAATTCAGACATCATGACACGGATACATTGCGCGCGGTCAGGTACAGTAATACCCGCCATTTGCTCCACACCCATCACATAAGGCATGTTTTGCGCACAACCACCTAAGTAGTCGACACGGTCGGTATAAGGAATGAATGAATGCCAAGTTTGACGTTCAGCCATCTTTTCCACACCACGGTGGTGATAGCCGATATCAGGCACACAGTCTTTCACTTCTTCACCATCCAACTGCAAGATTACACGGAAAGCACCGTGCGCAGATGGGTGGTTCGGACCTAAGTTCAAGAACATGAAGTCTTCGTCATCATTACCACGCTTCATACCCCAATCTTCAGGTACGAAACGAAGGTGTTCCTGTTCGTAATCCTGCTTCGCTTGGTTCTGCATATACGGTGTATATTCAGTGGCACGTGCAGAGTATTCTTTACGAAGTGGGTGACCTTCCCAATAGGTTGGCAACAAAATACGACGGAGCATTGGATGCCCTTCGAAATTGATCCCGAACATATCGTAAGCTTCACGTTCGTACCAGTTGGCATTTGGCCAAATGTTGGTTGCAGTTGGAAGATTTACATCATTTTCACTCAATGCAACTTTGATACGAATATCACTATTACGCTCAAGCGATAATAAGTGATAGAACACAGTAAAGTCAGACGCAGGCAAACCGTCGCGGTGTGTACGTAAACGTTCATCTACCGCAGACAAGTCAAACAACATCACGTATGGACGTGACACTGTACGCAAGAACATTAAAACTTCTTGTACGCGCGCGCGCTCAACCCAGACCGTTGGAAAGTCTTCAAAAGTCGTTTGCACATAGAAGTTCTCGCCAAATTTGGTTTTGAGCTCTTCTACAATTGCAAATGCTGGGCGTGAATCAACTTGCGCTGACTCTGGCATAGCGTTTTCAGTTTCAGCCATTGGCTTGGCTTCCTATTTAATACAAATTCATTCAACCTAAACGACAACTACACCCAGACCGGGTGCATCAAAACAACTGTCGTTTAAATTATTTAATTTCATCCATAGAGCGTAAGTTTTTCACTGCAATACGTTCAGCATTCTTACGGTCACGTTCTGGCATCATCTTTGGCTTATACACTGGCTTAAGATCATCACCAATCACGGCAGAAAGTGGACGGCGCTCTAATTGAATTTGGTCTTGTAACAACATTAATGCTTGGATTAATGCTTCTGGACGGGGTGGGCAACCTGGAATATAAACATCGACTGGGATGATTTTATCCACACCTTGTACAACTGAATAAATATCGTACATACCGCCAGAGTTTGCACATGCACCCATTGAAATAACCCACTTCGGTTCCAACATTTGTTCATATAAACGTTGAATAACTGGAGCCATTTTGACGAAACATGTACCTGCAACAATCATCAAGTCAGCCTGACGAGGTGAAGCACGGATTACTTCGGCACCGAAACGCGACAAGTCATGCACGCCTGTTAAAGTCGTTGCATACTCTACGTAGCAGCAAGATGTACCAAAGTTAAACGGCCAAACTGAGTTCTTACGACCCCAGTTCACTGCTGTATGTGCCACGTCCTCTAAACGAGTCATGAACACATTTTTATTCACTTCTTCTTCAAGCGGATCCGTTACGATTTGACGCTCTTGAAGTGGATATTGATCAGCATCCGGATTCGCACGGGTTAATGTATATTTCATCCCGAGTTACTCCTTATCAGACGATTTAGCCGGTGACTTATCTTTCACACGACCAGATGATTGAGCTGGGATTTGACCTGTAGGGTCCATAACCAACTCTTCAATTGAATTAAAGCGAGTGATTTCTGCAAGATTCATATTTGGAGAACCAACTTTAGGTTTAATCCCTGCTGCTTTACGTTTATCGGAAGGTGACCAGTTAAGCGCACCAGTAGACAACTCATAAACCAAACCAACGAGTAAAACCAAAATAAATACTGCTGCAGTGGTGAAACCCACCCAACCCACTTCACGAACCGATGTAGCCCATGCGTAAAGGTAAAGCGCCTCTAAGTCGAATACGACGAAGAAGATTGCAACCAAATAGAACTTTGCTGACAGGCGGATACGTGCGCCACCAGCACCAACCACACCTGATTCAAATTGCTCTTGCTTTGCACGACCCCATGACTTACCCCCAAGGAGTAATGGGACAGTGAGCATAAAGACGCAAAGAAATGTAACGCCGATCACGAAGGCAATAATTGCCCATTCGTATGGAGTAATGGCACTCATGCGGGGATAACTCCTGGCAGGCCTAATTTATTAACAAAGAATGCATGTATTGGCCTTCAAATACACCAAACACAAAATTAATCCCGCCAATTGTACCCGATTGCTGACGTAAGTTGCTAGCTTATAGACCTTCGTCTTTAGGATGATTTTTCTTCGTTTTTTGAGATTTTTTCGATGAAAGCCCTTTTATTTCGAAACCAATCGCTTTATCTAATAAAACACTACTATTCTATTATTTTTCCAAATTTTGACATTCAAACAAAGCCTATAAAGCATTTTTCAGCCTCATTCCAATAACAATCACACAATCAGCGGTTTAAAAACTCAGCTCAGCAACCGCAGCATTTTGCTTATTTTAAAAGTACAAAAGTAGATTAAGTCACTCATATTTTTTGTATTTTTTTGCAAATCACTCCAATCAATTAATGCACTTGGCTTTTTCTTGTGCTATTGATATAGACAACCAACAACAAAGAATAAGGAGCACCACATGAGTCTGGAATTCACCCATAAACCTAACTATTTTTTATTTGCCCAGTTGCTTATTCGCCATGTTGAAACTTATGTTCGTAAACACCCCGATGCCAATAATGCCATCTTTGATTTACGCGACATTTATGAACTTTTTCGCCAAGACAAAGCGTCAGCCACCACCAACCTTGATGGCATTATGAATATTGTGGATGAATATAAAATTGAAACGATTAATGGTGATCAAAAGCTCATTAGCCGTTATGGCATAGACACCCAAAACAACTCATTATTGATTGACTTTAATGCAGATGCACTTGAAAGCCTAAAACAAGGTAAGCAGATTATTTCTCCCGATGCCAGCATCCAAGAATAAGTCAGCATAGAAAATAAAAAAGCACCGAAATTCGGTGCTTTTTTAATGCTTAGCTTTTTGAGTCTGTATTATCTTTAACACTATACTTCTTTTTAGACTTACTAAAGCGATGTGCCGGCCATGTCATGGTAAAACGTGCACCACCGAGACTTGGACTCTGATCCACTTTAACGCTACCACCAAACCAATAGGCAATTCGGCTCACGATCGACAAACCTAAACCATAGCCACCCGATGCTCGCGTCCGGCTATCATCCAAACGTGCAAAGGCTTCAAAAACGCGCTCTCGCTCGTCTTCTGGAATACCTGGCCCATCATCTTCAACACAAACATAAGCCATACCGCTGTCATTAATACCACCACTGACCAGCACCTGATGGTCGCCATAACGAACCGCATTACCAACCAAGTTCTGCACCACGCGGTGTAAATAACGACGTTCAGCTTCAACTTTTAAGGTTAAAGGAGGAGCATTTAAATGAATTTCTTTCTGGGTTTTTAAGGCTTCCGTCTCAACCACCACCTGATCTAAGACTTCAAACAATACAATGTTTTCAATATCGAGTGATGGTGTGCCCTGCTCCAATTTGGCATAGGTCATGATTTCATCAATTAAGGTATTTAAAGCCTCAATGTCTTTATCAATCATATCGACTTGCTGAAGACGGTATTCATAATCATCTTCTTCAGCCAGCATTTCCATACCAAAACGAATCCGAGCAACAGGCGTACGAAGCTCATGTGATACCGCACGCATCAGCTCACGCTGCGCCTCGATGAGTCGCTGAATATGGTCTGACATGCTGTTATAGCTATTGGCTAGACTGGCCATTTCATCCGTGCCATCGACAGGCAAACGTAGGGTCATATCACCTGCTTTCATACGGTTTAAACCGTAATTGACCTCACGCAGTTTACGCTGCATCGGTACAAGCAAACCATACACCCCCAAACTCAGCACAAATAAGCTCAACAAGGTAATCCCTGCTGCGAGCTGAAACGGCATCCAGTTGAAAATAGGCACAGGCCCCAATACCAAAACCTTGCTCGGTGAACTTGGTAAAGGTGGAGACACAATAGAAATGGTGGTGCCACGCACAGAAGCACTATCACGATATAAGATCACGCTATGATCTAAACGCAAACGACCAATCTGCTCCGACTCTAAAGCCAGATTTTGTACTTCTTCAATTTGTACAGGATAAGAGAAATGTTTCTGTACTTTTTCCAAGTACTCTTCTTCTTGGCCTGGGTAATACACCAGATAATCTAGGATAAAAATCGGGAGTGCTTTCATTTGCAGCTCACCAATTTTATCTACTTTAATATACAGTAAATGATTCGGATCATCTTTTAGACCAATGATCAGGTACGCCACTTGCGTTTGCGCATCATAACGCACAGCCGCTTTGCGCTCACTGATCCGCTTTAACTCTGCACGACTCAAATCCACCTTATCAGCAGGGATCATATTAATCGGCAGTTCAAGCAAATCTGAAGCATCTGAAATCCAGTCTGCTTTTTGCTGTGCATTGGTCTGACGGGATACACCTTCACTAATAATAAAGGAAATCCCGTCCGTCAAAGACTCGCGATATTCTTGCACTCGCTGATAGTTAATAATTTGTACAAGCAAATATCCCATGAGGGCAACAATAGCGACCAGCACTACCAGCCCAGCATAGATACGCAAGAATATACTGTGTTTGAACACTAAAAATGTCCCGTTTTAACGAATCAAATAAACGGCTTAAAGACCATTGGTTTCTTTTACAAATAAGTAGCCTTTACTACGTACCGTTTTAATACGTTTTGGATTTTCAGGGTCATCACCAATTTTTGGACGGATACGTGAAATACGTACATCAATTGAACGGTCTTGACCGTCATATTCGATACCACGTAAGCGTTCGAAAATGTCTTCGCGAGAAAGAATGCGACCTGCATTTGAAGCCAACAACCACAATAAGTCATATTCAGCGCTGGTAAAGTCAACTAACTCACCATTTAAAGTCACTGAACGACCACCGTTATCAATCACCAGATCATCAAATTCGATACGCTGTGCAACTTCATCTTCCGGCGCTTTGTCAGTACGACGTAATAAAGCACGAATACGTGCAAGTAAAACACGTGGCTGAACTGGTTTTGCCACATAGTCATCTGCACCCATTTCTAGACCAAGCACTTGATCCATATCTTCGGTACGTGCAGTCAACATCAAAATCGGTTGATGATAATGTGGACGAACTTCACGGCAAATGGTTAAACCATCTGCACCTGGAAGCATCACATCCAACACCACCATATCGGGTTGTTCTGCAATAATACGGCGAATGGCACGGTTACCATCGGGTTCTACCCCAACCTCAAGACCATTACGGATCAGGTACTCTTGAGTTAAGCGAGCTAGGCGCTCATCGTCTTCTACGATTAAAATTTTTGGTAACTTTTCTTCTTGGCTCATGGAGTGCCCCTTTATTTTGACGACTTAACGTATCCTTTAAAATCCAAGGGATACGCTCTGATATATTTTGCAATATACACACGTTTACATTGTAAACAAGATCTTGTTCACCAAACTGATACATCAAAGTAGCATTTTGTTATACATTTTTTTAGCCTCCAAATGGGCGCTTTCTCGCGCTTGCTGTATATCCAACCAAAGCAAAAGAAACGTTTCTTTACAAAATGGCGATTTTTCATACCAAATCACCGTTTGAACAGTTTATAACTCACTCATTCGTCTGTTTTGAACTTATCCACAATGTTATCTATAAGCACTTAAACCGAGCTTTGTTATGCTATCGCCTTGTCTAATAAGGCTTAATACAAGAATCATAAAAAAGGGATCTTTTTGAGATCTTTTCGAGACCAGATCGATCAAAATATTTAATAAAATGTCAATATTGATCTACCCTGAATTTTCCCGTATCTTGTGTTCAATTAATTTTTAAACCACTAGGTCTTGTGTTTAAACCTCAAACACTGTGGCATAAAAATTGCCCAGTTCAAACGGTCCATAGACATAAAAATAGATGACAAAATGGAGCTATGCTAGCATGAGCGTATCGAATTCAACCCCTGGTCAAATTCAGGTGATTAAACGCACTGGAGATGTTGCCAGCTTTGACGCAGAAAAAATCTCTGTTGCCATTGGTAAGGCATTTTTGGCTGTTGAAGGCCAACAAAGTGCTGACTCAAGCCGCATCCACGATCGTATTTCTCAACTTACCGAGATGGTATTAAATACGTTCAGTCGCCGCCTACCTTCTGGCGGTACAATTCACATCGAAGAAATCCAAGACCAAGTTGAACTTGCGCTAATGCGTACAGGTGAACAGAAAGTTGCTCGTGCGTATGTCATCTACCGCGATCAACGTGCTGATGCTCGTAAACAAGCAGGTGAAAACCATCACCCAACCTTACAAATCACTGACGCCAATGGTCAGCTTCAACCGCTTGACATGCGTAAGCTTGAAGCGACTGTAACCAAAGCGGCTGAAGGTTTAGAAGGCATCAATGTTCAAGCGATCATCGATGAAACCATTAAAAACCTTTACAACGGTGTAAAAGCGTCTGACATCGCAACCACGATGATGATGGCAACACGTACCCGTATCGAACAAGAACCAAACTATACCTACGTGACGGCTCGCCTACTTCGTGATGAATTGGTCGCAACAGGTTTAACTTTCCTTGGCTTGTCTGAAGACACAGCTGAAGGCGATGCTTTAGAAACTTTCCTGAAGAAAGGTATTGAGCTAGACCTACTTTCACCAGAGCTTCTTAACTTTGACCTTGCGAAATTGGCCGCAGCGATTCAACCAGAACGCTCAAACCAATTTACGTACTTAGGTTTACAAACATTATTTGACCGTTACTTCATCCACTCAGATGGCGTGCGTTTCGAATTGCCACAATTATTCTTTATGCGTGTTTCGATGGGTCTTTCACTCAACGAAGCAAACCGTGAAGAACGTGCAATCGAGTTCTACAACCTCTTGTCGAGCTTCGATTACATGGCATCTACGCCTACCCTGTTTAACTCAGGTACGCTACGTCCACAGTTGTCGAGCTGCTATTTAACGACGATTGATGATGACCTGTATGACATTTATGGCGCGATGCGTGATAACGCAATGCTGTCTAAATGGGCAGGCGGTTTAGGTAATGACTGGACGCCAGTTCGTGCCTTGAACTCATATATCAAAGGTACAAACGGTAAGTCACAAGGTGTAGTTCCATTCCTTAAAGTGGCGAACGATACTGCTGTTGCGGTTAACCAAGGTGGTAAGCGTAAAGGTGCTGTGTGTGCATACCTTGAAACTTGGCACTTAGACATCGAAGAGTTCCTAGAGCTACGTAAAAACACTGGTGATGACCGTCGCCGTACGCATGACATGAACACCGCGAATTGGGTTCCTGACTTATTTATGCAACGTGTTTTTGAAGATGCTGAATGGACACTGTTCACGCCGTCTGAAACACCAGATCTACACGACTTAATGGGTGCAGAATTCGCTGAGCGTTATGCACACTATGAAGCGATTGCGAAAGAAACAAACATGTTGCACAAGAAAATCCGTGCAAAAGATTTGTGGCGCAAAATGCTGTCGATGTTGTTTGAAACAGGTCACCCGTGGATCACATTCAAAGACGTATGTAACTTACGTTCACCACAACAACACGTTGGTGTAGTTCACTCTTCTAACTTGTGTACAGAAATCACATTAAATACAAGCAAAGATGAAATTGCGGTATGTAACTTAGGTTCGATCAACCTTGTACAACACGTTCAAGGTGGTGTGTTAGACCGTGAAAAGCTTGCACGTACAGTAAAAACAGCGGTTCGTATGCTCGATAACGTGATCGACATTAACTACTACGCTGTACCTCAAGCGAAAAACTCGAACTTGAAACACCGCCCAGTGGGTATGGGTATCATGGGCTTCCAAGATGCGCTGTATGAAATGCAACTCGCTTATGGTTCTGATGCAGCAGTAGACTTTGCTGATGAATCGATGGAAGTGATCAGCTACTACGCAATTTCAACATCAAGTGATTTGGCTGTTGAACGTGGTACTTATGAGACATTCAAAGGTTCACTGTGGGATCAAGGTATCCTGCCAATTGACTCGCTAGACCTTGTTGCTAAAACACGTCCTGAACGTATGTTTGAAGTTGACCGCACTCAACGTTTGGACTGGGACACTTTACGTGCCAAAGTTCAAAAAGACGGTATGCGTAACTCAAACGTTATGGCCATTGCACCGACTGCAACCATTTCGAACATTTGTGGTGTGTCTCAATCGATTGAGCCAACATTCCAAAACTTATATGTAAAATCGAACCTATCAGGTGAATTCACAGTGATCAACCCGTACCTAGTACGTGCGTTGAAAGACCGTGGTCTGTGGGACTCTGTGATGGTGAATGATCTGAAACACTTCGAAGGTTCAGTTCAAAAGATTTCTCGTATTCCTGAAGAGCTTAAAGCAATCTTCGCGACGGCATTTGAAGTTGAGCCACGCTGGATTGTGGATGCTGCATCACGTCGTCAAAAATGGATCGATCAAGCGCAGTCTTTAAACCTTTACATCTCTGGTGCAAACGGTAAGAAACTGGACTTGACCTATAAAATGGCTTGGTTACGTGGTCTGAAAACGACGTATTACCTCCGAGCTTTAGGTGCAACTTCTGCTGAGAAATCAACCATTAACACGGGTGCATTGAATGCAGTAAAACCTGCAACGGTAACGGCAGCGCCTGTTGCAGCAGTTGCTCAGGAAGTTAAACCAGAAGTGGTTGCTGAAGATGAAGGCTTCGGTCAAGCAGCTCCAGTGCCAATGGCGTGTTCAATTGACAATCCAGACTGTGAGGCTTGTCAGTAATAACCTCCCCTAACCCCTCCTAAAAGGAGGGGAATTACACCAAACTTATTGAGGTGTGAAAGTCCTTCTTTTAAAAGAGGGATTTAGGGAGATTAAAAAATTAAAGACAACCTAGGAAATCACCATGCTCCATATGACACATAACTATATGTTAGGTCTTGCGACCTTGGTGATTTCCTTTGTGGTTTTGTTTTATATGCCGATTGCCTACTTTTGGGTAAAAGCAAACCAAAGCAAAAAGCGAAAGCAAAATAAGTCGTGAGAATCACGTTCTATGCTCAGTTTTAGAACAACGATTGGCAAAACTTAATTTTGCTTTCACAAATTAAGCGTATAGTAAGACATCTCAGCATTGCTGGATGTCGATAAAAGATATAAAGCAACGTAGAGAGAATTGATATGTCTATCCTAAGTTGGGACGATTTCGAAGATGATTCGCAAAAACCGGCTGCACCTGAACACAAGTCTGCGCCCGTCGAACCGCAAAAAGCGGCTAATCCGCAGATGGTATCTGCTGC
Source organism: Acinetobacter sp. Gutcm_16 (assembly GCF_028649355.1). NCBI lineage: Bacteria > Pseudomonadati > Pseudomonadota > Gammaproteobacteria > Moraxellales > Moraxellaceae > Acinetobacter > Acinetobacter sp. Gutcm_16. Next base: position 148,720 of record NZ_JAQSUV010000016.1, on the reverse strand, counting down.
AGAGCAACCACAGAAGAATGTGGCAACTGCACAACCCGCTTCAACCCCTCGAAGCCGATCAACAAATTCAGCCGATCCGTTGGCAAGAGCATCTAACGCCTTAGAAAGTTTAGATGTTGCTCCAGGTCTAGAAGAACTAGAAATGGGTGCGCAACGTGTACAAGTTGACGACAAAGCGATGATTAACTGTCGTGCGGACTTAAACCAACTTGTACCGTTCAAATACGAATGGGCTTGGCAAAAATATCTAGATGGTTGTGCAAACCACTGGATGCCACAAGAAGTAAACATGAACCATGACATCGCGCTTTGGAAGTCTGAAAATGGCTTAACTGAAGACGAACGTACCATTGTTATGCGCTCACTTGGTTTCTTCTCTACAGCAGACTCATTGGTTGCAAACAACTTGGTGTTGGCGATTTACCGTCACATTACCAACCCTGAATGCCGTCAGTACATTTTGCGCCAAGCATTTGAAGAAGCTATTCATACTCACGCTTACCAATACTGTATCGAATCTTTAGGTATGGATGAAGGCGAAGTCTTCAACATGTACCGCGAAGTTCCATCAGTTGCGCGTAAAGCAGCTTGGGGCTTGAAATATACGCAGTCTTTAAGTGATCCTACTTTCCAAACTGGTACACCTGAAAACGACCAAATTTTGCTTCGAAACTTGATCGCGTTCTACTGTGTTCTTGAAGGGATCTTCTTCTACTGTGGTTTCAGCCAAATCTTGTCGATGGGCCGCCGTAATAAGATGAATGGTGTTGCTGAGCAATTCCAATACATTTTACGTGATGAGTCGATGCACTTGAACTTTGGTATCGACATGATTAACCAAATCAAGATCGAAAACCCAAGCTTGTGGACTGCTGAATTCCAAGAAGAAATCGTTCAAATGATTCTTGAAGGTACGATGCTTGAAATCGAATATGCGCGTGACACTATGCCACGTGGTGTATTGGGTATGAATGCTGCGATGATGGAAGAATACTTGAAATTCATTTGTAACCGCCGTTTAGCTCAGTTGGGCTTGCCTGAGCAGTTTGCTGGTGTGAACAACCCATTCCAGTGGATGTCTGAAATGATGGACTTGCGTAAAGAGAAGAACTTCTTCGAAACACGTGTAACAGACTATCAAACTGGCGGTGCGTTGAGCTGGTAAGGTAAAACGTCACGCGACACATATGTTGTCATAGAAAAAGGCTGCTATTTGCAGCCTTTTTTTATTAGAAACAAATTATCGTAATTCTTTGATCATAGTATTACCTTGTTGATCTAAAGACGTATATTGAATTCGAGCATAATCAACCAAATCTTTTGGATAGAACTGATGTTCACGATATGACGTATCATCTATATCCAGCAACCACGTTACCGCTGCTGCTTCCCATGACCAATACCCATAATAGCTAACTCCAGATCTTATGTCTGGTTGAGGATGTTGATCATAATAAGGTTCTCGGCGGCTCGCCTCATACCAGTCTTCTAGGTATTGCAGCATTAAAACTGGACGCTGTTCAGGTGAAGCATTAAACACTTTAATGAGCTTACGATAAGGCAAATGTCGTCTTGCTTCATCTGGTGGGGTTCCACGATCTGCAACAAAAGGAGCAACTAAACGTTCAATTAATCCATCTTTTTCCTGTCCTTCAGGTGTTGCTTCTACATAGTCAATGATTGGCATAATACGATCCATCTGATCCGCATAGCCAGTCAACAGTCCAAAACAAATCAGACGTAAAGCAATATACCAATAGTCTTCTGTTCCTAAACTGATATGCCAAACATACCGACCATCTGCCTCTGGACTTTGATGATAGTGCCTATGAATTTCGGCATATTCTTCTGTCCAGTTTAAAAGATATGGGTAAAGTTCCTGAATAAACGCAATATCTCCACCTGCAGAGTACTGTAATGACATTAAATTTAAGACATCTTTTAATCTTTGATGCCCAGCAGCCATCATTTTACTGGATTTAGCATTTGCCTTATATTTTTGAAAACCATCAGTTACTGAATAAACACCATTAAGAAAAGCATCAAACCGCCTTTGATACATATCTTCTTGTAAGAAACTATCTCTATATTTTCCATAATTTAGTATTTGTTGATTAAACCACTGTTCCCAATCAATATTTAAATCATTTATTTGGTTATTCAACTTTCTTACTCCGGCAACATATCATTTGGTAAAAGTAAAAAACCATCCAAATGAGGATGGCTTTTTCTAAAATGATTAAATTATTTCTCACCATCCCAATACCAATATACTTCTCCCCAATCTAGCTCGATAAGTGCAGGAACAATCTCACCTTGTTTAAAGTATTGTCGTAAATCTGGTTGTGCTGGTGTTCTCCAATAACCTGTTTTAATACAAGCTTCTCCACCCTTAACTTTCATTCGTTCTAATTGTTGATCATCTAAAACTACTTTTGACTGTGTTCGAGCAAAATCAACCAAATCTTTTGGATAGAACTGATGTTCACAATATGACGTATCATCTATATCCAGCAACCACGTTACCGCTGCTGCTTCCCATGACCAATAGCCATAGTAACCTCTTCCTGATCTTAAATCAGTTTGAGGATGCTGATCATAATAAGGCTCTCGGCGGCTCGCCTCATACCAATCTTCTAGGTATTGCAGCATTAAAGCTGGACGCTGTTCAGGTGAAGCATTAAACACGTTAATCAGCTTACGATAAGGCAAATGTCGTCTTGCTTCATCTGGTGGAGTTCCACGATCTGCAACAAAAGGAGCAACTAAACGTTCAATTAATCCATCTTTTTCCTGTCCTTCAGGCGTTGCTTCTACATAGTCAATGATTAGCATAATCCGATCCATCTGATCCGCATAACCAGTCAATAGCCCAAAACAAATCAGACGCAAAGTAATATACCAATAGTCTTCTGTTCCCAAACTGATATGCCAAACAAATCGTCCATCAGCATCAGGACTTAAATTGTATAAATGGCTTGCTTCTGCGTACTCTTCTGTCCAGTGAAGTAGATATGGATATATTTCTTTTAAAAACTCAAGACTTCCGCCTGCCGAATACTGTAAAGACATTAAATTTAAGACATCGTTTAAACGCTGATGACCTGCCGCAATATAGCCACCATATTTTTTTTCATTTTTATAATTACTAAAACCATCCGTTACGGAATATATCCCATTCACAAATGTATCAAATCTTTTGCTATACATTTTTTGTTCAAGCAAATTATCTCTAAATAAAGCAGGGTCTTTTATTTCTAAACTTAACCACTTTTGCCAATCTATTATCTGCTCATTTACTTGTATGGACATTTATTAACGCTCCAGCATGTCATTCGGTAAAAGTAAAAAAACCATCCAAAAGAGGATGGCTTTTCTCAAATGATTAACTTATTTTTCACCACCCCAATACCAATAGACCTCTCCCCAATCTAGTTCTGAAAAGATTGGAAGAATATCACCTTCTTCAAAATACTGTCGTAAATCCGGTCGTGCTGGAGTTTGCCAATAGCCTGTTTGTGGGCATGGCTCTCCACCTTTCACTTTAAGTTTTTCTTCTTCCAATGATAGGTTACTAACCTTATTGACTCGTTTGCCTTCAGGCCAACTGCTATCTTCATCAAAACGGGCAATCCATTGGGGAGAACTTTCTATATCAAATCTTGGATTAGGGTCATCATCCCATGCATCTAACGTAGTTAGCTTCAAGTCATTACAACGTATTGGTTTTATCAGGTCATTTGCCCTCACCAATAAATCTGGAATACCCTCTTCAACAGGATAAAGTGACAGTTCCCCAAGTTGAATCCAAAGACTGAATTTTTCAGGATCTGTTGCATCTAGCAATTTGCTGATCTCTATCCGTGGATCATCTAGTTTTAAGCGGATTTGCTCCTCGCTTAAACCTAATTTATCTAACCAATAGGGAGATAATAAAAAACACCAAGTTGGAGTTCGCAAACCTGCGGCTAACGAAGGTCTGTAGATAAAGCCTTCAAGATCATCGTGAGAATGATTCATATTAGGATGATCTATATCCAGCCCATAAAAGTAATCACTAAAAATACGTTCTGCTGTTTCAAACTCAGGCGAAACAATATTAAAGTTTGTCGAATTTCCAATTTCATAGCCACTATAAGCTTGTATCGGATTAAGTTTAATTAAACAATGTTGAACAAACTGATACCATTTTGACTTATGCTCTCTATACCATTTTTCACCAAATGACAGCTTTAATGTCGTATACCTACTATTATTGTTATCTGAAAATTGAGCACAGAAAACCCAACGGGCACTTTGATTAGGAGAATTCCCTGTAGTTGCTGCTATAAAATATACAGGATACCTCTTAAAACTTTGGTGCATTTCATTGATTAACTCTTTATGAGAAGGCTTCCATTTATTGGAATTTTTCCAGACACCTGTATCCCGATAGCGTCGCTTAAATGGCTTATCAATTATTTTATTTTCAAAATTTTCATAAATATTGATAATTTTATTGGCAATTTCCTCTACTTCATTATCCTGATGGTAAATATAAAATGTGATGTAGGGACAAATGCCAAACTCTTCTTGTTCGTACCCATAAGTGTGATAACTATCTTTTTTAAACTCTGCTATATAGTCAACGACTTCTTCTTCGCTTAAAAATAATTCATCATCATGTATTGCATCACTCATCGTCTTGTACCACTTCCTTTCGATTTCTTTGACTTCTGCTGTTGTGATTGATCCTTGGGACTCACATCTTCTAGATAACGGAATGATGACCATTTAAAACCTTCGCCTTGGTATTCTATGGACTTGATCCCTGCGAGTTTTTTGGTATCAGGCAACTTACCGACTTGATCAAATTTGGGTGGACTGCGTTGTGCCTCATAAATCCATCCAGCCACAAATAATCTATCTATGGTGATCTCATCGAGCAATTTACTCCGCCATATTTTTTAGATAATTTAGCCGTTATAAAAAACCATTCAAATGAGGATGGCTTTTCTAAAATGATTCCAATTAATCTTCACCGTCAAACTGCCAGTACACATCCTCCCAATCACTTTCAAAATCAGGGAAAATGTCACCTTGATTAAAAAATCTTCTTGAATTTTTTTTTGCTGTAGTGTACCAATAGCCTGATCGCGGGCAATGCTCCCGACCCTGAACATTATTTGTGAATTGATGATCAATAGGATCGTTAAGTGGATGTGTAATTCTCTCCCATACTTCTCCATTGAATCGAATCAATTTTTTATAAGAAAGAACCCATAGAATACCTTCTTTTTCCTCTATAGACGTAATTCCTTTAATATCCTCAATGGCATCAACTAATTGATAAATTCCTTCTTCATATATATATAGGCCATCTTCTGATGCAATATATAACTTATCTTTATAGTAAGTGGTAGAATAGAAAGCAGAGTTGATACTTATATTTTTTAGATTTTTAAAACCATCTTTGAAATTACCCTTTATTAAAGTTCCATGCTCTCCTGAAATTATAATGTTCTTTTTATCTGGACATATTGTAATTTCATATAAAGTGGAAGGAGTTATTCTTTCAATAACATTCCAAGATGACCCATTATAATAAGATATGAAACCTTCATTTTTCTTTACACCACAAATATAAATATTATTTGAATTAAATCCATTTATATCATAAAGGTTAATATCAAAACTCAACTCCAAATCCATATTTAATTCATCTGTTTTTGGAATATTTAATACTTCTTCAGAAAAATCTATTCCTAATGCTCTCCAATCCTCATTATGATTCACGTAAATTTGAGATCCATCGCCACAAACATACAACAAATTATCTATAACTCTAATTCTATTGAATTGGCCTTGGATTTTAGAATCATCAATCTCGCGAATTTTTTGTAGTCGATTATTATTTTCTTGAAAGATGCCTATGTCACCATCTTGCTCAAGTGCAAGCAAAGAAGATACCCCTGAATTTTCAAAAAAGGCTACGGAAATAACTTTCCAACCATCTAAATCTACACCTACCCATTCATTAGATTGATGTTTATATATGAATGTTTTTGAAAAGAGATCCCAAGTATCTAAGCCATCAAGATTAGAAGTCAGATAAAAATTTGATTGGCTTATAGCACAACCAGTAACAAATGTTATTGATGAATTATTCATTTATCTTAATCTCGAAGTCATTCACTTAATAGATGATCCAAAACATTGGGAGGTAGTGTCCTAGTAGTGTTACCCCTTACACACATCTACTCGTACTCGATAAGTAGGAACTAATCCTTTTGCCTGATGATAAACACACAGTTGAGTAGCTAGACTTACTGCACTGCATTATCTAACTTCAAGGTGTCTATAAAATTGGTAACTACTCAGTGGTAACGTTCTGTCGATACTGCCTAAACTATCAATAAACTACTCTCTACCACCCCAATACCAATAGACCTCTCCCCAATCTAGTTCTGAAAAGGTTGGAAGAATATCACCTTGTTCAAAATACTGTCGTAAATCAGGTCGTGCTGGTGTTTGCCAATAGCCAGTTTGTGGGCATGGCTCTCCACCTTTCACTTTAAGTTTTTCTTCTTCCAATGATAAGTTACTAACCTTACTGACTCGTTTACCTTCAGGCCAACTGCTATCTTCATCAAAACGACACATCCACGCAATACCCTCTTCATAACTCAGATGCTCGTTTGGATCATCATCCCATTGCGCATAACCGACCAATTTCAGCTCATCACAACGTATTGGCTTAATTAAAGCATTGGCATAAACAGGCAAAACAGGAACACCATCTTCAACAGGATACATGGAGAGTTCTCCAAGTCGAATCCATAGTCCTGTTTGATTTTCGGGATACTCGATTTCCTTAATCTTAATGTCACTAAAGCGGCTAAAGTAAGTTCTAATCTCTTCAACAGTTTTCTCTAATTTTGTAATCCAATACGGATCCAGTAAAAAGCTCCAGACAGGTGTTCGAATGCCAGAGCCTAACCGTTGATAATCAATATAGCCATCTATCCGTGCATGATCATGAGTACCATTAAAATCTGGATGATCAATGTCTACGCCATAAAAAGCCTGAGCGACAATTTTTTCCAGACTGTTAATCTCATAACTACCCAAGTGCATAGATGCAGCTTGAGCAATCTCAAAGCCACTATAAGCATGTCTAGGCTTTAATTTATCAATACAACGTTCAACAAACCGATGCCACTTTTCTTTATTCGCCTGACTTGCAATGTACCAGGCATATCTAAAGTTCATTTTTAAATGGCTGTATCGCATATATGGTCTTTCAGCAATAGTCATTGAATATGACCACACGGCTGAACTAATTTCAGTATCGTCTGAGACAGTTGCAGTAAAATAAACAGAATCCGTCTTCTGATACTGTCTTTGGCAAATTGCATCTAAATCCGCCAGCAATGCTTCAGCCTTTTCTGCTTTAATAAATACATCTTTGATTGGATGTATAAAATGCGTCCATTCTTCGTTCTTCATTTGATTAAACTCATTAAAGAGTTCAATAAATTTAGTAATCAGTTGAGGGGCTTCTTCTACTGAATGATAAACATAAAAAGAAACATAGGGACCTATTCCATAAGCATCTTCCCCTTCATCTCCAGTCACCCAGAGCTTATCTGTAGCTTTAATCTCTTCGATCCACTCTACTTGCTCTTCTTCTGTTAAGTATGGAGTTACAGTACTCATATCATTTTCCTCTATTTCCAGCTTTCTTGGTTCCTGTTTGCTCATTCGGTTTACCCTTGCCTCCTTCTAAGGCTATATCTTCAGGATAACGAAACAAAGAAAGATACCCACCTTCTTTTATACCTTTACCCGAATGATTGTTTTTCTTCCCATACTTACCCTCTTTAGCTACCTTGCATTCTTTCAATAAATCATCATATTTAGAAAATTGTTCTTTTTTAATTGAATCCCCCTGAAACTTAATTTCTACGATCGCAAAAAGATTGGTTTTTGAGATCGGTTCCAAGCGAGATTCTGCAATTACTAGATCGGCAGCAATACTTCCCCTTTGGTTATGATAAGGCGTTGGATAAAAAGGGTTCAGATCAAAACGTCCTATCCGTTTAAGTCTCGGATTGCCAGGAAACAGTAACTGAGGATCTTCAAATTTCGCCCCAAAACAGACTTCTGTTTTAATCGGAGCTTTCCACCCCAAAATCTCATCCACAAATTCAAACATGATAGAAGCAGCTAATTGCTTAAGGCGCGCAATCAGAAACTCACTACCTATATCCTCATTCACAATCTCAGATAAAATCAGGCCCGCCCAGCTTTCCAATATTTTTTGTCTAGCTTTTGGCAAATCACTGACCTTCACTCCCTTTTTCTTTTTAAGTTGTGGAAAGCTATTAATATTCGCTTTATCACAAACTTCCGAGATTACCTTTCTAAAAGGTATTCGTTCAGAAATCTGTTTTTTAAAGCCTTGATGACCTCGTTGTCGTGGTTGACGTGTTTCATCATTTCTAGGATCATCTTTTCTTAATTTCTCTAAATATGCAATTTCAGAAGCATATAAAAGATGACCATTAAATTCTTTTTCCAGATCATGAATGATTTTCTTTATTTCTGCTTTGGCCTTATCTAGCTCTTGTCGATAATTGGCCTGCCCTTCGTATAAGTTAGAGCCATAGCTATATAGCTCATATACCGTTAACGCAGCCGTAAATGCCCGTGCAAGTACTACACCTAAACCGATTAATGGCAACATTACTCATCTCCATCAAGATTAGTAAATTGCTGATCAAGTTGGCTCAAAAAATTGGCATATTTTCCCTCAAGCTGGCTCTGCCAACTGTTTGTAATTCTTTCTGCTTCTTTTAACATTTTCACATCATAAGTAATCTTTTCTGATTGCTCAGTCTGAACATAATCCGTTTCACCAAACTCATTGGTAATGCCTTGCTTTAACACATTTCCAACTTTATCTAGAATTTTATATTCATGTTCAATGAAAGGACTACCATCACCTCTATATAAGAAAAATTTGCCGATGTTTTTGTCTAAAGGTGGTAGATTCGGTAAAGTTATTTTAGGGATTAAAACACTTGCCCCGCTCACAAACTTATGTTGCGCCGCCTTAACCTCAAACTTTCCACTAGTTGTTGCAAAGACTCCGGAACTATTAATCTTAAGTTCAGAACCATCAGCGATTAATTTAATTTCTTTAGGGCTGGTAATGTAAATGGCATCTTCAGTTGAAATGATCTGTACACCTTTACGTGCTATCAAATCAGCCCCATCTGCTTGAGCCTGTATTTCAACTTTGCCTTTACCTGCATAGAATTTCGCACCGTCCTGTGCTGCAAACAAACTGATTTTACTTTGTGCATGTGCAAGTAAATTCTTTTGGGTACTTAAATTAATACTCCCCCCTGCACTGTGACCAATTTGACCATCTGCTGAAAGGTGAACATCTTCATTTGTAGTCAGAGCAATCGAATGGGGGGAGGTCAATATCATTAAAGCTTGTTTAAATGCTTTTGCCTTCGCCTCACTTTCTTGTTCAATTTGTTCAATAAACTCTTTTAGATTATCCAGTATTTCTAATGGATCGGTTTGTTGATTTTTAGCAACTTCACTTAAAGCTTTTGAATTACTTAGACTAGATTCAAATTGTGATTTCGTTTCAGAAGCATCTAGATGCTCACCTTTGGCTTGATCTTGTTTATACGTGGAAACAAGTAAGCCTTGCCCTGCACGGACGGCTCCCCACTGGTCAGTACGCAGTTCAAAACCTTCACCTCGACCTTCACTGGTGTCCGTTTCTTTAGGATGACTCAAATTCCCTAAGTTCAGTTGTGTTGCACCATGACTGCTTTGTAGTTGGGTACTGATCTGACCCGTCGTGTCATCAAAACGTAGTTGCCCGAAGCCCTCTCCTTGGTACTCTTTTGATCGAATCCCTGCCAGTTTTTTCGTATCAGGCAGTTTGCCTGTATTGTCAAATTTGCTTGGATGACGTTGTGCTTCATGGATGCGCCCCACGACAAAGGGTCTGTCGATATTGCCATCAAAGAAGTCGATAACTACGATTTCACCAATACGCGGTAAGAAGCGTGCACCATAACCTTCACCTGCCCAAGGTGTGAGCACATCAACCCAAGCAGAATCTGTGTCATTATCATTTGAACCTGCACCGCCATCGTGAGTATTGTCTTCATTACGCGTGAACAGGAAACGGACTTTAATACGCCCCCATTCATCCACGTGAATTTCTTCACCACTTGGTCCAACCACTTTCGCACGTTGTGGTGATGCAATAGGCCGTTGTCGCAGAGGATTGTACTCTGGAACAATTGTGATATTACGTCGTTGTAAGACGAGGTGATTGGCTTGGCGTTCTTCTTTATTATTTGTTGTAATTTCAGCCTGTTGCCAATTGGTTTGTTTCAACAAAGCTGTGATTTGATCGGTCAAATCTTTAGGTAAATTATTCTGATTATAGAATTTTTTGGATGTGATTAAGAATTCTTTGTCCGAACCACTATGCTGATCAATTTCAGGGTGCTCGTTGAGCTCAAACCAGTAACCCACTTGTGCATCTCGTACGGTCGAGGTAGCCATAAATTGTTTGGCTTGTAAGTCGTAATAACGACCAAGATTTTGATTAAACTTTTCAATCTGACTATTGCCTGATTTGGTCGTTCCATCTTCACCTTTAAGGTCTTGTATCCATGCAGGTGAAAAATGCCATGCTTGCTCTAAACCTAGGCTGGCGTTGTCTTGATTATCACTATGGCTATGTTTGCTTTGAACTGAACCCGCACCTTCTTCTACTTCTAAAGTATTTGCTTGCCAATGTTGAATATGGACAGATGTTGGTTGTATAGAACGCTGCCCGACCAAATTTGTAATCGAATCACTGCTTTCTACAGCACTGCTACGATGGAAGCGAATATTCTGACGCTCTAAACTTTGATATTGGGCATTGTCATCAATCAGTCTAAGTTTTTGTGGCTGAATAGGTTCACTTGAACTGGACACTTTGAGCTGAGACTCATCAATAAGCCAGTTAATCCCCTCTGAAGAGAGCAGCCTTTGAATAAATTCACTGTCCAACTCATTCGCTTGCATAATGAATGGGCGCACATCATATTCTTTGCTTAACCCACTTTTATCCAAAGTCAGACTCGAAGCAAATAAGGGACTACGTTGCTGCCACTCGGCAAAAATGGTTTGAACCACCTCAACAACAGACTTCGCCATGAAAACTCTAGAATTACGTCGATGCTTCCATAAGGCTGTCGGGTCTTCCACGGTTAAACGGTATATGGTTAAAGCGCCATCGCTTGCCCCTACATCAGCCTTGGTGATGATGCCTGAAATACGATTGAGTTCTGATTTTTCAGTGACAATATCGACAGCCACCTGACTACCAATAAATTGCTTTAACGGAATATGAGCGGAGGTAGATAAGCAAAGAAGCTGTAACTCTATACCTGCATTCAGTTCATGCGTTCCATCTATGCGCTGAAGGAATACTTGTTCGTTAAGCGAAGTATTGCTGAACTGAATATGAATGGCACGTTTTTGTGCAGTAAGTCCAAGTTGCTCTATTGCAGCATAAATATTATTGGGCATCGTTATTATTAAATTTTAAGTTGTGGCTGATTGTACAAAAGTCTCAAAAAAAATCTTTAATTTTTTGTAACTTTAATAAATTTTTTAAGTTTCAGAGCCTTTTTTCAATAAATGACCGATCCATCTGTAAGTTTCTATTTTTATAGTTTTGATATTATCCCAGTCATATTCAGCTTAACCCCATTCATTCCTTTATCCCCCAGAGAAGTATTAAAATTTTATTTTCTTCAAACTGGTTTGCAATTTACTCGAACTTCATTTAGCCCGCTAACAATTACAATCTTCTACATAACCCGCAATTCTTGAAGCTGCTGCTTATCAAGAAATATAGGCCACTCCCCCATAGATACATAGCCTACTGCCAATAGCTTACACATAGTAGCAATTGATCTGCTACTGACAGCGAGTTTAGATCATCACCTTATGCAGGATAAATGTAAGTTAAGTACATCAATTATTATTCGAAAAAAAGACCTAGATATTCAAATCTTAGTATTTGAATTAAGATCCAGCCAGCTTATGTATATCAATATATGGCATAGAATTAACTACACAGGAAGGATGAGAAAATCTGAATTAAAAATTATAAAATAATAGTTTATATTATAAGTTATACGTATGATTTATTGATTATCTCTGCAAATTTCAACGGTTATATTGGTCACGAATTAAATGAAGCTTGCAACTTTTCAGATTTGGTATAGCTCAAATACATTAAGTTATACATAAAAATTAAAAACTGAGTGTGTATAGTTTCTTTGAATCATCCTATTTTAGAATATATTTCATCCTCTATCCTTTTGACTTTAATTCCCTCAACTTACATAAACAACGAATATGATTTAAACCCTCTTTTTAAATAGTTTAACGTCAAACCACCCAAGGCTTGATCATAAAAAGCACCATTAATTCCCCTATGCGCTTGTTTTGGTGCAACTCTAAAAACACTTAGAATCACTCAATTAATCCAAAGCTTTACTCTCAACCAATTGATTTATAAAAATTATAATCAAAGATAAATCAAATTGATTAGATTGGCATAGATTCTGCATTTTTGTATTCCATCATGTATACAAGTTGGAATGCAAAAAATGAGTCAGAACAAATGCATTGGCTGGACACTTCAAGAATGGCAAACCGCTTATCTCAACCAAGATATTCATCTTGAAGATTTAATCGACTATGTAGCGCAATTACCACAACCTGATCATGCTTGGATTTCAATTGCTACGACAGAAATACTTTCCCAACAAATTGAAGCCTTAAAGCAAAAAGTAGAGCAAGCCACAGAGCTCAGCAAAGAATTGCCTTTATACGGTATTCCATTTGCAGTTAAAGATAACATCGACGTTGCTGGTTTTGTCACCACGGCCGCATGCAAAGCCCTGACAACTGTTGCTACACAAGATGCTGAAACCATTCGCCTGCTTAAAAATGCAGGGGCCATTGTTGTAGGAAAAACCAATTTAGACCAATTCGCAACTGGTCTCGTAGGGACACGCTCTCCCTTTGGTGCAGTCAGTAACACGTTTAATGCTGACTATGTCAGTGGTGGCTCTAGCTCTGGTTCAGCCAGTGTTGTTGCTCGTGGCTTGGTGCCCTTTGCACTCGGAACAGATACTGCAGGCTCTGGCCGTGTTCCTGCTGCATTTAACAATATTATTGGACTAAAACCCACCAAAGGTCGTTTTTCAAATCGTGGTCTACTCCCAGCCTGTAAAAGTTTGGACTGTATTTCGATTTTTGCTTTAACGGTAACAGACGCCGACACCATTGCCCAAATGGTAGAACACTACGATGCGCTAGATAGCTATTCACGCCAGCATCCAAAGACTGCACCTGTGAAACTCTCGACTAAGCCACATTTTGCTATTCCCCAAAAACTGGAATTCTTTGGAGATGACCAAGCTAAATATGCCTTCCAACTGGCTGTAGAACAGTTAAAAGTTCTCGGTGCTGAAATTACTGCAATTGATTTTTCGGCTTTTGAACAATTAGCAGCCCAACTCTATCAAGGCTCATGGGTGGCAGAACGTACCGCAGCGGTTGCCGAGTTGTTGGTGCAGCAGCCTGAGGTTTTCGATCCGACAGTACGTGCAATCATTCAAAAAGGTCATGATTTTAGTGCAGTTGATGCCTATAACGCGGAGTACTTAAAGCAAGAATTAAGCCGAAAAATTCAAGACACTTTGGCCCAATTTGATGCATTGATTGTTCCCACCTCTCCAACCATTCATACCCTTGCGGAAATGGAAAAGTCACCGATTAGTCTGAACTCTGAGTTTGGGACTTATACCAATTTTACCAACCTCGCCGATTTAAGTGCCCTCGCCCTGCCCGCAGGTTTCCGCACCGACGGTTTACCTTTCGGCATCAGCCTAATTGCACCTGCATGGTATGACCAAGCCCTGATTGAATTTGGAAAAATTTGGCAGACGCATTTGAACTTAAAGCTGGGGGCTTTAGACCGCTATGCATCTACTCCAAAGCTACAGCACACAGTTTCTCCACATCATATCCGTGTTGCTGTGGTTGGGGCGCACCTGACAGGAATGCCGCTGAACTTCCAATTGCTTACACGTAATGCTGTGCTAGTGGAAACCACACATACCGCTGAGCACTATGCCCTATTTGCATTGAATGGCACGATCCCACCTAAACCCGGTCTAGCCCGAGTCGATGAACACGGTCAGCAGATCATTGTTGAACTGTGGGATGTACCCACCGCTCGCTTTGGAGAATTTGTCGCAGAGATTCCGACACCACTGGGCATGGGTAATGTCGAACTGGCAGACGGTCGATGGGTGAAAGGTTTCATTTGCGAACCTTATGGCTTAAACGATGCCGAAAACATCAGTCACTTTGGTGGTTGGCGCGCCTATATCCAGCACCGTAACAATTCAAAAGTAGAACAAGCTTAGTCAAATTTAGGAATTTTAAAATGTTTAAAACTGTATTGATTGCAAACCGTGGCGAAATTGCCGTACGTGCAATTCGCACTTTAAAAAAACTGGGGGTGACTAGTGTAGCGGTATATTCAGACAGTGACCGTTACGCACAACATGTCAAAGACGCGGACATTGCCATTGCTTTAGACGGCTTAAAACCATCTGACACTTATTTAAGCATTGAAAAACTGATTCAAGCCGCACAAAAAACAGGGGCTGAAGCTATTTTCCCAGGCTATGGCTTTTTATCAGAAAGTGCTGAATTTGCAGAGGCTTGTGAGAAAAATAATATTGCCTTTATGGGGCCAACCGCGACACAAATTTTAGAGTTTGGTTTAAAACACCGTGCACGTGAACTTGCGGCTGCTGCACAGGTTCCTATGACACCGGGTACAGGCTTACTTGGCAGCTTAGATGAAGCAATTTCTGCGGCTACAGAGATTGGTTATCCCATCATGCTAAAAAGTACCGCAGGTGGCGGAGGGATTGGCCTCACGCGCTGTGATGATGAACAAGCATTAGTTGAAGCTTATGAAAGCGTCAAACGTTTAGGCGCACAATTTTTTAAAGATTCGGGTGTATTTTTAGAACGTTTTATTGACCGTGCGCGTCATGTCGAAGTTCAGATTTTTGGTGATGGCCAAGGTCAAGTGGTTGCATTGGGCGAACGCGACTGTTCATTGCAACGTCGTAACCAAAAAGTGGTGGAAGAAACCCCAGCGGCTCATCTGCCCGAAGCCACACGTCAAAAACTACACCAAGCAGCAGTTGAACTAGGCAAATCGGTCAATTATCGCAGCGCAGGTACGGTCGAATTTATTTATGATGCTGCACGTGATGAATTTTACTTCCTTGAGGTCAATACCCGACTACAAGTGGAACATCCTGTCACTGAGATGGTGACGGGTTTAGACCTGATTGAATGCATGCTTAAAGTCGCTGCGGGCGATACACTGGATTGGACTGCACTTAGCAACATCCAACCGCAAGGTGCGGCAATTGAAGTGCGTATTTATGCAGAAGATCCAGTTAAGAACTTCCAGCCTAGCCCGGGTGTACTGACCGAAGTTGCATTTCCAGAAGACTGCCGCGTCGATACTTGGGTCTCAACAGGAACAGAAATTTCACAATATTTCGACCCGATGATTGCCAAAATCATCGTACATGCGGACACCCGTGCACAAGCCATTGAGCAACTAAAAAATGTACTCTCTCAAACTCGTTTAAATGGCATCAGCACCAATTTAGACTATGCACATAGCGTGATCTCTGATGAACGCTTTGAACAAATGCAAATCTGGACACGCTTGCTAGACGACTTTGACTACGTACCGAATGTGATTGAAGTACTCCAAGCTGGCACACAAAGCTCGATTCAGGACTTTCCGGGACGTGTGGGCTATTGGGATATCGGTGTACCACCCTCGGGTCCTATGGATGACTATGCTTTTCAATTGGCCAATCAAATTGTAGGGAATGATGCTAGCGCAGCAGGCTTCGAGTTCACCCTGCAAGGCCCAAGCCTCAAGTTCCACCAAGACAGTGTGATTGCACTGACAGGTGCGCCATGCCCTGCGCAACTGGATGATAAGCCCGTAACCTTTTGGCAACCGATTCACATTTGCGCAGGTCAAGTACTCAGCTTAGGACAGGTCGAGTCTGGTTGTCGTAGCTATTTAGCAGTGCGTCATGGGCTCGATGTCCCCCTATATTTGGGCAGTCGTTCGACTTTTGCTTTAGGTAACTTTGGCGGGCATGCAGGACGTGTACTTCGTGCAGGTGACATGATCAAACTCGTCAACACAGCCCATCCAAATAGCGATACACCTTTAGCCCCGCATGAACCACAAGCTCTATCTCCTACACTGATTCCAAGCTATGGCAAAGAATGGAAAATTGGGGTGCTATATGGCCCACATGGTGCACCTGACTTCTTTAAACCCGAATATATTGAAGAGTTTTTTGCCTCCGAATGGAGCGTACACTTTAACTCCAATCGTCTAGGCATCCGACTATCAGGGCCAACACCAAGCTGGGCACGTGAAAATGGCGGTGAAGCAGGGCTCCACCCATCCAATGTCCATGACTGTGAATATGCCATTGGTGCGATTAACTTCACAGGTGACTTCCCTGTCATTTTAGCCAAAGATGGGCCAAGTCTAGGAGGTTTCGTTTGCCCTGTGACTATTGCCAAAGCTGAACTTTGGAAAGTGGGTCAGCTTAAAGCCGATGATAAAATCAGCTTTTATCCTTTAACTGTTGAACAAGCCAATACCTTAGAACAACAACAAATTGAACGGATCGAAAACTTTGCCCACGCAGCACTTAATTCTGAGCTGCCAAGCAGTGACATTCCACCATCCGCAATTCTTGCCAGCTTGGAGGCAACTGATATGTCTCCACGCACGGTATACCGCCAAGCGGGTGACAGCTATATCTTACTGGAGTACGGTGACAATGTTTTAGACTTGGCGCTACGCTTACGCGTTCACCAACTGATGCAACTGATCCGCGCGGCTAATATTAAAGGCATATTGGAACTGTCCCCCGGCGTACGCTCGCTGCAAATCAAATACGATGGACTCACGCTTCCACAGCATCAATTAATCGAATTTCTACTCAAGCTTGAACAGCAAATGGGAGATTTAAGCCAAATCAAGATTCCGTCACGGATCATTCATCTCCCAATGGCATTTGAAGACAGTGCAACTTTAGGTGCTGTAGAACGCTATCAAGAAAGTGTCTGTGCCAAAGCGCCTTGGCTACCGAACAATGTCGATTTTATTCAACGCATAAATGGTTTAAACAGCCGAGAGCAAGTCAAAGAAATTATTTTCAATGCCAATTACCTCATTTTAGGCCTTGGTGATGTCTACCTCACCGCGCCCTGTGCAGTACCGATTGACCCACGCCATCGCCTATTAAGTTCAAAATACAATCCTGCACGTACCTTTACCGCTGAAGGTACCGTAGGCATTGGCGGCATGTATATGTGTATCTACGGCATGGACTCTCCGGGAGGCTACCAACTGGTCGGACGCACCCTCCCCATTTGGAATAAGTTTAAAAAGAACAAACAGTTTGGCGACAAAGAATGGTTCCTAAACTTCTTTGATCAAATCAAATACTTCCCCGTATCTGAGTCAGAGTTAGAGCAATGGCGTGCCGATTTTGAAAATGGTCAAGCACAAATTCGCATTGAAGACACTGAATTTGACTATGCAGCGTATTTACAACTGCTTGAAGATGAAAAAGACAGCATTGCCGAGTTTAGAGCACAACAACAACACGCTTTCAGTGCTGAAGTCGGCTTATGGAAAGAAAGTGTTGATCATCAAGAACATCTGATTGCAGAAATACCTGATGAGACTGACTACAGCGCCTATGCAGCACTACATGCTTCGATGACCGGTAATATTTGGAAAATATTAGTGGAACAAGGTCAGATTGTGAAAAAAGGTGAAACCATTGCTATCATTGAAGCCATGAAAATGGAATTACCGGTGTACGCTGCGGATGATGGTACTGTCAAAGCCATTATTTGTCGGGCTGGACAAACCGTTCATAGCGGTGAGCCTTTGGTTTATATGGAATAACGCATGCCCAATACGACACGTGCAGGTTCAAGTTCAGACAATTTGTCTGAACTGGTTTACCAGCAAATAAAAAACGATATTTTTGATTTCAAATTGATGCCAGGTGAACGTTTTACCGAATCCGAAATCGCCTTGAGCTATCAGGTCAGCCGCACGCCTGCACGGCAGGCGCTATATCGATTGCAACAAGAAGGCTATGTAGAGGTGGCATTTCGTAGTGGCTGGACTGTCCGTCCGTTGAACTTGCAATACTACGATGAGCTGTATGAGTTACGCATCATGATTGAGCAGTACTCAATTCGAAAGTTATGCAGCAGTGCATCTCAGCCATCTAAGGAAATGAAACACCTACACAAAATTTGGATGGTTGCACCGGAGCAGTATCTGTCGAGTTTAAAAGCCATGGCGAAAATTGATGAAGATTTTCACTGTGCATTGGTTCGTGCCATTGGCAATCAAGAAATGATCAAAATTCACCAAGAGATCAGTGAAAAAATTCGCATTATTCGTCGCCTCGATTTTTCAAAAACAGATCGGATTGAAGCTACCTATACGGAGCATCAAGCCATTTTGAACTATATAGCACAACAACAGACGGAGCTTGCCGTTGAAAAGATCAGCGCTCACATTCAACAAAGTCGAGATGAAGTAAAAAAAATTACCTTAGGTATGCTCAGTCAACATGCTGTTGTGAAAGCAAGTCGCTAAGCACTCGATCAACATTCCACTCTCAAATAAAAAAGGCGCTTCATGCGCCTTTTCTTCAACCTTTGGACTTAAGCAGGAATACGTAGGACTTGGCCTGGGAAAATATCATCTGCATCTTTCAATAGGGGACGGTTGGCCTCAAAAATTTTATTGTACTGGTTGGCATCACCATAAAATGCTTTGGAAATTTTCGATAAGTTATCCCCCGATTTAACCGTGTAGAACTTACTCTCAGGTTCAGGGCTAGCCACAGTGAGTTGATCATCGACTTGTGCCACATGGTCAATATTACCGACGGCTAAAACAATCTTTTCTTTATCGGCTTGAGTCTGAACTTGCCCTTTCACGGTCGCCAAATCCGTGGTGGAGTTATAGCTGACTGAAAGTCCCGTCACAGGTAAGCCCAGTGCTTTGATATGACCCAATAACTTGTTGGCAATTTCTTGAGCAGATGGCTCTGCTGGTGTGCTTGGTGCGGCTTGAGGCTCGGCTGCTGCGGTGTTTTTCTTACCAATGCCTTTAACAAAATCAAAAAGACCCATGTGTATGCTCCATCTTGTTATATCAGTGTTGTTATAGTGAATGCTCAAAAATGAGACACCCTTTTTTATACCCAAAACAGACGGCAGATTTGGTAGCGAAAAGTCCTCTTAAGGTAAAGCTTTGTAAGTTACCCGAGTAAATAAAAGATTTTAAAGGTGAGTTAGGCGCTTTGTGTTTTTTGAAAGGCATAAAAAAGCCACCCAAGTGGGTGGCCTTTCCATTCAGCAAAGCTGAAACAATATGTATTAACCTAGTTTCTTAGAAACGTAGTCAATCGCAGATTGTACAGTTGTGATTTCGTTAGAATCTTCATCTGGGATTGTGATGTCAAAGTCGTTTTCGAAAGACATAACAAGCTCAACAAGGTCTAAAGAGTCAGCACCTAAGTCATCCATGAAAGATGCTTCGTTTTTGATTTCTTCAGCCTTAAGACCAAGTTGTTCTGCAACTGCTTGCTTGATGCGTTGTTCGATATCGCTCACAGGAATTCTCCTCATTGCTTGTGGCGTTTTTAATGCCGTTAGTTTAATTGAATCTTTAAAATTTTGAAAGTTTATCCATCAGCCAATTAGCTCATGTATAGACCACCATTTACATGCATTACCGTACCAGTAATGTAATTTGCTTTGTCTGATGCCAAGAAGCTCACCGCATTTGCAATATCTTGTGGATCACCTAAACGGTTCAAAGCCACTTGATCGCTCATTTTTTTACGGATATCTTCGCTTAATTGCTCAGTCATTTCTGTTGCAATAAAACCAGGCGCCACTGAGTTTACAGTGATTTGACGGCTGCCCATTTCTTTTGCAAGGCTACGGCTAAATGCTTCAATACCAGCTTTCGCTGCTGAATAGTTGGCCTGACCTGGGTTGGCAAAATGCGCAACCACAGAACTAATATTAATAATTCGTCCAAAACGTGCTTTGGTCATGCCTTTTAGCACACGTTTAGATAAACGGTAAACTGCTTTTAAGTGGATATTTAAAATGTCATCCCAGTCATCTTCTGACATACGAAGTAACAAATTATCTTTGGTAATCCCAGCATTGTTCACCAAAACCAACACAGGGCCATAGTTTTGTTCAATGTCAGTTACAAGCGCATCAATGGCAGCACCATCACGAACATCGAGCACTTTACCTGCACCGTGTTCACCGAAGCT
This sequence comes from Acinetobacter sp. Gutcm_16, assembly GCF_028649355.1. Classification (NCBI taxonomy): domain Bacteria; kingdom Pseudomonadati; phylum Pseudomonadota; class Gammaproteobacteria; order Moraxellales; family Moraxellaceae; genus Acinetobacter; species Acinetobacter sp. Gutcm_16. The sequence continues at coordinate 128,162 of NZ_JAQSUV010000016.1, read as the reverse complement.
TGCAGCCAGTTTTTCTGCACCTGACTCAGATGTCGCAGTACCCACAACAAAATAACCGTCTTGAATAAGTTGCTGAGCGATGGCAGCACCAATCCCTCGACTTGCACCTGTCACGAGTGCAATTTTGCGTTCCTGTGTCATGCAATTTTTCCTTCAGCCACTAAAATGGCATTTAGTGCATCTTCCAAGCGCGATTTACTATCGAGTGGAAATGCTTTTTCAATATTAGGTAGACGTTTTGCCAAGTTTGCCAAAACATTGCCTGGACCACACTCTGCAACATATTGGATCCCTTGATCCTGAATAAACTGCATTGTTTTGGTCCACTGTACAGACTCATATAATTGAGCGGTAAGTGCTTGGCGGACTTGTGCTACATCTGTAGCAATTTCCGCGCCCACATTTTGTATTACAGGTATGCTAGGCAGCTCAATGGCAGTTTGTTCCAAAGCTTCTGCGAACTGTTCTGCAGCAGGCTTCATCAATGAACAATGCGATGGAACAGAAACTGGGAGTGCAATCGCTTTGCCGCTGTTTTCTTTGGCTAAAGCCATGACTGCTTCAACTGCTGCTTTTTCACCAGCAATCACCACTTGACCTTGAGCATTGTAGTTAGCCGCTTCAACTGAACCTTCAGCTTGACTCGACACTTGTTGGCATAAAGCAACAACTTGCGCATCATCTAAACCTAAGATGGCCGCCATTGCGCCCTTACCTTGAGGTACAGCACTTTGCATCAACTTGCCACGCAAATTTACCAGCTTGACTGCATCACCTAAGCTTAGGCTTCCTGCTGCAACCAACGCACTGTATTCACCAAGTGAGTGCCCCGCCAAATACTTCGGTGCAACACCACCAAGTTCTAACCATACACGCCACAAAGCAATGCTGGCAGTTAACAATACCGGTTGGGTAAATTCAGTTTGGTCTAAACCTTCACCAGATTGTGCAATGTGCCACAAATCGAATCCAACCGCTTTAGAGGCTTCTGCAAATGTTGCTTCAACACTGGCAAATTGTTCTGCCAATTCAGCCAACATGCCAACCTTTTGTGAACCCTGTCCGGGAAATACAAAAGCTGTTTTTGTTGCCTGAGCGACTTGATCAAGTTGTTTCGCAGACATAAAAAAGTCCTTTCTTGTCTTTGCTCTCGTTTATGGAGCGAAAATTTAACACTTAATTTAGGTCGATGTAATTGCCAAATACAACAAAAACAGCAGCGATAAAAATTCGACAACAAAAAAAGGGAGCTTTACGCTCCCCTTTTTTCGACTAAGCTTTAAGCTTAATGCTTCGACAATTATTCAGCAGATGCTTTAGCGAATAATTGACGACCACGGTAGATACCATCTTTAGATACATGGTGACGACGGTGAGTCTCGCCAGTAGCTTGGTCTACAGTTAATGCATTCTCGGTTAAAGCGTCATGTGAACGGCGCATGTCACGGCGAGAGCGACTTTTACGGTTTTGCTGAACGGCCATGATGGCTCCTTACAAATCGAAAAATATGGATCAGAACAAATTCAGTTGTCTTATACGGAAGAGTATAACACAAAAATTAGTTAAGTTTACCCTTCAAACTTGCCAAAACATCAAACGGATTATCCCGCTTTTCTTCAACAAGTTCTTCAACGGCAGGTTGGTGCTTATGTTCACAAGCGTCATGCTTAGCAGACAAAGGCATCAACAATAACAATTCATCTTCTATCAGAGACAGTAAATCAGCCGTCGCAGGCGCATCATAGCTACCTTTCGTCGTTGCTTCACTTTCACCTAAGACGATGAAATCAGCATCCTCATCCAAGCGCTCTATCAGTGACTCATCATCCACTAGAGCTAGATGAAAATCTGAAACGAGTTCAATGTTTACCGTGCCTAAACAGCGCTGGCATTCCATTGGAACGTTCGTTTCAACGTGACCATCTAGCCATACAATACGATGATACGCATCCATTGATAGCTTACAGTCTATGTTAATCAATTGATCATCAATTGATCCAACAGCTTCACGGGCTATACGAGCAAAGCGAGACAATGGCAGTGTTCCTGACCATGTAAAGCCTTGTTCGGCCCATTTAAACGGCTCAATCTGTGCCGGAAAGGTATTTGCTGACATAATTAAGGCGGCAATTCTACAAATTCATCAGTACTCTGTCAAAGATTAAGATACAATTTTGTACTTATTTAGACAGACCATTTGGGTAACTTAAGTCATGCATCTGTTGCAGCCGCAAACAGAAGTGAGTATTTCATCACTTGTGAGCACAATTTCAACTGTCGATTCTGACATTTCAAACCGCCAAGTGCAACTCTCGACGTGGGAGAATTTGTGTACAGAAGCAGAACAAGTTGATTGGCTCATCTTACACTTTAATCGTTGGTTTTCCCACCTGAATGTCAACTTGGTTAAAGGTGACTTTGAACCTGAATATTTTCCCGCGATAGACAACACCCCTGCGCGTATCCAATTTGCCCATGGTTTTTTTAATAGTGCCTTACATGAAATCAGCCATTGGAGCATTGCAGGAGATAAACGCCGTCTACTCCCCGACTTAGGCTACTGGTATGCACCCGATGGTCGTACGGCTGAGCAACAAGCTTTATTTGAACAGGTTGAAATTAAACCGCAAGCCATTGAATGGTTATTTGCCACAGCTTTTGGTCGGAAGTTCCGTGTTTCCTTAGACAATCTGACTGGTGAAGGGGGTGACGGCAACCGCTTTAAAGACCATGTTTTCGCTCAAGTTCAGGCTTATTTTTCAGGCCAAGCCCAATTACCGCGCGATGCGAAACACTTCATTGACTGTATTTGCCTATGTACTCGTGCTGGCAAAACATTACAGAGCAATGAATTTCAAAGAGAAATGCTCGACTAAATTTAGCACGATTCACATTTTGGTCATTGAACATCACCGAGATAAAGCGCGATAATGTTGAAAAAACCATCAGGAGATAAAAACGATGCTTCATTTAAGAGTCCATCCTGATAACCCTCAAGCACGCTCAATCAGCCAAGCAGTAGAACGGATTCGTGCAGGCGATGTGGTGGTATACCCGACCGATGCCGCTTATGCCATTGGCTGCCAGATTGGGAATAAAAATGCCATGGAGCGGATTGCTCAAATTCGCGGCCTTGGGGCCAAACATCAATATGCCATCATTTGTGCAGATCTGTCCGATATTGCCACTTATGCCAAAGTCGATAATGCCATGTATCGTTTACTGAAAAACAATACACCAGCCGTGACCACGTTCATTTTGCCTGCAACCAGTGAAGTGCCTAAACGCTTGATGCATCCGAAGAAAAAAACCATTGGTCTACGTATTCCAAGTAACCCTGTGTGCCAAATATTACTCAAAGAGTTAGGTGAGCCGCTACTAACCAGTACCTTAATCCTGCCGAATCAGGAAGAGCCACTAGATGATCCCTATGACATCGAAATGCAACTGTCAAAACGAATTGATGTGTTTATCGACAGCGGGCTGGGCACATTAAGCACCACTAGTATTGTCGACTTATCAGGTGATCATCCTGAAGTGATTCGCCGTGGGCTTGGCGATGTCAGCGCATTTGAGTAATGCGCTGCATTTATTCGCTAGGGAAACTGAATCTCACATTCTCAAGAGATCAACATGACCCTGTTTACGGTTTTACTCAATCTGAATCAATTTCCCGAGCAACATAATTTATATGTGCAGCGTCCTTGGACGCTTGAGTCCGAGACTTTGGTGCAAAGTCCGAGTTCAATCAACTGCATTATGCGGGAAGAGAATCTGTACAGCTATTTCCTGCCGATCGCGACCATCCAGCAATATTTCAAATACCTTGAACCCAAAAACCTCTGCTTACAGGACAACTGTCAACGCATCATTGAATTTGCCCTACAAGCACCTGAATAAATCTTGAATGAATATTTTCCGTCGCGTCAGCTGATCCATTTCTGCAGACTTTAGACGCATTTTTCTTCCCTACGCGTTCAAATAAATCCACGCATCCATAACAATAAAGTACCTAATCTATGCAGCTTCAGTGTTCACAACCACTGTTATCGCAAATAACCATCTTCATTTTAAAGTGCGGAAAAAACAGCCAAGTCCATTCTTTTGAGTGGTTCATCCTCTGAAGCAGTTTGATACTGTACAGCCAGAACATTAAACGTACTTCACCGTGCATTGACGATGGATCGTCATGGGTATGAAAAACAGCTACAGCATAATCAAATCAATAAGGACAAAAAATGTCGAACCAAGGGAATACAACAATATTAGGCCTATTTGCGGTTTCAACCACTCCAATGCATTCTAGCCAATCCATCGCATTCAGCTTCCAACTATTCAGGTTTCCTCCAAACGCGATCTCTGCTTCGTTTAAATCAAGCCTGTAACAGTCTGTATGAGATGAGACCCTCATGTCTGAAGCTACAACTCAATCGAAATCCCCAAACATCTAAACCTTTTTATTCCGTAGGTCTTTTCCCTACTCAGCATTTTTGCACATTTTTTCAACACCACAGCAAGGAAACTTTTAATAAGGGATTGTATATGAACAAAAATAGATCATTAAGCTCCAAACCACTGACACGTGTCCTCACCTTGGTCGCAGCCATTACAGCATCGCATGCCGCTTTAGCAGCTCCCGAAGCCCAAAGTAGCACACCTCAAGCCTCAAACCAGACAGGCTTGGTTTTGCCCCAGCCTACACCAGAATTTAAAGGGGTGATTAAAGAAACCTTTGAGGGCTCTAAACAAGATTTTCCTCAACCTGTAAAAGCACCCAAAGGTGCCCCTAACGTGGTGGTAATTTTGTTAGACGACTTAGGCTTTGGGCAAGCTGGCACCTTTGGTGGGCCTGTACCGACACCTGAAATGGATGAACTTGCAGATGATGGTGTGATTTTCAATCGTTTCCATACTACAGGGATTAGTTCTCCAACACGTGCAGCTCTTTTAACTGGACAAAACCCACATCAAGTTGGAGCGGGAACCATCACCGAACTTTCAACGGGTTATCCGGGATATAACACAATATGGCCCAAGGAAAGTGCCAGTGTCGCTAGAATCCTTAAAGACAATGGCTATGCCACTGCGGCATTTGGTAAATGGCACAACACCCCTGACTGGGAAACATCTCCAGTTGGGCCTTTTGAACGCTGGCCAACAGGTCTCGGTTTCGAATATTTTTATGGCTTCTTTGGTGGTGAATCGAGCCAATGGGAACCGCAGCTGATCCGCGGAGTAACACCCGTTGAACCAACTAAACGACCAGAGCAAGGCTATAACCTGAATGTTGACTTGGTCAATGATGCAATTGGGTGGATCAATCGTCAAGGCTCAGTATCTCCAGATAAACCGTATTTTGTCTATATGGCACCCGGTGCCGTCCATGCACCACTCCATGTCAATCAAGAATGGATTGATAAGTTTCAAGGCCAGTTCAACCAAGGTTGGGACAAAGTCCGTGAAGAAACCTTGGCCCGTCAGAAGAAATTGGGCATTGTGCCTAAAAATACTGACTTAACACCACGTCCAGACAGTATTCAAGCTTGGGCTTCCTTATCAGCCGATGAAAAGCGTTTGTTTGCAAAACATCAAGAAGTCTTTGCAGGCTTCCTCGCGCAAACAGATCATGAAATGGGACGTTTGATTAAAGCCATTAAGAAACTTCCCGATGCAGATAATACCCTCATTATTTTTATTGCTGGGGATAATGGTGCCAGTGCTGAAGGGACGTTAACGGGTACTATAAATAATCTAATGACTCAAAATGGTTTTCCAGATACCATTGAAAATCAATTAAAACATATTGATGAAATTGGCGGACCAAAGCACGAAAACCAATATCCTGTCGGTTGGGCATGGGCTGGCTCTTCCCCGTTCCAATGGATGAAACGCGTTCCTTCTCACTTCGGGGGAACACGCAATGGCATGATCGTTTCTTGGCCTGCAAAAATTAGAGCCACGCATGCGATCCATAACCAATTCCATCATGTTTCCGACATCACCCCAACCATTTTAGAAGCAGCCAATATTCCGCAGCCCAACTCAGTAGATGGTGTAAAGCAAACGCCAATGTCTGGCATTAGCATGGCATACAGTTTCAATGATGCAAAAGCCAAAGATCAGCGTCATACCCAATACTTTGAAACGGGTGGACATAGAGCCATCTATCAAGACGGTTGGGTTGCCTCATCCTTCCATGGCGTACCTTGGAAGCTCAGTGGCTCTTTAGGCTTTAAAGATAGTCCGTGGGAACTATACAATATCAAACAGGACTTTTCCCAAGCGCATGACCTAGCAGCCAAAGAGCCTCAACGCTTAGCAGAAATGCAGAAACTGTTCGACCAAGAAGCAGGCAAATATGGCGTTTATCCGTTAGATGACCGTTTTGTGGAACGTGCTTTTAATCCAGAACGGCCTTCTTCAGTTCGTGGCCGAAAGCAATTCACCTATTCAGCAGGAACCACGCGTCTGCCTGAAGGCAGTGCACCACCCATGTATCAGCGCTCGCATAGTATTAAGGCTGACATTGTCATTCCTAAAAGCGGTGCCAATGGTGTAATTGTTGCTGAAGGTGGTTCAGGTGGTGGCTTCTCTTTGTATTTGGAAAATGGCATACCTGTGTACGAATACAACTTCTTTGCCCAATCGTATTATCGGATTGCTTCCACCAAAGCATTAGCACCGGGTAAACACAGCATCGTCGTAGACTATCAACAGACTCCGCGTGAAGGACGACATGGTATTGGCGGACCCGTGACCATCAGCGTCAATGGCGATACGGTTGCCCAAGGTCAGGTTGAAAAAGTGGTTCCTTATCGCTTCTCCGCAACTGAAACCTTCGATATCGGTATGGACTTAGGCTCAACCGTTTCACCTCGCTACAATGAAAAAGCGCCGTATGCATTCACAGGTCAAATCGATACCGTCACAATCGATTTAAAAGACTAAATAATTTCAAACGCGATGATCTGAGATTGATCAACACCCAAAAGCTTAAGGCTTCAAAGTCTAACGTTTAGGGCTGCGCTGAAATACATTCTTCGTATTTCAGCGCTATTCTTTAAGGCATTCATCCAATGCCTATTTTATAGGCTGCTTTTGAGATTCATAATGCCGCACTATGCAGCCTCATCTAGCTACTTACAATAAATCGATTATTTTTCAAACCACAGGACTAGGCCCTAAGTCCGTCATGTTCTCTTAAACCCAACCCATTTCTGCAGATTTAGCCACGACATCAGCAAATAAAAAGCATCACACAAATAAATACTCTCTATTTATTTACAGCTTTTTTTGTTATTTGGTCGGTGAAATCATGTATTCACACCGCAATTTGTTTTACACTAAGCCCTATTAAAATTATGTATTTTTTAAATCACCTCTACTTTTTCTCCTAAGTACTGATTCGAAAAAACATAATCATGCCTTTGAAAATTCGCGTGGCCAATAACTGTAATGAATCAATCCGTCCATAATGCCATGGAAGATCTTCCACAAATCCGTGTTATGGATGAGTGGCATGACTCCATCCCCGAGGATTTATATATTCCTCCCGCTGCATTTGAAATTCTTTTAGAGCATTTTGAAGGACCACTCGACTTTCTGATTTACCTGATTCAAAAAAATGGCTTTGACTTATTACAGTTAGATATTGCCCCGATTGCAGCGCAATACCTGTCTTATATGGATGCCATGAAGTCGCTGAACATTGAGCTGACAGCAGACTATATGGTGATGGCCGCGCTATTGGCTGATTTAAAGTCACGTTTGCTGTTGCCAAAAGCACCCAATGCAATCCAAGTTGAAAAAGATCCAAAACAAGAGCTGATTGACCGTTTAGAAACTTATCTCCGTATTAAACAAGCGGCTGAACGCTTGGGGCAAATGCCTATATTAGAGCGAGACACCTTCTCAACTAATGTCAGCTTAGGCCAAACTCTAGATAATAATGACGGTCATAATGTGCAACAGCTACGTGATGCCCTGTTTTGTGTATTTAACCGACCTGAGCCGATCACCCATCAAATTGCACAAGAACCTGTTTTACTTGAAGAGCGCATGGCTTTTATTGAAAGCAAAGTCGCTTCAGGTGAAGTTTTAGTTTTTGAATCTTTGCTGCGTCCCATCCAAGGTCGGATGGGCATGGTCGTGACGTTTATGGCCATTTTAGAGTTAACCCGTCAGCAACGTATTCAAATTGTGAGTTCAGGTGTTGAAGCACCGCTTTCGATACAAGGAGTCAAAAAATAATGTTAGAACAAACCGCTCCTGTAACGAACGAAGATAACTTGCATGAAGTACTGATGCAGTTAGAAGCGATTATTTTTGCCAGTGATGCGCCTGTTTCACTTGCACGATTGAAAGAATCGTTCCAAAATCAATACAGCAAACAAGATTTACGCCAGTTTTTACAACAACTTGCCATGCTACAACATGGTCGTTCGATTGAACTGATTGAAACTGCTCAAGGTTTTCGTTTTCAGGTTCGAGCAAAATACCGTCAAATCGTTGCACAAACGTGGCCAGAGCGACCAACTCGTCTCTCGCCATCGCTACTCGAAATGTTGGCCGTGGTTGCCTATCATCAACCCGTCACTCGAGCAGATATAGAACAAATTCGAGGAGTCTCAAATAACAGTCAACTGTTACGCACGTTATTTGATTGGAACTGGATTAAAGAATCTGGTTTTCGTGAACTCCCAGGAAGACCTGCGTTGTTAGTTACGACGCCCCAATTTTTAAATGCATTTGGCCTAAATTCTTTAGGTCAGTTGCCTCCCCTGCAGGATGCCAAGGAAGCTTTTATGGCGCTCGATGCGAATGCACCGAAGTCGTAAATAGGTGAACTGTTGATGATAATTTCTAAGGTTATGCTGTCATGAGTGAAAAGTTGCAAAAGGTACTCGCACGAGTTGGTTTGGGTTCTCGCCGTTATATGGAAGAAGTCATTGCCGCTGGTCGTGTGAGTGTCAACGGCCAAGTTGCCCAAGTAGGCGAACGTATTGAACCAGGTGATGAGCTTCGCATCGATGGTCGTAAAGTATCGTTCCAAATTGAAGATGAAATTCGTCGTCGTGTTCTGATTTACTATAAACCAGAAGGCGAAATTTGTTCACGTAACGACCCTGAGTCACGTCCAACAGTATTTGATCAATTACCTGCAATCGCGAATGATCGTTGGGTGATGGTTGGACGTCTGGATATTAACTCAACAGGTCTACTATTGTTCACAAATGATGGCGAACTCGCGAACCGCTTGATGCACCCATCAAACGAAGTTGAACGTGAGTATGCTGTACGTGTTATGGGTGAAGTGACGCCTCAAATTAAGAACAACATGCTCAAAGGTGTGGTGTTAGATGATGGCCCAGCGAAATTTGAGTCATTCTCTGAAATTGGCGGTGAAGGAATTAACCGTTGGTATCAAGTGGTGGTAAAAGAAGGTCGTAATCGCGAAGTACGTCGTATTTTTGAATCGCAAGGTTTAAAAGTCAGCCGTCTACTCCGTACACGTTATGGCACGGTTATTTTACCGCGCGAACTACGTACGGGTCGTTGGATGGAATTGGACAAAAACGACATCGATAACTTAACCAAAGCGGTTGAGTTAAAACCACGTCAAGGCACTGGTTTGTACGGCATGGCAAAACGTCGTACTGAACGTATGCAAGAAAAACCTATGGCTGCACGTCGTGGTGGTTTCTTACGTCAACAGCGCCGTGACAATGAAGATGAAGGCCAACAACAAGCGAAGCCAGCCTTCAATCGTGAACGCCGTGAAAATCCAAATGGACATAGCCAGCGTCGTCAGGACAATGCACAAACAGGTTATGGTCAACGTGAACCACGCCAAAACTCAGGCTATGCACAACGTGACAGCCGTCCAGAGAACTTTGGCAACAAAGGCACTTATGGTCAACGCGACACGCGTGATGAAAATGCGCCACGTAAACCTTTTGGAAATAAAGGCTTTAAGAAGTTTTAATTTTTAAAGTCAAAATTTGAGCCACCTTCGAGTGGCTCTTTTTATATGTGTTTACGCTGCACAATAAGCCCTCTTTCTGTTCTAGATCAGAAAAAAACTGCAAGCTCCTCATAAAAAACGCCCAACTTATTGAGCATTTTTATTCCTCCGCCAACAACAGCCTATTCATGCCACACTTTGCGGAATGGCGCTAAGTAAGCGTTTAGTATATTCGTGCTGTGGAGACTGGTACAAATCATCCGAATTGGCTATTTCCACCAAATCACCATGATTCATCACCATGATTTGATCTGAAATATATTTCACCACTGATAAATCATGTGAAATAAAGATATAACTCAGTCCAAATTCATCCTGTAAATCTTGCAGCAAATTCAGTACTTGGGCTTGTACCGAAACATCCAAGGCCGAAACAGACTCATCACAAATCAAAATTTCAGGTTTTAAAGTTAGGCAGCGCGCAATCGCAATACGTTGACGCTGTCCGCCTGAAAACTCATGTGGATAATGATAAAAAGCCTGTGCAGGTAAGCTCACGCGTTCCAACAAGTCCAAAGCCATCTGTTTACGTTCAGCATCATTCGCGCCGATATGATGCACCTGCATCGGTTCCATCAAAATCTGCCCGACAGTAAAACGAGGATTGAGTGACGCATAGGGATTTTGGAAAATGATTTGAATCTTGCGTTGATACCGAGCAAACTCTTTCTCTGACATGGTCAAAATATCTTGACCTTCAAACAGCGCTTTCCCCCCTGTTGCCTCCTGTAAGCGCATCAGCAATAATCCGATGGTCGTTTTCCCCGAACCAGACTCACCCACCAAGCCCAAAGTCTTGCCTTTTGCCAGTTGGAAACTCACGCCTTTGACCGCTTGAAACTCCTCTTTGCCGAATAATCCTTTACGACTATAAAATGACTTTTTAAGGTCTCGCACATCTAAAATGATCTCTTCTTGGCCAGTTAAGCCCCGAGATCTTTGTTGAAGTGACTCAACATCGATGGTATGCGTTTCAATATAGTCATCACCCTTTTGCTGCATGAAATCACTGATCATGGGCAAACGCATGGGACGTTTGGACAGTTGTGGACGGCAGTGTAACAACGCTTTGGTATAGACATCTTGAGGGCGTTCAAGCACATCTTTAACCCTACCTTGTTCACGAATTTGACCATGCCGCATTACGATTACCTGATCGGCAATTTCCCCGACCAAAGCCAAATCATGGGTAATAAACAGCATCGACATTTGATGCTTCTTCCGCAACGACTCCAGCAAATCTAAAATTTGCTTTTGAATAGTGACATCCAGCGCTGTCGTCGGTTCATCGGCAATCAATAGTTTGGGTTTACACGCAATTGCCATAGCAATCATGACGCGCTGCTGCTGCCCACCCGACAATTGCCCCGGATAAGCATCAATCTTGGTTTCAGGAGATGGAATCCCAACTTCTATCAAGAGTTCCAAAGCACGTGCACGCGCCTGCTTACGACTCATACCCAAATGTAACTGCAAAATTTCTGCAATTTGTGAACCTACCGTAAACACAGGATTCAAGGATGACATCGGTTCCTGAAAAATCATGGCAATATCTTTTCCGCACTTTTTCCGCATTTCACGGCGCGGTAAGTCGAGTAGGTTTTTCCCCTCAAACAGAATTTTACTGTCCAAAGCAATTTGACTACTTTCAGGAGGTAATAGCCCCATGGTCGCTAGCGATGTGACCGATTTACCACTGCCTGACTCCCCAACCAAGGCCACAGTGGTATTCACTGGAATACTAAAACTGATGCCTTTGACCGTTTCAATGTACTGCTTTTCTTCATTTCTAAAGCTGACACGCAAGTTTTCCACCTGAAGTAAGGCTGGCGCTGTCATATGATTAAGTTCAGACATTCTCATGCTCCTATTTCAGTTTCGGGTCTAATGCATCACGCAGTGCATCGGTAAACATTGAAAATGCAGTGACCAGAACCGCCATTGCTACCGAAGCGGCCGCTAACTGCCACCACTTGCCTAAAATCAACTCACTTTGAGCCTCATTCAGCATACTGCCCCATGACACCACACCAACAGGGACACCAAAACCAAGGAAGCTCAAAATCACTTCTGACTTAATAAAGGCCACCACTAAAATTGACATTTGAACCAGTGCAATATGACTGACATTGGGAAATATATGCACAAAGATACGTCGGCTATGACTCACTCCAATCGCTTTTGCCGCCAGCACATATTCCCGCGAAGTATGCTTCATATATTCGGCACGAATTAAACGATATACTCCCGTCCACCCCGTTAAACCCAAAATCAAAACAATGGATAAAACGCCTTTTTGTTGCAGTACTGCGGCAATCGCTAGCACCAAGAGCAGATAAGGAATCGAAGTAAAAATGTTATAAAACCAGTTCAAGACATCATCGACCCAGCCACCAAAGTAGCCCGAAATGGCACCTAAAACCGTGCCAATCACGACAGCAAAAAAAGCTGCAACTAAGCCAACAATAATTGATGTTTCTGCACCTTTAATGGTTTTCAGTAAAACACTTTGTCCCCATTTGTCGGCACCTAAAATCAGGCTTTGCTTGAGTTCCGCTTGTTGATCTAGTAAATGACCATCCAGCGCTTGGTCAATCGCTTTCATATCTTCAGCTAAAGGATCAACAACCCCATAGTAATCAATAGCCCCCCACACACCCTGTTCAGCAGCAATTTCTGCGTTGAGCTCACGAATGACATCTTTTAATGGATCAACAGGGTTTTCAGGCACAGCCGCTTCGACTTTTCGTGTTTCACTTTGCGTAGCAGGTATCGCTGCTGCAGCGATAAACATAGGCGGTGCATAACTCACAGCGACTTCTTTATTCCAGTCTTTTGCAATCAATCCTGTGGATGACAAAATTAACAGCACCAAATAAAACAGTACGATTAGGAGGGAAAACATGGCGATTCGATCGCGCTTTAAACGGCGCATGGCGAGTTGCCATAACCCTGTAGATGCTGTTGTAGGTTCAGCAGTATCTGGTTTTCTTTTAGTGAGAACACTGAGCATAATTCACCTACTTCAACTGTACACGTGGATCGACCCATTTATAAATCAAATCGGCAATCAAGTTGAAAAACATCGTTGCGAGAGCAACGTACACAGTAATGGCTTTAATCACAGGAAAATCACTACGCTCTACCGCAATAATCACTTCACGACCAATGCCCGGAATACCAAAGAAACGCTCAATCAAAAATGCACCAATCAGCAAAGCAGGTAAACTTGCCATCACGTCTGTAATAATTGGGATTGAGGCATTGCGTAGTACATGCACACCTAAAATGCGCCGTTCACCAATCCCTTTGGCACGTGCAGTACGAACATAGTCTTGATTGACTTCATCCAAAACAAAACTACGATACAACCTTAAAGTCGGGGCAATACTGACCACCAACATGATCAGAATAGGCAATAAAGCATATTTAAACAGGTTCTCGCTAAAGCTATCGCTCCAGCCTTGTACCGGAAACCAGCTCAACTGATAGGCAAAGACATACTGAAAAACAATGATATACACCAATATACTGATCGACATGCCAATCGTACACAACATCATCACCATACGATCCGTTAAACTGCCACGCACCGCTGCCACCGCCAAAGCCAAAATAATAGAAATAATGGTTTGTAAGATCGTCAGTGGAATGAGCAAAGTCAGTGAAGGTCCGAGTCGTGTCGCGATGATTTGCGATACTGACTCCCCTGTACTCCAACTCAGCCCATAATCAAATGTCAAAATCTGCTTAATGAAAATCCACAATTGCACATAATAGGGCTGATCGACCCCAAGCTGCTGTCGGATATTTTCAATCTGTTCAGGATTCGACATTTTCCCTGCCAAAATATAGGCAGGGTCACCACCGACCCAGTTAAACAAGAAGAAAATCAGCAACACCACCCCAAGCATGGTCGGGATCATTTGCCAAATTCGACGAATAATATATGCCAGCATAAAAATGCCCCTTATTTCACCCGTTGACCGGTAATTTCATCGAAAAAGGCTTTGTTATCAGGTTCACGACCCAAAAAGTCTTTGACCAATGCTTTGGCAGGTTTTTGACCACCTTGGGACAAAATCGTTTGACGATAGTGTTGTCCCACTTCAGGATTATTTAAGTTATCACCAAAGGCTGAGAGCATGTCCAACGCCATTACTTCTGACCACATATAGCCGTAATACCCTACTTGATAACCGCCCATGATATGACCAAACTGCCCCGGAAACTCGGTGGTCGGAACATAACCCAAAGCCGTTGCGCCTTCCATTTTTTCCCAAACCTTTAAGGGCTGAACCTCTCGTGCATCACTGCCATGTAACGCCATATCATACTGTGCATACAACGTCTGACGTGCATAATGTAAACCACGCCCATAGCTATGTACGGCATTGAGTTTGGCAATCAGCGCATCATCCACGCGTGGGCACTCAGGTTTGCAGTAGTCTGCCACCTTTGACAAAGTCTCTTTACGTCGTGCCCATTCCTCATACATTTGTGACGGTGCTTCAACAAAGTCCCGTTCAACTGAAGTTCCTGACTGAGATGAAAAACGTGTGTTGGATAAAATGCCATGTAGCGCATGACCAAACTCATGTACAAAAGTTTCTAACTCATCGCTATTTAAACCATTGCGGTTAAAGTTAGTGACCAGTGCTGAAATCGGTTTGCGCCCGGTTAGGCTACTGCCGCCATAAACGCCCCATACCGCAGCATGTCCATATTTGCCTTTACGTGGAAATTTATCCATATATAAACCGCCAAGCAGTTGCCCAGTTTTGGCATCGGTCACATCGTAATATTCCACTTCATCTTGCCAAACATCAACTTTGGCAGGCTTAAACTTGATGCCATACAAGTTTTCAGAAATCGCAAAAAGCCAGTCTTGAGAAGCTTGCGTTGGGAAGTATTGACGTAGTTGCTCTTGATCGACCTGATACTTGGCTTTGCGTAATTTTTCACTCCAATATGCTTCGCTCCAACGCTCAATACTAGCTTGCTCAACAGGGATATTTAAACTTTGCGCTTTAAACTCACGTAAAGTTTGAACTTCCCTTTTCTCTAGGGGCGCCACCGTAGCATGTACATCCGCCAAGAATTTATTCACGGTTTCAGGCGTTTTCGCCATCCGGCTTTGCAGTACCCACTCCGCATAACTGGACTTACCAAACAGTTGTGCTAACTCATAACGTAAGTCCATGGCTTGCTTCAGCAGCGCCAGATTTTTCTCGCCACCACGCCGGGTAAATGCAATTTGATAACGCTTACGTGCATCATCGTTATCTGCCAACTCCATAAACGGCCGATAATCGGGATACTCAAAACCGAGTAAATAATTGCCTTTGTCATTTTTCTTTAAACCGTCGATATAACTTTGTGGCAAGCCTTTTAGCTCATCAGGGCTAAATTCAAGTTTTTCAGGATTATCACGGACATTACGCGCATACTCTTGTTCAATTTTTGCCAGTTCATCAAAAATCGCTTTTAAACGTGCTTGTTTATCTGCTGAAAGCTGTATCCCGGTTTTTTCAAAACCTTCCAAAATATCTTCACGGAACTTGGCTTCAATTGGATCAGCAATTTTTATTTTCTTAATTTGTTGATATAGCTTTGGATTCTGATACACATCGGTTTGGAATTGGCTAATTTTAATTTCACAGTCTTCAGCCGCTTTACGCAGTGCTTCATCAGGGTCAACATTGCTATACAGACCAATCGGGCCATAAAAATCTTCAAATGATGCAAAAATACGATCCCATTCAGCCAATATAGGCGCTGCTGCCGTTTCGTTTTTAAGGGGCTTATTTTCAAACGTTTTAAGTTGCTTTTTCACATCCGCAATTTTGGCATTACACATTGCAGGGATGTCTTTGGCTTGAAAGCTCGGTAATGTTTGGCGCGGTACTGTTTCCGCCAAAACTATCTGATTCATCCCTAGGCCCAACATGCACAATGCAGTGAATTTAAAATGTTGCTTTTTCATCATGACTCCAGTTTTGTTTAATTTCTATTTCTTCAAATCAATATCGATATACATCCACTCTGCGGGCAGTATGGGATGCTTTTTAAAACCAATCACACGCGGTTGTGCCAAGATATTGCGGTAACGCGCCCCAATCACCTGTACAGGCATATACACTTCCAGCAGGCGTGACATTTTGGCGTAGATTGCATCGCGCTCTGGGCTCGGTATCATCTTTTGGGCTTGTTCATATAGGCGGTCATATTCAGGAATTTTGACGCAGCCATTGTTGGTGATATTGATGTTTTTGCCATAAAACAGCTGCATAAAGTTATCTGCATCTGGGTAGTCTGCAATCCATGCCGATGTCTTAAACATGGTTTTACATTGTTTTTCTAATTTCAAAGCTTCAGCAAAAGGCATCGACTTGGTGGTCATTTTAATTTTGACGCTGTCTAAGGTTTTTTTCCAAAACTCGGCCTGTTGTTGACTGCGTAAATTATTGCCCGAAAGCGTCATCTCAATCACCAAAGGTTTCCCATTCGGCTGAGTTCGCCAACCATCAGCAGCTACTTTATAGTGATAACGATCTAACAATAAATTTGCCGCTTTGACTGAGTAAGGAATACTGCTTCGATAATTGGGATCGTAGCCCACCACACCACTTGGAATCGGTGCTTGCAGTTTTTGCGAATCGCCTTTTTGTAAAATATTGATGTAGTTATCGGCTGAAAATGCCATCGCCATGGCACGGCGCAGGGCAATTTTATCTTTACTTAAACCGCCGACCACTGGGTTTTGCATATTCCAATAATGATAGTCAATCGAAGGATCGGTGATCCGTGACAGCTGTACGCCTTTTTTAACCAATTCCGGTTTTAACTTTCCATCTTGCAAGGCTTGAACCGTCAGCTCACCATCTAAGGCAAACAAATCCACTTCATCTTTAATAAAGGACAACCAGCGTGATTGTCCTTCTTCCATCACCTGAATATCAATCTCGCCAATTTGCGGCATCTTTTTGCCTTGCATGGCTTTGACGATCTTTTGGTCCTCAGGCGTACTGGCCTTAAAGTTCCAAACAAAACTTCGGAAATCAGGGTTAGCCTTTAAAATGATCCGCGAACCCGGCGTCCAACTACTGAGCATATATGGCCCCGTTCCTATTGGATGCCCCATGACAAAACCCGCTTTGTCACGATATTTTTCGATGACTTCCCGTGCAACCGCGCCTGTAGGCTGATGCGCAAGCAGCATTGGAAAGTTCTGATCAGGGCTGGTCAGGCGAATAACCAAGGTATAACGGTCTGGTGTTTGCAAACCCGTGACAGATTGGTCGTAATTAAATTTCCCTGTTTTCTGCGCCTGTTTCAGCAAAGCCTCCATCCCTAAGATTCGCCCATCAAGTAACCAACTGTTGGGTGAATGCAAACTCGGATCCAGTAAACGCTTAAAGGTATACACATAATCAGCCGAGGTCAGCTCACGCTTTTTACCTTTAAACACTGGGTCTGCAGCAAAATAAATCCCCTTTTGCAAACGAATGGTATAGGTCAATCCATCCGCGCTCACCTCGGGTAAAGCCACAGCTGTTCGTGGTACCAATTTCGCAGGTGAGGCCAAATAATCATAGGTAAACAACGTTTCAAAAATCGAACCGTTAACATGGGCGGAGTACAAGTCATGCACGCCCGCAGGGTCAAAGCCTGTTTCAGCCACAGGAAAAACATAACGTAAAACTTTTTTCGGGTCGGCAGGACTTTGCGCAAAACTGGAAACTGAACTACTCAGCAGAATGCTGCCTACCCAAATCCCCAAACCCCATCGTTTCAATTTCTGATTTAGATCTCTCATTGTGTTCTACATCTCAATTATTTTTTTATGGGCTGAATATCAAGATATTGCCAGTTGGTGTTCATCATCGGATGTGCCTTAAAACCCTGAACATGTGGATGTAACAACCAATTTCGAATACGACTGTTATGAATAATCCATGGATTATCGGCCTCAATTTGACGACTGAGTTTTTCATAAAATGGCAAACGCTGAGGCGGTGGTAAGGCCATCGCTTGTGTATAAAGTGCATCATAGGCTTTGGACTGGTAACAACTGAGATTACCCTGAGCCGAATTGGGCCCATACAGCAGTTGGGCAAAGTTTTCCCCTTCAGGATAATCGGCAATCCAAGCCCCGCCCCAAATCATATATTTACATTGCATCGCTGCTTTTAAATTGTCAGCAAAGTTACTCACCACAAAGTCGGCACGCAGACCAATCGCATCTAAATTTTTCTTCCACAGTTCAGACTGAATCACGGAACTGGAACTGTTTTCAGTCATAAACTTAAGCGTTAGAGGCTGACCATTCGGTAGCCGACGGTAACCATCTACTCCCTTCTTATAACCGAAACGATCCAGTAATTTATTCGCCAAGAGAGGGTTATAGGCCACGCTACTCCGATAATTCGGATTAAAGCCTTGTACCCCCTCAGGCACCAACATCTCCGACTTCACCGCCTGCCCTTTATACAGTTGTTTAATGGCTTCTGCTTGGTTATAAGCCAGACTAATCGCACGTCTTAATGCAACTTTTTCAAGCCCAAAACCACCCACTGTAGGGTCTTGCATATTAAACATGGTATAGGTGATTTCAGCGTCTTTATTGGGAAAATGTTGAATACCCTGCTTGACCAGTTCAGGTTTGAGTTGTTTGCCATTTAAAGCCTGTGGTACCGCATTGGAAGTCAGTTTGTCAAAATTGAGTTGGCCTGATTTGAACGCGAGCCAGCGAGACTGTTCTTCTTCAATAATACTGACGCTGACTTTGCCGATTTGCGGCATTTTTTTGCCTTGCATCTCCTTGACCAGACGGTTGTCCCAACTCGAACCTGTAGATTTAAAATTCCAAGTAAAACCACGATATTTCGGGTTGGCCACCAGTTCAATACGACTCCGCGGTACATATTTACTCAGTTGATAAGGCCCTGTCCCCACTGGATGCTGCGCGATTCGATCCCCATAAAACTCCACCACTTCCCGCGCTGTTCCACTAAATGTAGCGTAAGCCAAGATATACGGGAAATTATAGTCAGGACGAGTTAATGTGATTTGTAGTGTGTATTTATCGAGGGCTTTTAAACCCGGAATCGCGGCATCATAATTAAACTGGCCTGTTTTCTTGGCTTGAGCAACAGCAGCATCACCACCGACAATTTTGCCTTCAATAAATGAATAGGTCGGTGAGCGGTTTTTCGGATCCATAATCCGCATCATGGAATAAATATAATCCTGCGCCACCAACTCTCGCGGCTTGCCTTTGAAGGCCGCGTCATCGCTAAAATAAATATTGGGCTGAATTTTAAAGATATAGACTTTGCCCTCTTGTTCTATTTTTGGCATCGCCACTGCTGTATTTGGAACCAATTGAGCGGGACGCGCCAAATAATCGTATTTTAAAAGTGGTTCAAAAATGGCTTGGGCAATACTACCACTATAAAAATTATAGGTTTTAACCGTATCAAAACCATCATCAGGCGCTTCATAAGCGATATTTAATACTTTGTTTGGATCTGCAGGCGACTTTGCATAGGCAGAAAAGCCAAAACCCATCGCAAGGGATAAAGCAGCAAGCTTCAGTTTTTTTGAATTCAAGTTCATACCTATACACATCTTTTTTTTAAGCAAGGTGATCTCATGCCATCCATGTTCAATGTCAGTGTTTTATTTTTCAGACAACACTGACAAAAACTTAAAACATAAACCCATGTTTTATAAATTAAATTTTAATTATCAAAATTTAAAAAACGGTCATGGGCAAATATTCACCTCAGTAACAAAGCGAATATCATGCCACGCCTATTTTTTTATCATTCTAATTTAACATTTTGTAAGAAAAATATATGGATATTAATTAGTTATAAATGAGAGTCTCAACTCACATCGAAACATTTTGCCAATTAGTAGCTATTTTTAAACATTCAGTTTAAATAAACTATTGCACAGATTTAATACACCAATGATTCAAATTCGAACATCACAAGAACTACAAAAAACCAAATAAAATATCTCAAGCATTTATTTATTAAAGATAAATATTAATATTTCAGTATAATTACAAATAATATTTTGTATTAAAAATTCAAAAAATCACGACTCATTTTTGATCACTTATTATATGAATAATCATTTTATGATTATTTTTTAATCGATTTATAAGTAATTTTTTGCCATTTTAATTTTTTAAATTCTAGAAAAATGAAAACAAGTTACATAAATCCACATAAATAATAAAATAAAACAATATTTTCCAATAACTTAATTCACAGTCTTTTGTCTATCCCTGAAAGTTGGCATTTGCCTTGCACTCCCTCAGCACAGCAATACCGCTAAATATAGAAAAAGAAGGGTTGAATTTACGATGCAAAAAAACAAACTTGTTCGATCTATGGGGACCCCAACCATCAGCAAATCAATACTTAAACTAAGTACCCTGACTTTAAGTATGATGTGTTTGTCTTTAGCTCATGCAGAAGAAACCGAAAGCTCAGTCTCAGCAGAACCAACTAAAAAAGTTGCTAAAGTGACTGTCACTGGCTCCTCTATCAAAGGAGTTGCAGCTCAAAGTTCTTCACCCATTACCGTCATTAAAGTTGAAGAGCTTGCGCAACAAGGCGTCACAACTGCCGAAGAAGCCTTAACCAAAATCAGTGCCAACCAAGCGGGTTACACAACCGCGCAAAACGTGGGGGCAAGTAATACCTCTGGTTCAACAGCCAACTTACGTGGCCTAGGTCCAGACAAAACCTTAGTATTATTAAATGGTCGCCGTTTGGCTTATAGCCCTTTTAGTACCTCTGAAACCAACCTCAATACAATTCCTCTAGCAATGGTTGAACGCATTGAAGTCCTCCGAGATGGTGCATCCGCGGTATATGGCGCAGATGCCATTGCTGGGGTGATCAACTTCATCACAAAAAAACAATATGAAGGTTTCGGTATCAGCAGCGGTGTACTCAAACCCGAAGAAAAAGGGGGGGAAGAATACGATGTCTCTATCTTTGGTGGCTATGGCGACTTAGACGAACAAGGTTTTAACGTATATGGCGCAATCAGCTACCAAAAGTCTAAAGAAATTATGGCCAAAGACCGTAAAGTTAGCCGTCGTGGTGGGCTTTTACCTGAATTAGGGATCGATGCTGGCTCTGCGAATGGTTTTCCTGCTAACTTCTATGACCCAACCAGTGGTGTATTAGCCAATCCTTACGGTAATGCCAACTGTAATAACACTCCTAATGTCGTTGCGGACGATGGCCTGTGTTTTTTAAACACTCAAGCCTTGATTGGTATTCAACCAGAAACAGAAGACTTATCGGCACTAGGTCGTGCAACTTTCAAACTCAGTGACCAATTCAACGCGATTGCTGAATATGTATATGCAAAAAATGAAGTCACTACCTCAATCGCACCCGATGTCTATAGCCGATCTGTGACACTTCCCAAAGGAAGCCAATATTATCCAGGGGAAGGTATCACTCCTGCTGTTCCAGGTTTAAGTGGGGACCCTTTACAACTCTACCTACGCTCACAAGCAGGTAACCGTGTTTCTAAGACAACCAATGAATCACATCGTATTTTTGCAGGGATTGAAGGTGAAGCATATGGCTGGAACATCGACAGCGGCGTGACCTATGCAAAAGGTAAAGCAAAGGACAGTTTCGTTAGTGGCTATTTAAATCGTAGTCAACTGCAAGAAGGGCTAGATAACGGCACCATTAACCCCTTTGGTCCTTCAGCGGATTCAAGTGTTTGGAATTCATTAGAAGTCAGCGGTACGACCAATGATGCGACCTTAGACTCCACCACCTTTGACTTTACGATCAGCCGTCCAATTTTTACCCTTCCTGCGGGTGACGTGGGTTTTGCCTTCGGCGGTAGCTTTACCACGCAAGACTGGGAAGCAAAGGTAAACTCAGACCTTGTTCGACTTGTCCCAGGTAGTGGCATTGACCCTGACAAACCTATCAGCAAGGGTGACCGCGACATTACAGCCGTTTTCTCAGAGCTACAAATTCCGATTACCTCCACTTTAGAAGCGCAACTTGCAGCACGTTTTGATGACTACAGTGATTTTGGCGACACCTTCAACCCGAAAGTAGGTTTACGCTGGGAACCTTTAAAACAATTAATGTTCCGAAGTACTTACAGTACAGGTTTCCGTGCTCCAAGCTTATATGAAATTAATGCGCCGCAAAGCCAAACTTACACGGGGGCAAAATACGATGACCCTGTGCTCTGTCCAGGTGGCGTAGCAACTTCACCGCAATATCAAACAGAATGTAATACCCAATTTAAGCGTATGCAAGGCGGTAACTCTGAGCTTCAGCCCGAAGAATCAACCACATTTACAGCAGGCTTTGTTTTTGAGCCCCTTAAGAACCTAGTCTTAGCGGTCGATTACTACAATATCGAAATCGAAAATCTTATTGGCTTAACGGGTGAAACTTCCATTTTCGAAGATCCAACCAAATATGCAGATCGCTTTGTGCGAGATGCAGACGGCCGTATCCAATACATCAATACCACGTTAATGAATACAGGTGGCATCAAAACCGAAGGGATAGACATTAGCTTGGACTACCTCACTCCTATGACATCAACCGGTCGGTTTGGCTTTGGAATTAATGGAACATATGTCATCAAAAATGACTACCAAGAAGAAAAAGATGGAGACTGGGAGGGCTTAGTGGGCGTTTATGATGACCCTGCTGTACTGCGCTGGAAACATACCGCAAACATCAATTGGAGCTATGAAGACTGGAAATTGGTCTTTGAACAGCAATTTTTCCGAGGCTATCACGACCAAAATGCAACAGGTGAAGAAGGCTTTGATAATCACAAAGTCCCCGACTATACCCTCTACAACATTGCAGGCACCTATAAAGGTTTCAAAAACTTAACCCTAACGGGTGGCATCAAAAACCTATTTGATGAAGAACCTGCTGCATCAAATGTTCTCGATAACTTCCAATACGGCTATGACCCACGTTACAGCGACCCAACAGGACGTACTTTCTATGTAAGAGGTACATATACGTTCTAAGCGGATCTGAGCCACAGATTGAAATATTCAATCTGTGGTGATGTTTATACATGCTCAACTTTAACCAGATATATATGGATTTTCCCAAGTGCAATCCAATGCTTTTAAAAAGTAGATTTGGCTTAAATTTTAGGAGTAATTATGGGCACTACATTTGAAGATTTAGAAAAAAACTCCGCCAAAAAACTCACAGGTATTGGCATTGTGATTTTCTTACATGTTCTTGTTGGCTTGGTGCTAATGGCGGGCTTGGCAAAAGATATTGTCAAACCCTCAACCGAACCTGTGGAATTGATCATTCTGCAAGATATCAAGCCACCTGAGCCTGAACCACCTAAAGAAGTTCCACTAGAGCCACCCAAAATGGTGGAAAAAGTAGCGCAGCAACCTGACCCCAAACCTGTAGAAAAAGCAATCCCAGTGCAAAAAACAGTTGCTACACCCGTCACTAAACCGACGATAAGCACGCCGACGCCAGTTGCATCATCGCCTTCTCCAAGCCCATCTCCAACCCCAACACCGACTGCCGCTGCTCCATCACCTGCACCCAAACCCACAGGTGTTACACGTGGAGTATCGGAAGGTGAAGCTGGATGCAAAGCTCCAAGCTATCCACGCGAAGCAGAGATGAGTGGTATTTCAGGCACCGTACTGATTTCGGTCTTTGTCGATACCAATGGTAAGGCGCAAGAAGTCAAAGTGAAACGCTCAACAGGTGACCGTACTTTAGACCGAGCAGCAACGAAAGCGTATAGCTTGTGCACATTTAAACCTGCAATGAAAGATGGCGTAGCTCAAAGCGCTTGGTTCGACATCCCATACGAATTTGTTCTCGAATAATTGAAAAAGATCAGCCGACATTAGGAGTTACACAATGCAAAAATTAAAAAACTTTACCGCAGCAAGCCTACTTGGAATGAGCACATTACTTCCTCTACAAGCTATTTTTGCAGAGGAAACAGCTGCGCCCACTACAGCAATGACTACACCAGTCACTGCGACTGAGAAAGCAGCAACACCTGTTCCCCCACCCTTAGCTGAGAAAGCACCTTCTGCTTCAGAAAAAGTACATAACCCTTATGGCTTAGAAGCAATGTGGAAAGAAGGTGATCTGGTGTCTAAAGTGACACTGTTTATTTTGGTGATTATGTCGATTGGGACATGGTACATCATCATCACCAAATGCTTACAGCAAGGCAAAATCCGCAAACAAGGCCAACATGCCGATAAAAACTTTTGGGAAGCAACCTCTCTCGATACTGCAACTGAGGGTTTAGATGATGCCAGTGTGTATCGCTTTATTGCTGAAAAAGGCATTAAATCCACAAAAAACCATGGTGGAACATTATTAGAGCGTATCGACTTTAATACTTGGGTCACTATCTCGATTCAACGTGCTATCGACAAAATTCACAGCCATTTAAGTGGTGGGCTGGCTTTTCTAGCAACTGTAGGTTCAACCGCACCTTTCGTGGGTTTATTCGGTACCGTTTGGGGAATTTACCATGCGTTAACCGCGATTGGGGTATCGGGTCAAGCTTCTATTGATAAAGTCGCAGGCCCTGTCGGTGAAGCCTTAATTATGACTGCAATTGGTTTAGCCGTGGCTGTTCCAGCAGTGCTTGGTTACAACTGGTTAACCCGCCGGAATAAAGCCGTAATGGAAGAAGTCCGTACCTTTGGTTCAGACCTGCATGCTGTGTTGTTAAGTGGTGAAATCAGCACCAACAATCCTGTTAACCGTGACATGAAATAAGAACATGAGGAATCAGCCATGGGAATGACGGTAAATTCAAATGACAGCGATGATGATGTAATCGGAACCATTAATACCACACCATTGGTTGATATTATGTTGGTTTTACTGATTATTTTCCTCATTACAGTGCCTGTTGCGGTTCATACCGTGCCAGTCAATTTGCCTGAAGAAAAGAATGTGCCTTATGAAACCAAACCTGAAAATATTCAACTCGCAGTCAATAAAAATGGCGATATTTTCTGGAATGAGAGTTACATTGCCGACAAAGCCACTTTACTGGCACGACTACAAACAGAGGCACAAAAGAGACCTCAGCCCGATGTCCACATTCGTGGTGACCAACTTACGCCATACGATGCGATTGACCAAGTCATTACTACCACGCAGCAAGCGGGGATTGGCAAAATTGCCTTTGTCACCACACCGCCCTCTTCACCTTAATCAAAGAAGGATTCAGCTATGGGTATGAATGTTGGTTCCAACCAAGATGATGAAGATGTGATGCTTGATGTCAACATGACGCCTTTGATTGATGTCATGTTGGTATTACTGATTATGTTCATTATCACGATTCCATTGCCAAACAACGCCATTAATATCAACCTCCCGAATGGCACACCACCACCAGTTCAGGAAAAACCACCTGAAATCGTGGAACTACGCTTAGATGCTCAAGGTAAAATGTTTTGGAATGAACAAGCTGTGGAGTCCAAACAAGCGCTCGAAGCCTTGTTTCAAACCGTTGCTCAAAAAGCAGATCAAGACCAAATTAAACTCAAAGCTGACCGCGCAACGGAATATAAATACATTGCGATGGTCATGGCCGCAGCCCAACGCCTTGATGTAAAAAAAATTGGCGTCGTGAGTAATCAATAAATAAAACCGTCAAAAAAACCGCTGACAACTTTTGCTGTTAGCGGTTTTTTTATGACTCTACAAATTACTTCAACACGGGAATATCGATCCACAAGGCTTGCGGAAAATGTGTCGCCAAATAAGCTTTTAAATAGGTCGCAGTATCTTTAGAAATGAGTTCATCTTGTGACTCATCATTTAAGTTATAGGCTAAAGCGTAAAGCTCTAAACCACGACTTTTCAGTGCTTCTAAACTTAAAATAGTATGGTTAATACTGCCCAAACGCCCTGAACTTACCAAAATGACAGGCAGTTGCTTGGCTGCAATATAGTCAATGCTAAGCAAATCTGTGGTTAAAGGCACCATCAAACCACCTGCACCTTCTAACAACACCACCTCATATTTTTCAGCCAGCTGCTGAGTAGCACGCTCGATTTTTGCAAAATCAATCTCACGACCATCAATTTTAGTCGCCAAATGTGGCGATGCAGGATAACTAAAAATTTCAGGCATGGTCAGCTTACTGTCATCTTCAGGGAACCAACCCATACCCATAATTTTACGGTGCTGTTCAATGTCTTCAGAAACATCAACATTGCCCGTTTGCACTAGCTTTTGGGTAATGGTTTTTTGGCCTTGTTCATTCCAAAGCTTGGCTAAGTAGCCCGTGGTATAGGTTTTCCCAATGCCTGTATCGATTCCACTGATAAAGTAAACTGATCCAGTCATGGCATTCTCCGTGCAATACAATAAATAGGGTGATAACTCAGGCGATAATGAATCTGTCCTGATGTATCGAGTTGTGAAAATTGTCGATAATCTTGATAAAAGCGTTCAAGCGAGTGCTTGGTCCAACGAAAGCTCGATGCAGTTGCCGTGACACCTGTGGCTTTTAAATGTTGCAGTACCTGTTTCGGTGTCGCAAAGTCTAAGTACTCAATCTGTTCAGACAAATGCAGAACTTCAAAGCCTTGATTTTGCAATTTTTCCCGTAGTTGATCGAGGTTGACATAATCTAAGCCTTGCCCCGTTAAGGTCTTAATCTCTTGTAAATTCCGCTCCCCAAAAGTGGAAAAACAAAACAGCCCTTGTGGAAGCAGACTGTCATTCGCTTTCTGAAAAACAGCATCAAGATCCGTCATCCACTGCAACGCAGAGGTCGATACAATCAGTTCCAAATGAGCTGGAAAAACAAGCTGTTCAATGTCACCCAATAACCAGTCTATATTTGAATAACCCTGAAAGTGCTGCTGCACCTCTGCATATAAGTCATTCAATAGATAGTGCTGAATTTGGAAATCCTTCAGCAAAAGATGGCTTAAATTGCCTGAACCACAACCAATTTCAAACACCCGATCAAATTGCGTTTTAGTGGCATAACATTGGATTAAATTAAAAAGCTGGCGTGCAATTTGCTTTTGCACAACCGCATGCTCACTATAGCTTTGCCCTGCCTGAGCAAAGCGCAATGCGACTTGTGCTTTATTAATCTCTAAATTCTTCACGACTCACTCACAACAACTGAATCAACTGATCTAAATCAGTATGGCGAACTTGAGCAGTTAAGGAAATGCGTAGTCTAGAACTATGCTGCGGCACAGTCGGTGGTCGTACAGGCATAATATAAAAACCTGCTTGTTGCAAAGTTTTCGCCTTCTCCACCGTTTTGCTTGAATCCCCGATGATTACAGGGACAATTTGAGACGTTGATGGACAATCAAAACCTTTGGCCTGAACTGCTTGCTGTAGATGCTGACTGATACTGTGTAAATGCTGACGTGCATTATTTAACTGCAAGATTTGTTGCAAGATAAAGTTGCTCCACGCCATGCAGATCGGCGGTTGTGCCGTACTAAAAATCAATGGGCGCATCGTATTGATCAGATAGTCTCGAATCACAGGGTGACAAATCAGATAGCCGCCGATTGAAGCCATGGCCTTACCCAAAGCACCAACTAAAAAGTCGATCTCATCAATCACTTGGTATTGCTCAGCACAGCCCAAGCCTTGCTCACCACGTACGCCAATACCATGTGCTTCGTCGACATAGAGCATGACTTTTTCAAACTGTTTTTTGATACGGACCAGTTCAGCCAAATCGGTTTCATCACCATCCATACTAAAAATGGACTCGGTCACCACAATAATCCGCTCAAAAGCATCATCGGCATGATACTTGTGTAAAAGTTGGGTTAAATGCGCCAAGTCATTATGGCGATAACGTACCAACTTCGCTGTCGATAAACGAATACCATCAATCATGCTGGCATGGATTAATTTATCAGCCAGAATTAGAGTTTTACTGTCCGCTAACGCAGGTAAAATACCAATATTCATGTGATAGCCGCTGTTAAATACCAAAGCCGCTCGACCATGAAAAGCTTGACTCAGACTGCTCTCAAACTGTTCATATTCAGGAAAATTACCCGTCAATAAACGTGAAGAAGCTGAACTCATCCAGCGCTGCGCATTCGGTGTTTCATCGAAAAACTGTTCTCGTAATTCGATATTTGCAGCCAATCCTAGATAATCATTCGATGCCAAATTCAACATCTCATGATCATTAATTCGAATCATCCGCCCTTGCTGCACATTGGACGTAAACCGGCGCAAATTGCCTTGTTGTTTAAGGATATCCAACTGCGCTGCAAAATGCTCTACATGCTTCATACAACAGGCTCCTGCATCTGCACCACCACTTCAACCAATTGCTCAAGTAAGGTCTTCAGCTCATGTGAGGTAATCACATAAGGGGGCATCACATAAACCAGTTTTCCAAATGGTCGCACCCAAATACCACGGCGGACAAACTCTTGTTGTAAGGTCTTCATATCCACATTAAACGTCAGCTCAACCACACCAATGGCACCCAATACACGAACTTCATAGACATATTCAAGTGACTGCAACGGTGTCAAAGCGGTACGAAGTTGTGTTTCAATGCGTTGAATATTGCTTTGCCAATCTTGTGAAATGAGGAGTTCTGTACTTTTCGCCGCCACCGCACACGCCAAGGGATTGGCCATAAACGTTGGGCCGTGCATAAACACACCCGCTTCGCCTCGACTGATGGTTTCAGCAATATGCTTTGTGGTTAAGGTTGCAGACAAGGTCATATAGCCGCCTGTTAAACCTTTACCCATACACATAATGTCAGGTTCGACCTGTGCATGCTCCCAAGCAAAGAGTTTCCCCGTACGCCCAAAACCCGTCGCAATTTCATCAAAAATCAGTAAAACACCATATTTTTCACAGAGCAATTTGGCCTGTCGTAAGTACTCAGGATGATAAAAACGCATCCCTCCTGCACCCTGAACAATCGGCTCAATAATCAGCGCGGCGATACTTTCATGCTGTGCAGCTAAGGTGTTTTCAAGCTCACGAATGTCCTTCTGATCCCATGCTGCATCAAAGGCAACTTGCGGTGCAGGAACAAAAATACGATTGGGTAAACTTGAGCCAAAAATTTGATGCATCCCAGTGACAGGGTCACAGACCGACATCGCATTCCATGTATCACCATGGTAGCCCGAACGCGGGGTGACAAAATTGGTTTTGTCTTGTTTCCCAAGCGAAGTCCAATACTGAACTGCCATCTTTAACGCTACTTCAACCGCAACAGAACCTGAGTCTGCATAGAAAATTTTATCTAAACTTGGCGGGGTGATTTGCAACAGTAATTTGCCCAGTTGAATGGCGGGATCATGGCTAAAACCACCAAACATAATATGCGACATGTTTTGCAGCTGATCTGTCACGGCCTGATTCAGTTCAGGATGGTTATAACCATGTATGGTGCACCACCACGAAGACATCCCATCAATCAGCTGACGACCATCATCTAACTCAATGGTTGAACCAAAGGCTTTTTTAACTTTAAAGGTGGGGAGCGGATTGGTCATCGAGGTATAAGGATGCCAAATATGTTCCCGATCAAATGCTAAGTCATCCAACTCACCATCCAATTTGGCATTGATCTCAGTCATCCTTAACTCCATATCGACTACAGTTACAGCAAAATTTCAGTTTGACTGATCTTAAACCTGCACGCATCAAAAAGAAATTGCGATATTCGCCACTCAGCGAATTGTTTAATCCATTTTTTGTAAATATTGGCAGATTTTGTCAGTTACTTCATCGGCATGAAAAACTGGAAGCCCATGTGAACCACTTAAAAGCATCGCATCTAAAAAATTTGCACCTAAAGCTTTTAAATTATCCAAGACTTTGTAGCTAACTAAAAAATCTTGTTTAGCCAGCAGGTGGAGTTGATGCCCCGTATAATTGTGTAAGATCTCAACCGTATTTAAATGCTCTAAGCAATTGAGTCCCTGTTTTAACAGATCTAAAGACTGAGGCTGAATCAAACTTTGCAACTGTAAAAAATCTTGCTTGTTGGTTGCTGTCCCTTGACACACCATAAATCCAAATTTCTTTAAGGTTGCAATCGCATCTGCTTCAAAGGATTGTTTAAAGTTTTGAAATGTCGCTGGACTCATCGCGGTTGGCCAGTTTTCATGCGCCACAAAGCACGGATTTGAAGCCAGAGTAATTAATACTTTTTGCTGTTGATACTGCTGTTCAACAGCCGCGACCAATAAAGTTGCCAGTTGCCCCCCCAAAGACCAACCTATAATGACATCAAAATCTTTGGCTTGTTCAGCATGTTGCTGCAACACCTGTGTATCCAATCCATTAAAAATATTGATCAGCTCAACCGAATGGCCTTTATGCTGCAAAGCATGAGCCAAAGGTTGTAGTAACTTGGTCCCACCACCCCAGCCCGTGATGAGTAAAATACGTTGATTCAATGCAGACTCTAAAACTGTAAATTTCAAACAGTATAAAACCTCAGACTCCGTTGCAAAGCAAGCCCTTTGAATGAACAGCAAATTTAAACAAATAATTCAGATTTAGACACCAGAATCTCAGCACTTTAGTGCCTTAAAATTTGCTAAGATCAATGAAATACATTTCTGGACAGCCTACACCATGAAAATAATGCAAGTGGCAACGATTAGCTTACTTTCGCTAGGTAGTTTCTGTGCCATCAGTAATGCCACTTATGCAGCACCAGCTTTTTCAAGCGCTTCATCAGACCAAAAACAATGGGTGGGCAAGCCCGCACCGAGTTTTAAGTTACAAGATCAAAATTCCAAATGGCATGAGCTCAAACAATATCAAGGCAAATGGGTAGTGTTATATTTTTATCCGAAAGATGACTCGCCGGGCTGCACCCAAGAAGCCAATCAGTTTAAAGCACTCTACCCACAATTTAGCAAAAATAATGCGGTGGTCTTAGGCGTGAGTTTGGACGATGTACAGTCACATCAAAAATTTTCTAAAAAGTTGGGACTGAATTTCCCTATTTTGGCTGATCACAATCATCAACTGGCAAATCAACTCGGCATCGTACGGAACTTAGGCATCGCGAAAATTGCGAAACGTGAAACCTTTCTGATTGACCCACAAGGTACAGTGGTCTATCACTACAGCAGTGTGAATACCCAAACCCATGCGGGACAAGTATTGGCAGATATTCAAAAATTCTCTAAAAAATAACCCATACAAAAAAGCCTTCGGACATTGATTCGAAGGCTTTTTGATTACTCAGTATGTAAATACACATGCCACCTTTACATAAAACTGGTAGCTGGCATCTCTTACATTTGAGACTGAATGTAGTTTTGCAGACCAATCAATTCAATTAAACGTAATTGTTTTTCTAACCAATAAGTATGGTCTTCTTCGGTATCTGACATTTGCTGACGTAACATGTCACGGGTAATGTAATCACCCTTTTCTTCACACAATTTTACGCCTTGCGCTAATTTTTCACGTACATGATATTCAAGCTTTAAATCGGCTTTTAAGCATGAAACGACATCTTCACCAATTTCAACGTCATCACGTTGCATATTCGGTGTGCCTTCCAAAAACAAAACACGGCGAATAATCGCATCCGCATGTTGTGCTTCTTCTTGCATTTCATGATCAATACGTTCAAAGATTTTGCTCAAACCCCAATCTTCATACATACGTGAATGAATGAGATATTGATCGCGTGCAGCCAATTCTCCACCGATCAACATATTTAAGTAGTCTACGACTTCAGGATTGCCACGCATTTCAAAATCTCCATTCTCTAATGCAACTATTATGGACACATTTAATTCACTTTGCAAAAGATAAATTATGTAAGTTTATGATTTTTATAAAATTAAAATGAGAAACATACGCATTTGCAGTATGAATCATCAAAATAATAGTTATAAAAGAAGCCTTTGCAAAACTTTATCCTTTTTGCAAAGGCTTTTTAGGCTTGAACCGCCCTGTGCTTCATTTTGTAACCATTAAAAATGCTTCTTATTTCAACCTTGGAACGGTGCACAATCTTTCATTTTTTCTGAGCAACGGACCAAAGAGAACCCACTTCTGCGGACTGGACTCGGGCCTGAGCTTGGCGATAAAAACGGAAAAATAACCCAGCAAAAATAATAGCAAAGACGTCAACCCACCATAAAGAGGAAGAAGATGACCATAATCCAATCTCAGGTAAGAGCAATGCGATAGCAGAAGTCAAAGGCATGAGCAGTAAAACAATCACAATCGACAGCAATAACGTTGGTAATGCCCGTGCTCCGCCCAGTACGAAGCTCAGCATTAAGCTGAAAATAAAAATCGCATAATAGATATACATAAACCATGCGTTGATGCTGTGTAGTTCAGGACTGAGTACATAGGCCCAGCGCCCGATCAACATACTCATAACAATGCCAAAGACCGCTCCCAAACATGCGCCTATGGTTAAGTTTGCGATGAATTGCACATCCTTACGCTGTGCAGGTGGTGCTAAATTTGGATTTTTTTGTCGCTTTACACGCGATTCAATCCATAGAATATTGCCTGAGTAAAATAAAAATGCTCCGCCCAGCCCCAAGGCCAAATACAACCACCGGGTAAAATCTCCGCCATAGTTACCAAAGTGCAAACTGAACATCGATCGAATCAATTGATCTAGACCAGAACTTTGGGTATTTAAATTGTCTGTACTATAGGGTGCGGGCTGGTAAGGATTGAAAAACATCACGTCGAAGTTATCTCCACGTAACATCTGATCTGGACTATATAAACTGACGCGTGCCGATGCCTTGGTAGGTTGGTCTAGATTGTTAAAGCTTACAGACGAGACCTCATAGCCCTGTGCTTGTTGCTGTACTTGTAAGAGTATTTTTTCAACATCCAGTTGAGGAACCGGATCTGCAATCTGCACCGCAGCGGGACGTTCAAACAATGGTTTGCCTTTGGACACCAACTGCCCCAAGCCATCATAAAAGAGATCATGAAATGCAAAAACAATCACCGTCACACTAATCAAAATATGAAACGGTAAACTGGTAATGCCAATCACATTGTGCGCATCAAGCCAAAAGCATTTTTTGTTCTTACCTTGCCGTATCGCAAAATAGTCTTTGACCAACGTCGGCAAGAGGATGATTAAACCTGTCATTAGCGCCAAAAAATATAAGACCGAAACCACACCCATCACATAAACACCGAGTGTATGATGCCCAAGCATTCCCGGAATGCCTGCCGTTTCGTGTAGTTGTTCAATCAACCAACCCAGTTTGGATAAGTTTTCTTGTTCAACCTGTAAAGTGCCATCTGGTTTCAATGTCGCTAACATCGCACTTTGATCTGTATCAAAGGCATGATCATCATGTGCTTGACTTTGCACAGGTTGCCACTGAATCGGGGCATAATGGAACTCTTTGGAGTTTAAATTGATCTGGAAACTTTTTTGCGCTTCAGGATACTGCTGCTGTACCTGTGACACCAAATCGTTGTACTGATGGAATTCAACCGTATTTAAACTTTGTTGCGGTGGCGTTGCCCACTTACTCAAATCATGCTGAAACATACTCAGCCCACCTGCAAAAAAGCAAATGAACAAGAGAATGCCTGCGCAAATTCCTACCCATGTATGTAACTCTTTGGCCAGTCGGAGAATATCTGTACGTACCTTCATGCCCTATTCCCCTCTGAGCCAAAATACGAGTGTGTAAGCTACAACATTGAAAAACAGATAAATCACAATGGACTGCCATCCGCGTGGAATAAAATAGGCCACAAAAAATAACGGTAGCCAAATCCAAGGAATCGACCACATCCCTAACTGTGGAGCAAGACTACGATACTCAGACTGAAGTCCCCACACTGTAATTAATGCAGCTAAAGCGAAAGCTAGGCTAAGTCCAAGGACTGCGCCCGCAAAGCTTTTCGTCCACCAGTCAGGTTGTATCTTTTGATCGCGTAGCAACGTCATGCGTCAAAGCCCCATGTAATAAAGGAATAAACGGCAGTACTGACCACAATACCAATGGCATCAGTAACCACATCAACACCGCCACCAGTTTTGGTAATACCGCCTGTAAAAGGACCAATGCCAAAATAAAACCAATCCACCCGACCCAACGATACTTTTTCGCCACAGTCTGTTTAAGAACCGTTTGGTTAGGATGGGTCAAATACAGCAGCACACAACCACCACAGCACAGGAGTAAACCTAGAAATTTCATCATTGCGTTCAACTTAAATGAGTCAGCATTCAGACATAAAAAAGCCCACTGCATCGCAATGGGCTGATCATAAAAATTAGAAATCGAAAGTGACGCCGAGTTTATAGGTACGTGCACCACCAACCGTTGCATAGTAAGAGTTGAACACACCTTCCCAATATTTTTTATTAGTCACGTTATCGACATTGGCTAGGAAAGTCGTGTTTACACCACCCAGTTTTGTTTTATAGCGCGCACCAACATCAAGAATAGTATAGTCAGGAAGTTTATAGGTATTCAAACTATCTAAATATTGTTCACTAACATAGTTAGCCCGAGCATTAACATTTAAACCATCTACCACAGGTACGGCATAATCCAAACCTAATGAGGCAGTAAAGTCTGGTACACCATAAATCGTATTGCCTGAAATATCAGTGGTGCTTGTAGAACCTTTTGTATATTCAGCATCAATATAAGCCATGCTTCCCAGTAGACTTAAGTCCTCAGTCAAATTCCCTGAGAAGGACCATTCAATACCACGTGATCGGCTTTCCCCACCATCTTCAGTGATCTGTGTATTACCATTAACCGCTGTCGCCAAAGCTGTTGTAATCAGTGTCGGTTTTTCAATTTGATATACTGCCAAGCTATTTAACCAAGAACCAGCTTGATACTTCGTTCCCACTTCATATTGCTTCGTTTCATAAGGCTTAAACAGTTTTCCTTCATTTACATCCGCGGTAGAAGTTACTGAGTCTGCTTTTGATAAACCTTCAACATAACTTGCATAAAAAGATAAATTTTCTCCAAACGGTTTGATTACGATGCCTAAACTTGGTGAAAGCTTATTTTCATCGTATTTCACATCTGTAGTGAGACTTTCCAACTGCATATCTTGATAACGAGCACCCAAAATCAACTGAAATTTGTCATCCAACATTGAAATTTGATCCGTCAAGGTATAACTCATGAATTTATCATCTTCATAAGGTACAACTGTTGGATAGGTCGTTGGCATTGTCCCGTTCGAGTTAGGATTATAAAGATTCGTTGTAAATGATGAACTGGTCGCACGAGAGTGTTGATCGTATTCGCGATGCACATAATCTGCACGTAACCCAAGGGTATGTTTAATGGCGCCTGTATTGAATTTAGTTTCAATACCCGTATTACCACTTAGGTTATTTTCTTTAGATGCGACTCGATAGTACTGCGAAGTTGCATCACCTGCACTGTTCTGCAAGACCATACGCGTACCAAAAATATGGCCCGAATAACCTTTTTCAACATAACCCACACCTGCAAAAACTTTGGTATCAGGGGTGAATTTATATTCACCATTTAAGCCCGCATAACGGCTATAGGTTTCCCCATGAATTTGATCAAAGTAATTATTATCCCCCTTTGGTGCAGCAACTACGCCTGTTTTTTGCATAGAAACCATTGCAGGTGAACCATTATCACGGTTTTCACGAATGGCATAAGCATCAAAGTTTAGTTTTAATTTATCGGTCGTATAGTCCGCTGCAATCGAACCCAGTGCTAAACGGTCATCCATACCTTCAATAAGATGCTCACCGTCTCCATATGTGCCGTTTACACGAATGCCAAATTGTTTTTGGTCACCAAAACGACGAGAAACATCCACATTGGTTTTATAATAACTCTCATCTTCTAATGACGTCGAAATACGTGTTAGATCTTGGTCGGCACGTTTAGAATTCGCAATCACTACTCCGCCAACGCTTCCTGCTGGTGCCATACCTGCAACCAAAGCATTCGGTCCTTTCAATACTGTTACCGATTCTAGTAAATCTGTTGGTATACGTCCCATAGGAGCTACAGCGTATAACCCGTTATAAGCCATATCGTCATAGCCGACACTAAAACCACGAATTTGGAAGTTTTCGTTTAAATGACCTTGATTGGTCGTCGCACGAATACTGGCATCATTTTCTAAAACTTCCCCCACTGTAGATGCTTGTTGATCACGAATCAGTTGCTCTGTATAAGTAGAAACCGTAAATGGCGTATCAATCGTTGACTTATTCCCTAAAGCACCCAAGTCAGCTGCCTTCGCCAATTTACCATCGGCATAGCCTTGTTGTGATTGCGCTTCTGATTTTAAGGCAGGTAAAACTGAAACCTCCTCTGCAAAAGCAAGCTGTAAACAGCCTCCACCCATCATCAAAAGCCCAACAGAGCTTGCAAGAATTTTCTTAGAGAAGGATTTCATTTTAAACAACACTTATTTTTAATGAGAATCATTATTATATGTAAAATAATTATCATTATTTATTGTATTTTATCATTTGACTTATCTATTTGATATAAAATACAAATTTAAGATTACTGCTAAAAAATACGTTTTACTCGCTCATTTTCAATACAGTTTGGTGCAGTATTATAAAATGACGCATAAGTCAGACACCTGTTCACCCCATAGGCAAAGACTTTCATGGCATTCACGTTTACACTAAGCCAATACTTAAAACAACAATGGGTAATCTATGACAAACTTAGCAACACAAGCACCGGTACTGGTTACAGGTGCATCGGGTTATATTGCCAGTTGGGTGATTCAAAAATTATTAACCCAAGGGTATACCGTTCATGCCACTGTACGTGACTTGAACAAAACCCAAAGCTTCGCGCATTTATCTAAAATTGCAGACAGCAGTGCCGGAACACTGAAACTCTTTAAAGCCAATTTGCTCGAACCCAATTCCTTTAAAGAAGCGATGCAAGGTTGTGAAATTGTCTTTCATATGGCCTCTCCTTTCGTCGTTACCAACTATAAAGATGCGGTGAAAGACATCATTGAACCTGCTGTTTTGGGTACAGAAAATGTCTTAAACACCGTGAATGAAACCGAGTCCGTTAAACGCGTCATTGTCACTTCGAGTATTGCTTCGACCTATGGCGATGCCATTGATATTTTAAAAACAGACCACAATACTTTTAATGAAAGTCACTGGAACACCAGCAGTTCCGAGACCCATCAGCCTTATCCATATTCTAAAGTGATGGCTGAGCGTAAAGCTTGGGAAATGACTGAGGCACAAGATCGTTGGCAGTTGGTCTGCATTAACCCTGCGTTGGTCTTTGGTCGTTCATTGACCCCAAATACACAGTCAGGCTCAATTGAGGTCTTACAACAGTTTACCAATGGTTTGACTTTAGCTGGTGTCCCACCTATGTGGAATGGTGTGGTCGATGTTCAAGATGTTGCTGAAGCGCACTTACAAGCAGCATTCACCCCAGAAGCAACAGGTCGTTACATCGTGAGTGGTGGAACTTTAAGTCTGCTTGAAATCGGTCAATTACTGAAAGCACATTTTGGTTGGAAGTTCCCATTTCCACGAAATGAACTTCCTAAAGCAGCCTTTAAGGTGATTGGTCCATTCATTGGTTTTAGCCGCGAGTTTGTTGAGTTGAATATGGGTTATCCGATATATTTTGATGCGAACAAGAGCCAAAAAGAATTAGGCTTAAAGTATCGAGATGTCAAAGAAAGCTTGGTTGAGCACTTTCAACAATTGCTCGATGACGGTGTCATTAAGCAATATATTCCTTAAAAATAAATAAAAAGCATAGTACTAGTCAATTTCATAACTGACGAGCATTATGCTTTTTCTAAATTTATGAAGGTATGGGATACACGAAATGTCATCAGCAACTGTTCGAGACAACACTACATTAGAAAAAATTGTTTCTGCGACAATTTTATTCATTGATGGCAATGAACGAGTTTTGCTGATGACTAATGCCTTTGGTTACTTTGGGCTAATCCAAAGTAACATACGAACTTCAAGCATTTGATGCGAATACGTAAGACTCCGCTGTGAACCCCTCATCATTAAAAGTCGTTTTAGTCGTGCTTTAACTGAACGCAATTATCTGAACAGTATTTTTTTGATCCAAATCAAAAATCTAAACCTCTAACTGACCATAATCTTTCATCAGTTGAATAAACTCAGCTTCATTAATCACAGCAATCCCAAGCTTCTCTGCTTTATCCAGCTTTGAACCTGCTTTTTCACCTGCAACAACACACTTGGTCTTACTCGACACGCTACCACTCACACGTGCGCCCAGTGCTTGTAGGAGCTGCGTTGCTTCATCACGCCCCATCGTACTGAGTGTACCCGTCACGACCCAACTTTCTCCATTTAGAGGCTGGCGACTTGGTGCCACAGGTGCATCCCAGTGAATACCTGCCGCCAATAATCGGTCTAAAACTTCAAGGTTATGCGGCGCTTGGAAAAAGTCGACAATCCACTCCGCCGTGATATCCCCCACATCTGGAGTTTTCTTTAAAGCTTCAATGTCTGCGACACGTAGCGCATCTAAAGTTTGGAAAGTATTGGCCAACATACGTGCTGTGGTTTCACCCACTCCACGAATCCCCAATGCATAAATAAATGCAGCCAAAGTGGTTTTCTTACTATTTTCAATCGAATCAATCAAGTTCTGAACGGACTTCTCACCCATTTTTTCAATGGTTAATAGCTTTTCTCGGTGCTCGTGTAGGTGATAAATATCAGCCACATCTTTAAGCAGATCAAGATGTAACAGTGATTCGACCCAACGATCCCCCAAACCTTCAATATCAAGCGCTTTACGTGATACGAAGTGACGAATTGCTTCAATACGCTGTGCGGCACAATACAAACCACCTGAGCAACGTGCTAAAGCTTCACCTTCGGGCATCACCACAGGCGATTCACACACGGGGC
Source organism: Acinetobacter sp. Gutcm_16 (assembly GCF_028649355.1). Classification (NCBI taxonomy): domain Bacteria; kingdom Pseudomonadati; phylum Pseudomonadota; class Gammaproteobacteria; order Moraxellales; family Moraxellaceae; genus Acinetobacter; species Acinetobacter sp. Gutcm_16. The sequence continues at coordinate 89,159 of NZ_JAQSUV010000016.1, read as the reverse complement.
ATTGGCTCGGGAGTTCAACTTCAGTCGCATCGACAGGACGGAACTCAGGCCATACTTTTTCCACTTTGGGAATCACATCACCACTACGGTAAACACTGACAGTATCGCCAATTCGCACATCTAGGCGGTGAATTTCCCCAATATTATGCAAAGTCACATTTGAAACGGTCACGCCGCCCACAGCAACAGGATTCAAACGCGCCACAGGTGTGAGTGTACCTGTACGCCCCACTTGCCAGTCAATATTTTCAACCGTGGTGAGCGCAGCCACCGCAGGGAATTTATAAGCCGTTGCCCAACGCGGTTCACGACTTAAAAAACCGAGCTGTTGCTGTTGTTTGAGACTGTTGACCTTAATCACCATGCCGTCAATTTCCACACTCAATTGTGGTCGTTCCGCATTGATTTGCTCATAAACCGCTTGAACTTCTTGAATACTATCGCAGACAAAATGACGCTCACCAACTGCAAAGCCAAACTGTTGCAACCACTCTAGACTTTCCGACATAGTACTTTGACCATGGTTCGGTTCACACTGCGCAATACCATAAGCATAAAATGCGAGTGGACGCGAAGCCGCAATATTCGGGTCTAACTGACGTAAACTTCCCGCTGCGGCATTACGTGGGTTGGCAAAAGTCTTCTCACCTTTGGCTTCGTTTTCGGCATTGAGCTTTTCAAAGCCTGCTTTAGGCATCAAAACTTCGCCACGAACTTCCAGTAGCGTAGGCACTTCTCCCTGATCTGTACTCAATACCTTCGGCAAGTTCCGAATGGTTTTGACGTTTTGGGTAATGTCTTCCCCTGTCTCACCATCACCACGCGTCACCCCACGCACCAGCACACCTTGTTCATACCACAGTGAAATGGCAAGACCATCAAACTTCAGTTCGACATCATATTGAATCGTTTGATTCGGCAACCGTTCTTCTGCACGGCGTGCAAAAGCAAAGAGTTCTTCTTGATTAAACACATTGCCTAAAGACAGCATCGGTACCACATGGGTCACGCTCGTAAACTTCGCCAAAGGTTTACCACCGACTTTATTGATCGGGCTATCTGGCTGAATATACTCAGGGTATTGTTCTTCTAAAGCTTTCAACTGATAAAAAAGCTGATCATATTCACTGTCTAAAATGGTCGGCTGATCCATCACATAATAAGCATGATTATGCTGTGCCAAAATTTGGATCAGTTGACGCATTTGCGCAACGACAGTCGAAGTTTGAGTCATAATTTCACCATAAAAAAGGGCGGTCTTTGTTCCGCCCTAAAAATTGTATTTCTACTGTCTATTATAGAAATCGTTACCGCTGCTTTCAATCAGATTAAGCGTCGATTGCTTGTCCAGCACGGTAATCAATCGCCAAGTGGCGCCAATGCTCACGCAGTTGTGGCGTAAACTCTTGGTTGTTTTGATCATAAACTGTTCCATCGATTTCACGGGCAATCAAACGTGAAATACTGTCCATGGTGTCGAAGGCATTTTGGACATCGCGGTGTGGTAAGGCCAAGAAAAATGCCAAGCCTTTAATTGGATCGGTCGACAGATTTTCCAAGTCAAAACCATCCATGCCTGTATCAGTAATTTGCAACACAGAGAACAGTAACTTGGTTCCATCTTCGTTATAACGATGGAAACAAGACATTTCACCAAAACGTAAACCATACTTCATTAAAACTTTTAAAGTTTTCTCACCAGATAATGCACGACGTTCAGGATAAACATTCAGGGCAATAAACGATTCTGCTGTGGCTAAGGCGCTTTCATCATCGACAATTTTTTGCTCATACAAATGTGCATCTAAAATGCTGCTTTCATCGTCAAACTCTGAAATTTCAGCTTTTTCGACGTTGGCATTTAAACTAAATTCAGCTTTATCCGCTTTTGCTTGGTCATCAACAAGCGAGGAGCTTGCACTTTCAGTCGTTAATTCCGTTGCATCTGCTACAGCATTTTCAGGAGTGACTAAGTCTACTGCTTTATTTTCTACCTCAGCTGATACATCCAAACTTGGTTCCGTGTTGCTGCTTTCGAGCACACTATCTGCATCCAAAGCTTTCGGTTCGGCTTTTTCAGGCAGTGTCTCTTCTACAGAGCTTTCGTTTAAAGTCGGCTCTTTACGTTCAGCCTCTTCAACTGATGCCGTTGTTTGCAGTTGGTCACGAACGTGACGCGGGATAATCGGTTTTTGACTGTCAGCATCGATATGCAATGCGGACTCAAGTGAAGGCGCTGCATCTGCCGGCTTTCGAAAAATCATTCGAACCCCAAACAGCATAATAATCACTGCTATGACGATACCAATAATTGTTGTGTATTCCATCTTATTAGGCCTCCGCGACTAAACCGTATTCTTTTGCCTGTTCTAAATTTACAGTCACTAATTTTGATGTTCCCGGTTCAGGCATCGTAACACCTAACAAGTCGGTCGCCATCGTCATTGCGAGTTTATTATGGGTAATGTAAATGAATTGCACCTGTTCAGAAAGCTCTTTTACAAGATTACAAAATCTTCCCACGTTCGCATCATCCAAAGGCGCATCAACTTCATCCAAAACACAAAATGGCGATGGATTGAGGCGGAAGATCGCAAACACCAAGGCCAATGCGGTCAGGGCTTTTTCTCCCCCTGAAAGTAGCGCCAATGAGCTATTGCGTTTGCCTGGCGGACGGGCCATGAGTTTAACCCCTGACTGCCAGTCATCTTCCAAAGTCAGACTCGCTTCTCCACCATTGAAAACTTTCGGGAACAGATCTTGTAGTTCGGTATTGACCCGATCAAAAGTGCTCATGAACAGTTTACGGGTTTCTTGGTCAATACTTTTCATTGCAGCACGTAACTGCTCAACGGTATTTTCCAAATCTTGAATTTGATGACTCAACTCTTCAAAACGTTTTGATACTTCTTCATATTCTTCTGAAGCCGCCAAATTGACTGCACCCAATTTCTCAAACTGCTGCTGCACTTTTTCCAAAATCTGTTGATGGCTGCTGATCTCAATGCTCAAACCCACAACAGGTTCAACATTCATTTCTTTCAGCTGTTCAGAATAATGTTGTAAGTCTGACTTTGCGGCTTGCCACGCCAAACGTTTCTCTTCTAACTGGGTTCTCAGCTTTTCATCTTGTTGTTGCTGTTGATGACGGTGTTCGGTCAAACTTTGCTGACGTTCTTGCACCGCATTCAGCTCAACTTGCCATTCAGACCATGTTTTTTGCAGCTTTTCAGTGATCTGTGCTTGTTCGCTGAATTGGCTTTCTAAGGCAGGCAGCTCAAGTTGTACAGGGTCAATAAACTTTTTGGCCTGCTCCATTTGCGACAAAATTTGCTGATACTGCGCTTTTAAGAAAGTACTGTCTTTTTCTAACAGTTCAATCTGCTGTGTGGTTTGCACCGCCTGACGACGCACCATTTCAAGTGCTTGCCAAACCTGCTGCGCCTGCTGCTGGCTATCATCCAGTTGCTCAGTCAAAGACTCCACTTGGAACTGCATGGTTTTGTAGTTTGGCAAGTTTTGCTCGAGCTTAATATTCAATGCATGCAAATCAATCTCCAGATCATCTTTTTGCATGGCATCTTCTTCAAGCTGACTGTCTAGCTGCGCCAGTTGATTGGCCAATTGTTGCTTTTGCACTTCAAAGGCTTGGTTGGTACTTTGCACTTTGGCAATATTCAAATCAATCTGCTGCGTCGCTTGAACTTCTTTTTTCAACAGTTGTTGATCCGCTTTTAACTGCTCATCCACCGCTTGGACTTGAGTACGAAGCTCTGTGGTTTTCGTTTCAAGCTGAGTCAGAAGTCCCGTTTTTTCAGCAAGGGTCTGTTCAATTTCATCTAAACGAATCCGATGGCTTAGCGCACCCTGTCCAGCTTGGCTTGCTTCGTCATAATCCAAACCAATCACCCAGTCCATGCCAACATGGTAACCGTCTAAACTTAGAAGAGACTGACCATCTTTCAATTGCTTTTGCAGAGCCAAGGCTTGTTTTAAGTTGGTGGTCACCCCCACCTGCTGCCACAAAGAGGATTGTGGCGATTCAATCCAACTGGCTAGGCTATCGCAACCTGCAATTTCGATCAGTTCAACATGCGGCTGAGGCGTTAACTGACGTGCAACGGCATCGGTGAATGCATCGCTGTTGTCCAAACAGTGCGCTGAAAGCCATTTGGCTAAGAATTTTTCGACCAGCGCGGCATGGGTTTTAGCCGCATCTTTAAGCTTCAGCACATGCATCAACTGTGGATGATCACTATTTTTTAAGGCACTGACTTTGACCAGAAGCTGTTTGAGATGCTTCTGTTCGGCACTCAAAACCTGTATATCTGCTTTATGTTCATTCAGCTCAGTTTGAGCAGCTTGGTGTTGGATACGCAAATCATCCAGCTGCAACTGTACCTCAATGATACTTTGCTCACGTTGTAACTGCTGTGCCTCAGCGTCTTGCTTTGCATGTAACAGCTGGTCTATCGCATCCAACTGGCTTTGGTTTTGAATTTGCGCCGCTTGCTGCTCTAAAATCTGCTTTTGCTGTTCAAAGCGTAAAATATTTTTGGCCAACTGTTCACTTTGCGCCAACATTTGCGTTTTTTGTTGCTGCTGTTTTTCAACCAAACTTTTGACTTGTTCAAACTGTTGAAGCAACTGTTGCTGCTGTGCTTTTAAATCCGTTAAACCTTGGCTTTGCTGTTGGTTTTGACTTTCTTGCTGTTGTAACTGTTCGGTATGAAGCTCATTTTGTTCGTGCAAACTTTCCAGTTGCAGCTCGATCAGTTGCATACGTTCTTTAGTTTGCGCCTTCTGCTGTTCAAGCTGTGCCAAAGTGGTCGTGTTTTGCTGGAATAAGCTCTGCTTTTGTTCCAAAGCCATTTTCAACTCAGCCAGCTTTTTCTCTGCCTGCTGCCACTCACTCTGTAGTGGCGTGGACTGCTGAATCAGGCGTTGAAATAGCTCACTGGTTGACGTCAAATCATGCTCTAAAGTGGTTAACTCTGAACGCACCAGCTTGAACTGCTCACCCAAATCATTCATGTGCAGCGTATATTCTTGCTGTAAACGGCTGCTTTGTTCACATTGAAAAGACAAGACTTCGACTTTAATGGTGCGAATTTGGCTTTCCAGTGTTTTGTACTGAATCGCGGTTTCAGCCTGACGTTTTAAAGTTTTTAACTGTGATCTTAATTCAGAGGCAATATCTTCTAAACGCGATAAATTTTGCGTGGTGTGATCCAAATGCAATAAAGTTTCACGGCGACGTGCTTGATAACGCGAAACCCCTGCGGCTTCCTCAATAAAAACCCGCATTTCTTCAGGTTTTGCATCGACCAAACGGTTGATCATACCCTGTTCAATAATCGAATAAGAACGTGGCCCTAAACCTGTGCCCAAGAATATATCTGTAATGTCCCGACGACGGCACTTGGTACCATTTAAAAAGTATTCAGACTTGCCATCTCGGTTGACCTGACGTTTAACCGCCAGTTCGGTATAGGCATTATAGCTACCGCCTAACTTGCCATAAGTGTTGTCAAAACGCAGTTCTACACTGGCGACACTGACAGGTTTGCGCTTTGCCGTGCCTGTAAAAATGACATCCTGCATACTGCCACCACGCAATTGACGCGCACTGGATTCGCCCATGACCCAGCGAATAGCATCGATCACATTGGATTTGCCACAACCGTTCGGCCCAACGACTGCGGTACGGTTATCTTTAAAGTGTAATGTGGTACTGTCGGCAAAAGATTTGAAGCCGGAAAGTTTTAAACTGCTTAAACGCATAATGTCCTGACTAACGTCGTGAGCGTCTCGCCCACGCAAGTTCAATTTGTTTCATTCGGGTCAGAGATTCCAACACCAAGTTACGTAAGTGTCGACAAAAATCTTCCATAAATAAAGTAGCTTGTTGTGATTTTCTGATTAAAACCGCATCAGTCACCAGTTTAAATAAATCATAAGATTCTTGTAACTCTCTACGCGAAGTATTTAAGGTTAAAAAATAGCTCCGACGTATCGAGGGTAACAGTTCTTGGTAAAACTTCATCAAATAGGCATTGCCCACCATTTCATGCTGGCGCGCCAATCCTTCAAAAATCAAATCATAAAATTTTTCGATACTGCCCTGTTTCAGCTGATTCCCCAACTCATCCAATAACAGCTGTAAACGTTCCGCTTCATAGCTGCGCCATGTTTCCGCAATGCGTTGCACAATTTGCCCCAACAGCAGACTGCTGGTGTCAAACAAGGCACGTACTTGCTGAGCCGACATTTCAGAAACGATGGCACCACGACGCGGGTAGATTTCAATCAGATGTGTGCGTTCAAGCAGTAACAAGGCCTCACGCACCGAGCCGCGACTCACATCCAGTTCAGCGGCAATACGTAATTCTTGTATGCGCTCACCTTCGACCAATTCACCGCGAATGATTTGTTCACTGATGTGCTTGGCAATTTGTTCGGACAAACTCTCTGTATCATGTGCTTGCATACTGTTCCTAACTTGTTTTTATAAGATGCAATCCATGGTCTTTAGTGACCTATTTTTAGGTTTTACCCGATCTTAAACGCTAAACACTATGTCATTGTCTAACAATTTTACCGTCTATAATGCCAATCAACAGCAACGCACACAACATTGTCAAAGAAATTAAGAACTAAAACCTTGATAAATAAAATATAAACCGACCACCACCAACAAACCAGCAAAACACTTTTTCAACATCGCAGACGATAAAAGATGCGCCACTTTCGCACCAACCTTTGCGGTGATAAAACTCATGACCGCAATCCCGAAAAATGCATAGACATGAATATAACCAATGGTATTCGGTACATTCACTTCAGCCCGATGCCCGAACCACATAAAACCTAAAGCTCCAGCCACTGCAATTGGTAGGCCACAAGCAGCTGACGTCGCCACCGCTTTTTGCATAACCACACCATGACGGTTTAAGTACGGCACTGTCAAACTACCCCCACCAATGCCAAAGATCGCAGAAGCCACACCAATGCCTGCACCGACAAATAACTGTTTGCCTGTAGAGGGCAACTGACGCGATGGATCGACCTCAACATGTGCGCCACTAAACATTTTGTACGCCACCCATACCGCAAAAAAACCGATCAGCAGTTGTAAACCATGTCCTGACATATAGTCTGCAATGCCCGCACCTAAAAAAGCGCCCATGACTAAACCCGGTGCCAAATTGCGAAACACAGGCCACAACACGGCTCCACGTTTATGATGCGCACTCACTGAACTCATTGACGTGACAATGATGGTCGCCAGTGATGTGCCAACCGCCATATGCATAATGACACTCGGGTCATAGTTCAGATGAGTAAACACCACATATAAAATCGGGATGATAATCAGTCCACCACCGACCCCAAATAGCCCCGCAGCAAAACCAGCGATTGCACCAATCAGTAAATATATGATTAACTCCATGATCATTTTTCACTTTTCTCAGATTCATATGGATTTAGAGACACGCCAATTACAACAGCTTCTCGCTGAAGCACAGCAACTTCCTGAAGTTTTATTGCTTAAGCCAGTTACCACATCCACCAATGATGATGTGCGTGAAATTGCGCAAAAAGGGATTCAGAGCGTTTTGGTCTGCAGTACACGACAAACTCAAGGTCGTGGACAGCGTCAACGACAATGGGTTTCTCCTGAAGGAAACATCTATTTAAGCACATTGCTACAGACCAAAACACCTATAGATGGGCGCTTGGCTTTAGAAATTGCGTTAAATATCTTGCAAATGCCGAGTTTGCAAGGCCTTGCTCTGCAAGTGAAATGGCCAAATGACCTTTACAGTGCTCAAGGTAAATGGGGCGGAATTTTAGTTGAACCACTGTCGAGCCACCAAGCGATTATTGGGGTGGGCATCAATATCAACCAAGTCGAAGATACCCAGCTTGATCAAGCCACCAGCTCACTTGAACAGCTGGGTTTAGCCCAAGCAGAGCGAATTCGCTTAATGGCAGAACTGTATCTGGCGATTCAACAGGCAGGCCTATGGTTCACCCATAACAGTGCGAATTTGGCTTCTCGTTTCAATCATTACGCAGCATTTATGCAGCAGCAGGTCGAATTTGAACATATGAAAGGTCTGTCTCAAGGCATCTTCTTAGGCATTCAAGATGATGGTGCGGTACAAATTCAGACCACCAATGGTGTTGAAAACTTTTATCAAGGCCGTTTACGCCCAATGATTCCTGTTTAAATGATTGAGCATCATCATGAAAAATTTATGGTTAGATATTGGTAATACTCGTCTGAAGTATTGGATTACGCAGGAAGATCAAACTTTGGAACAGGGGGCTGAGTTACATTTGCAGTCTCCTGCAGATTTGCTTTTAGGTCTAATTCAGCATTTTAAAAACTTAAATATTCAACAGATTGGCGTTTCTTCGGTTCAGGATAAAAAAAATAATGACCGAATCCGTAAATTATTAAAAAGTTTAAATGTACCGATCACCTTTGCTCAAGTACAGGCCAACTATGCAGGCCTACAGTGTGGTTATGAACATCCAGAACAACTCGGAATTGACCGTTGGTTGCAAGTGTTAGCTGTCGCACGTAATCCAGAGCAGAACTATTGTGTGATTAGCTGTGGCACGGCGCTGACCATCGACTTGGCGGATGGTTTACAGCATTTGGGCGGCTATATTTTACCCAACCTCTACTTACAAAGAGACTCGCTGATCCAAAACACCAAAGGCATTAAAATTCCAGATGCGGCTTTTGATGAACTAGGTCCCGGTCGTAATACCATCGACGCAGTGCATCATGGGATTTTACTCGGCTTGGTCAGTACCATTGAAAAAGTCTTGCAACAGTCTCCACGCCAACTGATTTTAACTGGCGGTGATGCACCTGTATTTGCGCGCTATTTGGCAGAGTATGCACCATGCATTGAAAATGATTTATTACTTAAAGGGCTGCAATATTATATTCAGCATCAACTCTGAGCCACCGCCTGCTGTTGTAAAAGGGGTTTTAAAGTATTCAGCAGTAGCTCAAATTCAGCATAGCCATTTTCACGCATAAAATGCCCTGCACGTTTCACCTCCAGTACTTCTGCACTCAAGAAGTGCCCAAAGGTAAGTGCCAAAGGAGGTGGAACATAAGGGTCATTATTGGAAAACATCACCACACGTGAAGCGATGTGAGAGTGGAGTATACCGCTGTCCAACTTCGCTTGCGCAATAAAGCCACTTAACTCAGGTAAGGTTGTTAAAGCCGCTTTAAAGCCCGCAATACAGAAGATCGCTTTGATTCGACGTTCACGCAATTTACTACTCAGATAATGTAAAGTCGCTAGACACCCCAAACTATGCGCAATGATGATGGTATTTTCATCCAAAGTGGTCATTTGCAGGGCTAAAGCCTGTTGCCATTCTTCGAAATGTGGTGCATCACTATGCGGGAGCACTAAACGTTTTACTTCAGCATGCAGATCCATCTGGCTGAGTTTTTGACTTAGCCACGGAAACCAATGGTCATTGGGCGATGCTTGATAGCCATGCACAATATAGATATGTTGTTTTGATCCATTCATTTTCAACTTCTTATTATAATGTTTTAAAAGAATAAATTTTACGCAACTTTCAAGCCATAAACAGTGCGTTTTTGTTATTGATTGAGGGTATTGAAAATACACATAATATTTTCCATGACTCACAAAACAACATAAAAAAAGGCGCTCAACGCGCCTTTTTCTGAAATGGTAAGAAGCAGATTACTTCTTATCGTTCCCACCAAATAATGGTCCCATTCCGCCGCCACCACCAAACTGTTTTTGCATACCGCTTAATGATTTCATCATTTTTGCCATACCCGATGGATTGGCAAATTTCTTCATCATTTTCGCCATTTGCGCATGTTGTTTAATCAACTTATTGACTTCAACGACATCCATACCACAGCCTGCTGCAATACGCTTTTTACGGCTTGGGTTCATCAGGTCTGGGTTACGACGCTCTTTGATGGTCATCGATTGGATAATCGCTTCCATCTTTTTCACTTGCTTTTCAGGGTTCGCTTGCGCCAACGCATCTTGAATCCCTGCATTGCTCATGCCAGGCAACTTATCCAAGAAGCCCATCATGCCGCCCATTTTATTCATTTGCTCAAACTGCATTAGCATATCTTCAAAGTTGAAGCTGCCGCCTTTTTGCAGTTTTTTCGCCATTTTTTCGGCTTTTTCTTTGTCGACTTTACGCTCAAGCTCTTCGACCAAAGAAAGTACGTCACCCATACCCAAGATACGCTGTGCAACACGTTCAGGATGGAATGGCTCTAAGGCATCGAGCTTTTCACCCATACCTAAGAATTTGATTGGCTTACCTGTGATTGCACGTACTGAAAGCGCCGCACCACCGCGCGCATCACCATCAGTTTTGGTCAGAATCACACCTGTTAATGGCAGTGCATCATTGAAGGCTTTGGCTGTATTTGCAGCATCCTGACCGGTCATTGCATCGACCACGAACAAAGTTTCAGTTGGCTTAATCGCCGCGTGAAGTTCTTTGATCTCATCCATCATTTCATCGTCTACGTGTAGACGACCTGCTGTATCGACAATCAAGACATCCGCAAACTGAATTTTGGCTTGTTCAATTGCACGCGTTGCAATGGTAATTGGTTTTTCGTCAGCACTCGATTCAAAGAAAATCGCGCCAACTTCACCTGCAACGGTTTGTAGCTGTTTAATTGCTGCTGGACGGTAAACGTCGGCAGATACCATTGCTACTTTTTTCTTTTGACGTTCTTGTAAGAAGCGAGCAAGTTTTGCAGCCGTTGTTGTTTTACCTGCACCTTGCAAGCCCGCGAGTAGGACTACAACAGGAGGTTTTGCTGCAAGATCAAGGCTTTCATTTGCCTCGCCCATCATTTTTGTTAATTCGTCATGCACGATTTTAACAAATGCTTGGCCCGGCGATAATTGAGTCATGACTTCTTGACCCAACGCCTCTTCCTTAACTTTCGCGATAAATTCACGAGTTACAGGAAGTGCAACATCGGCTTCAAGAAGTGCCATACGTACTTCACGTAGGGTATCTTTAATATTGTCTTCGGTTAGCTGCCCAGAGCCAGTAACATTTCTTAAACTCTGCGTGAGTCGTTCCGTTAAGGTATCAAACATTGCAAAATCCGCTTAAAATTGCTAGTTGCAAAAAAATCTTTCTTAAAATAGAAAATTTATGCATAGAATGCTATAGGATACTGTAGTTCGCACCGAATTTATATAAATGAATATTCATCATCCTGAAAAAGGTTTGACATGATTAGCCTGCCCTTGGTTTACACCATCTTAGCATTAGTCGCTTATACCACCTCTTTTTGGTATTTGTTCCTCAAATTAATGGCTAAACGTGATCCAAACCATTGGTTTATTGGCATTATTTTAGGCTTAGGCTTATTACTACATGCAACTGTTTTGTACCATGACATGCTCACACCAATGGGGGTGAATTATGACGTTTTTGTCTTAATGTCATTTACATCGGGGCTCATGCTATTACTTAGTCTACTCTATAGCACTTATCGTCCAATTCTAGCTTTGAACCTGATTGGCATTCCTGTGGCTGCTACAGGACTCATTTTAGGATTTGCCTTTAGTCAATCCACTCAATTTATTGAACAGCGCTCATTGGGTTTAGATATTCATATTATTTTGTCGCTGTCCGCCTATGCGGTACTACTCATGGCGACCATACAAGCTGTGATTTTATGGTTCCAAGATCGAGAGTTAAAGAACAAACAGAAGAAACGCTTTTGGGTCAACTTACTGCCCTCTTTTCAAGCGATGGAATCTTTACTATTTGACTTGATTAAAACGGGTTTTCTTTTACTGACCGTGGCGTTGGTGTTTGGTTTCTTTACTATCGATAACTTTTTTGCCCAACATCTGGCACATAAAACCGCTTTTAGTATTATTTCTTGGTTTGTGTATGGGGCTTTGCTCATCGGACATTACCGTTTTGGTTGGCGCGGTCAAAAAGCGATTCGTTTTACCTTAATTGGATTCTTCTTGTTGGCTGTCGGTTTTATCGGATCTAAGTTTGTATTGGAAATGATTTTAGGTCGATAAAGTCTTTTTTAGTTTTACTAATTAAAAACGCAGAACATTGCTCGATAAGTAGACCTAGAGCGTGATAATTAAGTAGAAAAGGCCAGCTTGACCAAGCTGGGCTTTTCTTTTTTAAATAACTTACTTCATTAATTTTATTTAATAATCACTTACTTGATCCAATAGTCATTTTGCTCCGCGATGAGCTTATTATATTCAGTGGAGTTATACATACTAAGGCAATTCATCAGTATTGCTGTATTTCCTGTATTTCCTGTATTTCCTGTATTTCCTGTATTTCCTGTATTTCCTGTATTTCCTGTATTTCCTGTATTTCCTGTATTTCCTGTATTTTGATAGACATCATTATTTTTATTGATATACCTATCAACAAATATTTTTATATTTTTATATGCTGGTTCTTCATAAGCGCCTTCTTGAAAATATCCTCCCATTGCTAGAGAAGATTCAGAAAGCAATAGTTTGTCTTTAGTTTTTGTTAGACAGTAGCTAAAGCCAAAATTTTTAATATTAATTTCATCTTTTTTAAATATGTCTACTTCTATTTTTTTTGAATAACATGAGCTTGCAATAAAACAACTGAATATAATTAAAAGAAATTTCATTATCTTAAGTTCCAAAAAAGAATATCTGTGGTTCTGACATTTGGTCTATCATGAATAAAATAAAAACTATCTCAATCCTGCGGGTTGTATTCACATCTACAGGAAGCTTCGACTAGTGTATGAAATATTCCCTAACCAATAGCACTGATCGATAAACCTTAAATACAGAAGAAAGATAATAAAATGGATGATTTTTTATCCACCTGCTATACTGGCTAAATATCCCCCCTTCTTCTATTTTAGAGTAACGCCAATGAAGTAAGTCTTATTTTCCGTCAAATCTAATTTATTTGTTTTCTGACGTGCAAAATAAACTTATTTACTGCTCTATATCTCTATAAAAATTTATTTTGTATGTCCTGTATAAAGGAGTCTTCAATGACCCAACAGGCCTGTACTGTAAAAAATCTCAGCGTTCAATTTGCTCATGAACCACTTTTTCAGCATTTAAACTTTGAATTGCCTGCTGCCCAATGTTCAGCTCTGATCGGACGCAATGGTCAAGGCAAATCAATATTAATGTCGCTACTCACTCAGACGCACATGCCCAATTATGCGAGTGGCGAAGTGATTTGGCATATGCCATTTTCCTACTTAAGCCAGCTTGAGCGTTTAAGCAACTGTACACTTGCGGAGGCGCTTGGCGTTTCAGACCTCTATGCCAGTTTTCAGCGTATTGAACAATCGACTGCGAGCTTTGAAGACTATGATCGCGTCGAACATGCATGGCATCAACCCACTGAATGGTTGAAGTTACTGAAAAGTGCCAACTTACCTACAGATCTATCTAGCTCGGTTTCTCAACTCAGTGAAGGTCAGAAAACCAAACTGGCACTGTGTCGCCTTTTTTTACAAACTGGGCATTATTTACTTCTTGATGAACCCAGTAATCACTTAGACCATGCAAGTCGTGCGTGGTTAAGTCAAAAAACCCTTCAGCATCCTGCTGGCTGTTTAGTCATTAGCCACGACCGCACATTGTTAAATCAAATCTCCAATACCTATGTTTTAAATGATTTTGGCTTGCAACACTTCCGTTGCAACTATGCCGAGTATCAGTCACACACAGAGCAACACCAGCAGGCGCTACAACACAATATCTCGCAAGAGAAACGCGAACTCAAACAATTACAAATCCAACAGCATGAGCAGCGCATGAAAGCTCAGAAAAGGCAAAAGTCTGGGCAGAAAATACGAAACTCTGGTTCTCAAGCCAAAATCCTGCTCGACTTTAAAAAAGAACGTGCGAGTCAAACCTTATCGGGAGTCGCGCAGCAACAACTTCGCCAAAAGGAACAAGCGCAAGATGAGCTCAAAAACAAACAGCAGCAACTAGAACAGATTAAGTCACAAAAGTTTGATTTCCATTTTCAACCTAAACAAACTGGTGAAATTCTTCGTTTAAAAGAAGTGGTTTTAGCAGGACTTTCTATCTCCCCTATTTCTTTTGCCTTACATAGCGGAGAAAAAATCCAACTGCGCGGCCAAAATGGTTCAGGTAAGTCGACCCTACTTCGTGCCATTCAAAATCATAGTCATGTTCAATCGGGAGACATTTTTAAGCGTGGAGCATCGTTATATTTAGATCAAAACTTTAGCCTACTGAATCCAGAACTGAATGCGGTACACAATTTACAATTATTGAATCCGTCTTTGTCCGATGAGGAGTGTCGGAATCAATTGGGGCAACTTCGAATTCGACGAGATAAGGCTCTGCTTCCCATCTCACTACTCAGTGGCGGTGAACAACTCAAAGTCGCTTTACTGTGTATCAGTCTCGCAGCACAGCCTGTGGACTTACTGTTACTGGACGAACCCGAAAATCATCTCGACATCAACTCAAGACAACTGTTGGCACAGGCTATACGCGATTTTACAGGGGCGGTTATTTTAGTTTCGCATGATGATGCCTTTATCGAGGAGACACAGATTGAAAACTATTTCGATTTAACCCAAACACCTTAGACTAGACAGCGTGATAGGATTTGCGTATAACACCGTTTCTCAAATTTAACTGGTGACACCGCTGTGAAACTCATTCTTGCACCAATGGAAGGCTTAACCGACCCAATCATGCGTGATGTGCTCACGTCTGTAGGTAGCTTCGACTGGTGTGTGACCGAGTTTATCCGTGTGACCAATTCGGTGTTACCCGATCATATTTACCACCAGTATTGCCCTGAATTACTCAATGGCGGAAAAACGGCTGCAGGAACACCCGTGCATGTGCAGTTTTTGGGCAATGACCCTGAAATGTTGGCTGCCAATGCCATCCGTGCAGTGAAACTCGGTGCGCCTGCCATTGATATGAACTTTGGCTGTCCAGCCAAAACCGTGAACCGTCACCGTGGTGGCTCGGTGCTTTTAGATGAGCCAGAAGTGGTGCATGAACTGGTCAAAGCAGTACGTGATGCGGTTCCTGCACACATTCCTGTTTCTGCGAAAATGCGCTTAGGCTATATGGACCGACACTTTATGTTGGACAATGCTCATGCCATTGAAGACGCAGGTGCAGCATGGGTTACGGTACATGCACGTACCAAAGCCGATGGCTATACCCCACCCGCTTTTTGGGATCAGCTCCGCCCGATTCGTGAAGCATTGAAAATCAATGTGATTGCCAATGGAGAAATTTGGAACAATGCAGATGCGAAACAGTGTCGCTTAGAGTCTGGCTGTGAAGATTTGATGATTGGACGTGGTGCCGTGACCACACCCGATTTGACCCAATGTATTCGTCAAAATATCGATACGCCTCTGCTGACATGGAATGAGCTACTAACCTTACAAATCCGTTTTTTAAACGGCGGCTATAAAAAAGAAATGAATATGGTCGGACGTTATAAGCAATGGCTTGGCATGATGTCTAAACACTATCCTGAAGCCAAAGCCCTCTGGGATGAAGTCAAACGTATCAAGCCGCTGGATGACATTATTCTTAAACTAAATGCAAGCGCGACTTAATCCGTTCGCGCAACGATCGCGACATAAGTGGGTAAGTTCCACGCACCACCTGCAAAGCCTTTACATTGCTGCGATTGTGCCTGATAACTGAGGACAAAAGCCTTTCCATTCCAAGCCCACTCGGAACGAATACCACAGTCAGCGATACCCCGCCCTTTTTGTTCTGAGAAAATTTGCGCCTCACTAAAACTTGAGCCTGATGTAGTGACTTGCTGCTGAATCTTTTGCAATGCTTTGTCCATAACCCAATAACCTAGACCTTCATTGTACGCCCCACGCCAGCATGGCACTTGTACTACCACTTGTTCCACATTCAGCGGATAGACTGAAACCCGATCATCCTCAAAAAACCGTGCCTCATAGAGATTTGGACAGTCTTGTTCATCTGTTGTTGCTTTTAACTTTTTAAAGAGTTGATGGGCATTTTTACTGTCCACGGCAAAATGGCTGGCAACCGCAGGTCGATATCCCGTAATACCAATTTTAGGGATGGCTTTGGGCTGTAGAACATTTTGCTCAGACTGATTACCTTTTTGATATACCGCGTTCGGTGTATTTACACGCTTTTGTATATCATCCATTTTGAGCAAAACCGCATTTGCCCCAGCAGTTGAAATTTGCCATTGCTGTGCTTGGGTCGTGAGACGAATATCTTCCGCACCCACCAAAGCCTTTAGCAACTGTGCACTTTGAGCACTGGACAGTTTCGCAGTACTTTTCTTGGCATCGAAGGTCAGGCTCCCCAGAGATGTTCCTCCTACGTTTAAATTGGCTTCAGTATCCTGCGTAAACTCCTCAGCCACTTGAATTTGGCTGAGTACCGCACTGCCTGCACCTGCGGGACGAGAAATCAGTAATGAAACTGGATGACCAAACTGAGCATCACTTTGATACCCCACCGCGCGGCACATGCCCGTATTATCACAGGCAAGCTCCCAGTCTTTATGCATAAAATAGTTACCCGTTTCAGCATGAGTCCACTGGCTCAAGGCACTCATCAGCAACATACCAATAATGGGACTCTTTCGTTTTATGATCTTATTATTCAACATATGCACTCACTCCACTTCAGAGGAATTTTAATTTTGCACTCAAAAACTTCGGCTTTGCACGATACCTGTGTAATTTAAACAATCTTCAACGCGAATCCGTTGTACCTTCGACAGCTGATCTAAATCAAACCAAGCATAAGCCGTATGTTCATCACTGAGGCTGATCTCAGCAGATGCAGCCAAATGACATCTAAAAATAAATGCATGTGAGGTCACTGCCGAATGAAAGTACACACCCGATAAATAATCGATCTGAACCTGACAACCCAGCTCTTCTTGGCACTCACGCAATAAAGCCTGATGAATGGTTTCTCCCATATCCAAGGCTCCACCGGGTAGCCCCCAAGCCTGATCGGCATAATTGGCTTTCAGTAGCAAAACCTGTCCTGCGTCATTGGTCAGCACTGCATGAGAACTCAGTCGGTAAAAGTCTTGAAATGCCATATATACCTTATTCTTAAGTTGTTCATGTTGTCATTAAAACATAACTCACTAAAACTGAGATGGCTCGATCTGTGCCCAAGCCAAAGCTTTAGTCGAACTCAATCTGGAAAATAAATCGGCTTTGACATTTTAGTTTCAAAGTCCACAGGCACCGAAATATGCTGATGGGCAACCAACCACTCACCTGCCGTTTTTTGAAAACATAGCGTGGTTCTGCACCAAGGAATCTCTGGGGTTGCAACGCCACTGGCATGATCCAATTTAGAATAACAATGTAAAAAAGCTAAACCGTCACGACTAAAAATATTGATGTTATGCCTAAACACTTTGATTTCCCCCTGAAAAAATGGGGCATATCGTCTCCACAATTCTTGATAGGCTTTCACACCTTGCAGCTCAAACCCAATATCAAACAAGCTGACATCACTCTGACAAAGACGAATGATATTTTGTACATCCATTTTACAAATGGCATCATCCCATTGTTTGAGTTTGAAGATAATTTCATGCCCCGCATGCTCATCTCCAACTAATCGAAAATCCACATCGCACTCCCGCACTACAAATCAAACCGCATAAAAAAACGCGTGCGCCATCCATAGCAAACACGCGGTTTTCTTCAATTCTTAAAACAAGCAAAATATGTAATCTGATCTTAAGTCGTCAAATCCTTAATCGTGGTACTTGAACCATTGTTTTTCACCGATTCAATGCCCTTATCTCTGGATTGCTCACTGGCATAAAACTGACTGGTACCAATAATCTGATGATTGGCAGCCTTTAAGTTAAAATAAGGTTTGCCATTTTTGGCTTCTAAGCGTTCATAACGCGTATCATCGGGGCTATTTTTTTGCACCGACTCAATTCCATTATGTGCTGACGCCTTTGCTTTATACAGTTCACTGGTCAAAATGACCTCGCCATTTCCCGCTTTTAAAACAAAGCGATATTGGCCATCATTTGCCTGACTTACTTCGTACCATCCTGACATAAGCTCACCTATTGTTATTTTAAAGTGATTGTAGATCTACCAAAACTGAATAAAAAAACATCCAATTTCATAAAATATAAATGACTTCTTTTATAAAAAAAAGTGCATTTACTACCAGCCCAAATTTTATTTTTTTAAGATAACAGCGCTATATGAATAACGCATGACAGCCACAAACCGTTTAAATGACACGCGATATCGGCCCAATAAACGGTTTGGCACTCTTCCTAATTTTATGCTTTTAATACCAATTTGCTGTAACTGCTTTTTGGCATTTCAATAATTTCTACACAAATTTGTACCGTTAAATCCTGAGGAGCGGTAAAGTTTTGCTGCAAGGTTTTAAGTAATTGGCTCGAAATGGCACACTTAGTAGCTTCATCTCGTCCGCTTAATAAAGACACTTTGGCATGCAAATAAGCCTGCGCATCGCCTTCTACCCCAATCATAAAATCGGACTGTCGAATGGCACGACTTTTGATGTCATTGCCCGATTGTACAAACTGGCCATCCAGCAAAGCTTGGTTTAACGCCAATAACATCGGCTTAACTTCAAGGGTGTCGATATTGTCTGAATATTCAAGGTGGATATGTGGCATAGCGTATTCTTCAACAAGTTTTTATCTTTATAGCATGCTGTGCGGGTGTTTCAACGCTTAATGTCTTTTCAAAATGGCTGAAAAAACAAAAAACGGAGTCCAATTGACTCCGTTTTAATCTCGAACTGCAAACTCAGCGGATTAGGCTTTTTTCACATACTCAGATTTCAGTTTCATCGCACCGACCCCGTCAATCTTACAGTCAATGTCATGACCATCTGCGGCATCTGGCAATAAACGAATATTTTTCACTTTGGTTCCGACTTTCACCACCGATGACGAACCTTTAATTTTTAAATCTTTAATCACCGTTACCGTGTCACCATCAGCAAGTAAGTTGCCGTTGGCATCTTTAATTGCCACCACTTCTTCAGTTGCTTCTCCCTCTTTCCATTCATTTGAACATTCAGGGCAGATCAGCAAGTCACCATCTTCATAGGTATATTCGGACTGGCATTTTGGGCAGTTGGGTAAAGACATAAAAACCTCAAAAATAAAAAAAATAAGCAATTCACATTGCTTAAAGCGCCAATATAGCATTTTTCAGACGAAAGCGATGCAAATCACATATTTATTTTAAGGCTTTAGCCTTGACACAGGATGGATAAAATAATGCTTAGGGAAATATAAGTTTTCCCTGTAATAGCATCAACTCAACACTTATTTTTGTTCCAAGCACTGCTTCAAAATCACCACATGGTTATGCTGTTCTTCTTTGGCTGCGGTGAGTAACGTGATCTGCTCACGCACTGCCAGTTGGCGCAAATCATTCAACTCGGCGGAATGTGCTTCCAGTTCTTTCATATAACGGACTTTAAACTCATCCCAGTGTGCCACCATGTCTTGGTGATACCATTTCCGTAGTTCATTGGATGGCGTGAGAATTTTTGGCCATTCATCTATTTTGGCCTCAAGTTTTGATACCCCTCGTGGCCACAACCGATCGACCAAAATCCGTTTGCCATCCTCTGCCTCGACAGGTGCATAAATCCGCTTCATGCGTATTGGCATGCAAAACTCCTTTTATTCTTTTGTGCAACTTATTCTATTGTTCAACGATGACAATGCACTATTCATCGGGAATGTCTGGATTCACTAAAAAAGCCAAGAGTTGCAATGACTCTTGCCAGCCCAGATAACAGCCATCGACAGGAATCACATCGGGTAAACCAGACTGCGTAATATGAACCTCTGTACCGACAGATACTTCTTTAAACTCAACACGTACTTCAATTTTTCCTGCTAGTTCAGGTACATCGAACTCATCGGTATAGCGTAATAAACTGTTTTCAACGATTTCATGATAAGTGCCATGAAATGAATGCTGCATGCCTGTACTGAAGTTGGTAAAGAACATGCGATATTGACCACCTTCTCGCAAATCAAACTGATCTACATGTGCGGTAAAGCCGTGTGGTGCCATCCATTTCACTAATGCATCTGCAGTGGTAAAAGCACGATAGACACGCTCGATGGGTGCACTAAATACGCGGTGTAATTGGACGCTATTTGACATGATTTTTCTCGTTCTTTTCAAATATTCAGATTTAGTTTAAAACGCTCAAACCCACATACTGTATTTTTTTTGTGCATCTTTTTTTAAATTGCCTAACTCGGCCCGCTGGCTTTTCTACCCACCAACAAAAAAAGCATGTTTTTCAACATGCTTTAACATTGACCATTTCTTAGGCTTGACCTTGCTCATAGTCCTCATCATCTTCGTCGTCATAGACATAGGCCATACAACCCCAGCCATCATATTCGCCACCAAACTGTTCTGCAATTTTAGTAAACCATTGTTCTAAGTCGACAATGTCTGAATACTCAGGTTCCATATACACATAGATGGTAATAATCCACTCAGATACGTCGCTTTCTTCATCGACAAACAAAGTGATTTTTTGCTCTTCTTGTAATAAATACAACGCACACTTTTCTGCTTGTGACTGCTCTTGAAAGGCAATCGAATATTCTATTTCATGCGGTTCAGATAGGTCGTCGCCATCCTCAGCCATTTGCCAAAGTACATTTCCGTTATCATCATCTGGATATAATTCATAATCACGTGTCATGGGTATGTCCTTGTTATCTTTTTAGCCAATATATCGTTGGCAAGTGACAAAATAGTGACTTCAACATAGCATATTTTGCTCATTTTTATAGCAGTTACATCTGATTTTTCGAAGGTTGTTTAGACTTTACTTCACGCAGACTTTACCGCGTTATTGTAAAACCCGATCTTCAACTAAAATGTCCGCTTGAAACTGTAAATCACTGCTTTTTAAGTTTTCTAATAAGGCTGCAAATTTAAGTTCTTCTAAGCGTAAAGCCAGATAACTCTCTTGTATCTGAGTATGACCGAAAGCTACACCATAGTGATTGATCAGGATAAAATCATCCTGCAAAGCTTGAATCAAAAGGCCAAGATTGTCTTTGCTCACACGTTGTAAATATAAGTCTGCTTTCGTATTAAACAACTGTGAAACCAAAACCATCATCGATAATCGCCGATTCTCATCCATAAAGGCGCAGTTCACAACGTCGTTTTGCTCAACCGCACAAATCACTTGTTGCCGGATTTTTTGTAAATGACAGGCCGCATCTGTTTTCCCATAGCCTTCGATGAGTTCATCTAATAACTGCTCCGAAGGCAGTTGATAACTCTGGCTGTAGGTTTCAATCTTATGATGTAAGGCCTTTGATATTTCAGCCAGATGTTGTCGTTCTTCAGCCATATGAAAAAAAGCACCCAGTTTTTCTCTGGCGCGCAGCATGCTCATTTCTTTGGCCTTACGCTCATACTCTGTTAAGAAGTGATGTACTTTTTCGATGCGCTGCCGACATTGTTTAAGCATCTGTTCAGCATCAAATTTGACCGTTTCAGCAAACAATTCCACTTGGTTGTGCCGTTCAATAACATAGTGCTCAACATCAATAATTTCTTGGTAAGGACTCAATGTTTCGTTACGTTGTCTGAGTGTTCCAAGCTCAATTCTTAAACTGGTCAGCCGGTGTTGTAATTCGCTTTGCTGCTGTTCATAAACTTCTAAACTGTTTCGACTGCGCTCTAAATTGATTTCTAAGGATTCAATCTTCTTTTTTTGGGCAAGGCTGTGTATTTTTTGCCAGCATATAACCGCACACAGCAGCACAAGAATGACAGCGAATACATAAAGCATGGCCTATCTCCCTAAGGGAACGTCATTTTTCTTTTAAAGACTCCGCTGTAAGAACACATGAAACTCGAACAGTAAGCCTTGGAACAGACAAACCTATTTTCATTCAATTTCAATCAGTCGTGATCATGGCTAAAAAGCCAAACTCAAATGTTAATTTCAACAAAGATAAGCACACTAGATAAAACTGCACTTACACAACTTACGCTAACGGTTTTTTAAACTGCCCGATATCCCAAATTTTAAGTATTTCTCAGAATATAAATAAAGTGTGACACAGTTAAAATGGCACACTTCCATGAATCGCGACCGATTGTCCACTTAAAGGCTGCTGAAAGGCTAGAAAACTGGCATGTAAAGCCATACGTTTTAATGGACTTCGTGTCGGCTCAGGGTGATATAACTTATCCCCTGTAATTGGATGTCCAATATATTGCATATGCACACGAAGCTGATGTGAGCGCCCCGTAATCGGGGTCAGTAAAACTCGCGTAATATCGGTCTCAGTATCATAGCTAAGTGCCTGATAAAGTGTTTTTGCAGGTTTGCCCAACTCAAAGTGTACGATCTGCCGTGGTCGATTTTCCCAGTCAGTAATCAGGGGTACTTCAACACTGCCTTCGGCATCCAACTGGCCTTGAACTAAAGCAATATAGTGTTTATCCACCGTGCGGGCTTGAAACATTTTGCTGACGGCGACTTCGGCATCGCGGTGCTTGGCAAACATTAAAATCCCCGAGGTCGCCATATCTAAACGATGGGTAATTTTGGCATGCGGGTACTGGGCTAAAACCCGTAAATAGGCACTATCTTGGTGTTCTGGTAAACGTCCTGGCACCGACAACAAGCCCGCAGGCTTTTCAATCACCACCAAATCATCGTCTTCATAAACGATCACCAAGTCTTCTTGGGGCGGTGAATATATAAAGTTGTCATTTAGAGCCATGGGAATAACAGCCTACAAAAGCGAGCGCGAAAAATAGCAAGCTGTGTTTCAGCTGTCAATCATTCACCAAATATGGAAAACAGCCTTAATCCTAGGCATTCTTCACCCTATATAAAGCCAGCTTTTTAGCTGGGCTGATTGGATTGAAAGCTTAAAATAAAATGATGTAATTGAAACTACAACAGCAGGATTTTCAATTTCTGCAGGAAATATTAAAATTTATTTTTTTGATTTATATTTTATTCGAGTTCAAATTTTTTAGGGTGTCTGGGAAAACATGTTGTTTACTTCAACTATCATAACTTTGTAAGTGATGATCTTATAGCCTATAAACTTTTGATTTATAGCGTCCTAAGCCGAATCAAGACCTTTTGGGTAAGTACTACTCACGCGTTTTGCGCCACTGGTAGCATGCTACTCTTTTCGATCCCGTCACACCCTTGAGATATAATTTAACAATCCAAGGGCGGGATTGTTTCCCGAAGATAAAGTCTTTTTAGCTATTTTTGGAAAAAAATCTTGGCTTTCAGGTTATCTAAAAAATATTTTCCCAAATGCAGCGTATTTATGATTTTTTTCTCACATAAAAGCGCTTTTCTCAGGATTTTATTTCTTTGCTGCATCACAGATGAGAAATTCAACTTCCTGCACAGACCTGCATCAGTTGAATGAGATTCCCGCAGGTATCATCAAAGACTGCAACTTTGACTTTTCCGGCCCGCATCGGTTCACTGGTAAAGCGCACCCCTAAGTTTTTGAGTCGCTCATATTCCGCATCAAGGTCATCCACTTGAAAAGAAGTATAGGGAATCAGGTCTGCTTTAATTGCAGCTTTAAACGGCTGTGCCGCAGGATGTGCATCAGGCTCCAGTAGCAGTTCAACACCTTCAGGACTTTCGGGGGAAACCAAAGTCAGCCAACGATAATCCCCCACAGGTACATCATGTTTGATTTTAAAACCGAGTTTTTCTGTATAAAACTGACAGGCTTTTTCTTGGCTATCGACCATGATGCTGGTGACATATATTTTCATTGTTGTTCCATATTTTTTATCAGACTTTTAATGGTTATAGCAGAACTCTAAGCGTTCCAATGTTATCAAATCGCAATTTTTTTAAAGCCGTTTTCGTAAACCAAAGCGCCAATTTGTTTGGTCACAGTTAGAGCAAATATTTGGATAAATTCGGGGCAATATAAAAGTTTAAAATAGAAGAAAATATTTGAATGGATGTATCTTTTATCGTGTTGTTTTATCATGTAGTTTCTAGGGGTCAGGAGATAACTTCAACGATTAAAACTGGGTAAGTTCTAAACTTTTGCCTATAAATGGATAATCTATAGCGTCCTAAGCCGAATCGAGACCTTGTGGGTTAGTACGACGCTGATCTTATAGATAACGAGTCGCAAACTACTCTTTTCGATTCCTGTGCCCTTAAACGCTATATTAAGCAAATTGGTACGGGATGAATTTCCGAAGATCGGCTAATTTCAAGCAATGATGAAAAATATTTCCACAAATAAAATTAGATTTGATAAAAACATTCATAATGACACTTTAATCATCTCTTTCATCGCATAAAAATGAACTTCTATCATTTTTTTACACCATCATTTCAGAACACTTAAGTCCCCATATAACCTTGCAGCCACGTTGCAATAAACCACCACAAACTGATCGCGGACATACCACAAAGTAAATTAGCTAAAACTTTCTGCAGATTACTGAGCTGAGACAAATAAATTTTTCGGTTAATCACATACGCAACCACAGCTAAGGCTCCACCGATTGCACCACCAATCATCACTAAAAACAAAGGCCAGCCTGCCATCAAATGGGCAGCCGTACTCAGCTTAGGTTTCTCTTCAACACTCAAAGCCAGTTCTTTACTTTCCATCGCTTTCCCCTATACATGATCAAGCAGTCATGTGACTGATGCCTCAGACTCACGTCACTCATAAAAGTGCATTTTGAAATATAAGTTAGCAAAAACTAAGCCAACACTATTCAAAACTCAGAGCATCGATGTCCTGAATTTTGCTCAAATACATCGGAGCAACACTCACTTTGCTCCATATTTCTTTAAATTTAGGGTCGCTATCCGAGTCTTTGTTGAGATTTTCTCTGACTAGCTTCTTAGCGGTGAGAAAATTGACACTGGTTTCACTGTTCACATAAGGGCCAAAATTATCGGAGCTGTCATAGCCAATCAGACGCATATCACGTCCTTCTAAACGGAACTGATAGGCCCAATATCCATAACGACCATGTGCATAATGTAGTTTTAACAAGCCTTTTTCGATAGAGGGCACCAACTCAGGCGCAAAGTACACACCGCCATCTTCATTTTCTGAAGAAAACAGTGACAAGTTCTGAACGACTTTTTTGTACTGCCCTTTTACATTCAACAGCACAATCACACCACGGCGGTTGCGGTCTAGTTTTCCGCGGTATTCATCGGTGACCCACTGTTTCGGATCTGTACCTTTGACGATTAAAACCACATCTTTTAAACCATCTTTGTTTAAGTCCCCTTGCACAACCTCATACACCGTATATTTTGCGGGAAGGTAAGCTTGGTATTGGTTGGTGGCTTTTTGCCGCTGAATGTACTCAGCACTTAAGTTTTCAGCATACAAATTGGCGGATATACCCAACATTGCAGCGAACATTAGAGAAGTTTGAATGAACTGTTTTTTCATAGTTTGCTTAATTTTTTTAAATAAAGTAGGTAAAAGAGCGCGCTAATAAATGCTTCATTTTTGGCATCTGTGCTGCAGCTTAGCATTTATCAGAAGCCTATTTGTAGAATGCTCTACAATTAAAAACAGATGACTGTGTCAGTGTCATATTTTGATTGCTGCCGTTGAAAGCTTTCGGCTAAAGTGACGGAAGACCATTCAAATACGTTTCATCATGAAAACTAAAACTGCCCTGCTAATGCTGTGCCTTGCGCTTTCCCTGAGTGCATGCAAAGTGTTAAAAACACATATCGTTAAAGTCACCAGCTCAACCGAAGCACAGCCACATGAAGTGGTGTTAAAAACCACCAAAGGCTATGTATATTTATCGACACAGAACATGACGGAAAAGCAGAAGCACATCCTAAAAAATCTGCGGCCTTTTCAGTGTTTGGAAATTAGAACACCTGAACAGTTTGCTATGCAAAACCGAGTAGTGCGATTTTCTGACTTTAAAATTCGCGCTTTAGTCGAAGCTGACCGAGAGTGTCGAAAAATTAAGGTCACGACCCGAATTGAAATTCATTAATGTTGTAATGCTTAAAAAATAGAACCTCCATATCCAACAATGAAAAGCTCTGCATAAATTGCAGAGCTTTTTTGCTTTTGGCTATTTGAAACAACACTTGTCACAGCCTTCGACTTTTTCTCTGGGCCAGTTCATTCTTGCCCGTTTATAAGCCAGCTCGTAATTGGCAAAATAACCAATCAGAATTTGATCCTCCGAGCTGGGTAAATCTGTACAGCCTAAGGATGCATTATGAATATGATGAATGCCTTTTTCACTAGGCTGTTCATTTACAATAAATTTTATCATTTACAGTTCCCCGAATAATTTTTATAAAGTTCAACCACAAACAAACCCATACAAAAAGTATGTATTTATAAAATTAAACGGATAGCGTATGAAAATCAATCATTATTTTAAAAGTGAAACTGATCTCTAAGCCATATCAAGTTAAAAGGATTGATGCCCACTAACCAAAAAATTAGCCACTCTATTTTAAAATTTAGAGACCCAACAATGCCATAAGAAAACTGCTGAAACTATAAAGGTGTATTGATACTTTCTTGTTTTTTACGTTTAAACCAACGTACGGCCCAGATCGCCAAAATAATGCCCACAATTACCACCAAGACAGGAACCAGTAGTGACAGCACGGACAGTAAAACGGCACCTATCCACTCCACTGTAGACACCAGTGGGTTGGCAACCCCGCCCGTCGTTGCAGTTGAAACTCCTCGAACGGCAACGGTACTCATTTGCACAGCACCTGCTGTTCCCCCACCGATAATGATTGCGGCGGCCCAACTGGCAAACTGCGACATTTCCCCGCTGCTGACTGCCATAGTGGTGAGTGTTCCTGCGACCATCGCGACTGGCGTTGCAATGGTGTCTAAAGCGTTGTCGACCCATGGTATGTAATAGGCTGCTATTTCACAGACAGTTGCAATAGCTAAGGCGATACATACCGATGGCATGCTTAACCATTCAAAACCTTGCATGGGTTCGAACCAACCCATAATAGATGCAAGGCTCATGACCAAGAGTGGGACAAAGACGCGAAAGCCACAGGCAGCACTTAAGCCAATACCGATACAAAGTCCTAATATGGTTTCCATGTGCTTTTCCTGTGTGGCCTAAGTTGGGATGTTTTTTATCTTTTTTATAACTTAGCAAAAAGCCCTATCGGGTGATAGGGCTTTTCTTTAAAACAGTGGGTAACTGTTAAATCTTTGGCTTAGGCATTCTTATTGTTAAATTGATTGCCTTGGCATTTGGTACACGGGGGTAAACGATCTGTACCAATTTCTAAGTAGACGCGGTGTCCGCATTGAACACAAAAATAGAAGCCTGTTCCAGGTTTTTCGCCAGCAGTAACCATTTTTGTTCTCCATATGTTTAGAAAATGGTCTTATTAGTATATGCATTTTATGATGGATGTCTATTGATCATTTTGACAAATGATGGCGTCATAAATGTTAGAAATGATGTATTTCAAAAATAGCTAAGCTAAATAAAATTTAGTCATGAAAGTGCTGTCAGTAGCTTATATTGTTGTCTTTAGAGCGTTGAATCATAAGTGCATTCGTTTAAGCTGAGATACATTTGAGTCATGGTATCAGTGCTAACCGCTTCCAAAACCTTTCTTCCAGCAAATAAAAAGCCCTATCTAATGACAGGGCTTGATTCAAAACAGTGGATAACTGTTTGCAGTGTGCCGCTTAGGCAATCTTATTGTTCAATTGATTGCCTTGGCATTTGGTACACGGGGGTAAATGATCTGTACCAATTTCTAAGTAGGTGCGGTATCCGCATTGAACACAAAAATAGAAGCCAGTTCCAGATTTTTCTCCAGCAGTAACATTTTTGTTCTCCATAGGTTTTAGAAACAGCCCTCTAGTTTATTGCTCAAATAATTTTTACTACAATTCATTTCAAAAAAATATGATATTTTTTTAAAAAATCCAAATAAATATTTTAAGTATTACAGAGTAATACTTAGAACTAATCTCAAAAAATCAAAAAATATATACAAATATTTTTATCAATCAGAATTAATGCAAGTTCAAAAGATTCACTTTTTTTATCACATTTAGCAAATTTGGAACCTTACTTTCAAAATACTCTAGCGACTCCTCTATACTACCTTTAATCCCTATACAATTAGCCCAAAGTGATTGATTATAAAAATTCGCTACTATCAAACTATGTTTTATATCAGAGTTATTAATCCCTAATAACAAATCTATATCATTTTCAATTTTCAAAGATAACTTCAAAGGAAAATTCAAACCTTCTTCCAACTTCATTTCAATTATTTTATCAATCACTTTGGAATCATTAATATTACCCTGAATTTTCAAACTAACTGAAACAGCACTCAATTTTTCATAATAAAACCTATAATCCCAAAATAGAGTTGCAATTAGCCCAAGGATGCCTCCACTTTCAACAAGTTTTGAGAGTGCTTTTATCGTACTTTGTATAGCACCAACTCCCCAAAAGTTGGTCAATCGTTCAGTTAAGATAAGAACAGACTCGGTAGAATCAATTTTAGAAAGTCCAATACAGGCGCTTTTTTGAGTTTTTTGACACATGTTTGATAACAAGTAATCCCTATAAATTTCAGCATAATCCCCATTATTTGGATTTTTCAATTTTTTTATAATTTCATTTGAAATATTAATCCTTCTTACTTGATTATAATTATCACACTTATTAATATTTAATTCTTTAAGCGGGACAATATTCAAAGCTATTATCATTTTTAAATCATTAAATGTTATCAAGTCTATATTTGTATTTTGACTATAACTTACTGCCCCAGACTGAAAACCCTTATTACTTACTATAAAACCTCTATGCGCACCTATATCCTCCACAATAGATCTTAGAGCCAATACTTTTTCTTTAGGAATATTAGTTTTCCAATTCTTGCATTCAATTATCCATTTTTCTTCGAAACCAAAATTTTTAAATGTCACATACACATCAACTGCATGAATTGCTCGGGCACCTTTAATACTGATTTCTTCCTCGGCTAAACAACCAACCTGACGAAATAATTGTGCTGTAATTCCTTGAAATTTTTTCCAATCCACATTTTTACCTAGTTTAACTTTAAAATATTAGCATTACTAAATTAATAGACCAATATAATTAATTTTACCCAATATCCTCTTCCTAGAAATCAAGGAAAAAGAGTTATAATATACACACCACATCATACCTAGAAGTATCTGCTTAGATATTTAAACAACAATGTGCAGGTACCTTAGTGGTTTCATTATTACCATCAATAATTTTGTTTGTATTCATCACAGCTATAGAAAAGGCACATTCTTAATTATCATAAACGCTTAAATTACCTGTTCTCCACATTTCGCCATCCCAACATAGCACATCAGCTAAATTCTTCATTATCGGATGTTGACGTAATCGAGGTGATCCGTCTGTTTTGTACCACTTATTGACTAGCGTTATAGGTGTAGGTGGATAGACTTTTTTTCTATCATTCAGATTAGGCTGCCAGAAATAAACAATTATAGATTCAGCCTTTTCTAAGAACGTCCTAGTTGCTTCAGCTGGATATTCTGCTTTTGCTAACCAAATTTCTTGCTCCCTAGTCACTAAAGAAGCTTTATGATGATTTTTCAACCTATTATAAAAACTACCTTCTGTTATTCCGCAATACTGAATATCTAAATCTCTTTCGTATTTACCTTTCCCTGTAATAATGTATAACCCATTAGATTTTTGCTTATTTTCTAGAACCTCTTCCAGAGTAAAAGGACCTTCCCAGTTCAAAATTATAGTATGCTGTTCCATTCGTATCTCTATTAAAAAACCCCACTTAAAAGTAGGGTATTTTTACAACAATATCAATAACTTTTAGCTTAAATCATCAAGCCACATTCCCTTCCAAGAAATCCTGCGCAAAGCGTTGCAATACACCACCCGCTTCATATACAGACACTTCTTCTTCAGTATCTAGGCGACAAGTGACAGGCACTTCAACAATTTCACTCTTACCTTCATCCGTCGCACGCTCAATGACTAAAGTTAACGTCGAACGCGGCGCGATATTACCAATCACACTATAAAGTTCAGTGCCATCTAAACCTAAAGTTTTACGGTCAGTGCCTGCTTTAAACTCAAGCGGTAACACGCCCATACCCACCAAGTTGGTACGGTGAATACGCTCGAAACCTTCCGCTACAATCGCTTCAACACCTGCAAGACGAACACCTTTGGCAGCCCAGTCACGGCTAGAACCCTGACCATAGTCTTTACCTGCGATGATGATGAGAGGTTGCTTACGATTCATATAAGTTTCAATCGCTTCCCACATACGCATTACTTCACCTTCAGGCTCAACACGTGCTTTCGAACCTTGCTTGATCGTACCGTCCGCACGAACCACCATTTCATTAAACAATTTCGGGTTCGCAAACGTTGCACGCTGTGCGGTTAAGTGGTCACCACGGTGCGTTGCATAGGAGTTAAAGTCTTCCTCAGGCACACCCATTTTATGCAGATATTCACCCGCTGCCGAATCCATCATAATGGCATTCGATGGTGATAAATGATCGGTAGTGATGTTGTCAGGCAAGATGGCAAGCGGACGCATATTTGCCAATGTACGTGGTGCAGCCAAAGCCCCTTCCCAATACGGTGGACGACGGATATAGGTACTTTGTGGACGCCAGTCATACAGTGGGCTTTCCGATTTTTCCGCCACACCCAAATCAAACATTGGAATGTAGACTTTACGGAACTGTTCAGGTTTCACCGCTTCTTTGACCAGCGCATCAATTTCTTCATCTGACGGCCAAATGTCTTTTAAGTAAATTGGATTACCGTCTTTATCATTACCTAATGCATCTTTTTCAATATCAAAGCGGATCGTTCCTGCAATCGCATAGGCTACAACCAGCGGAGGAGATGCCAAGAATGCTTGTTTTGCGTATGGATGGATACGACCATCGAAGTTACGATTCCCTGACAATACTGCAGTTGCATACAAGTCACGGTCAATAATTTCTTGTTGTAGTTTAGGGTCTAAAGCACCAGACATACCATTACAGGTGGTACATGCATACGCCACGATACCAAAACCGAGTTTTTCTAAATCGTCCAATACACCTGCTTCTTCAAGATATAAAGCAGCAGCTTTAGAACCCGGTGCAAAAGAGGATTTCACCCATGGTTTACGTGTTAAGCCCAATTCATTGGCTTTACGTGCCAATAAACCTGCTGCAACTGTGTTACGTGGGTTTGATGTATTGGTACATGAAGTAATGGCAGCAATAATCACTGCACCATCTGGCATTAAACCATCGGTACGATGCTCAACCACACCTGCAATGCCTTTTTCTTTCAAATCTGCTGTTGATACACGAGCATGTGGGTTTGATGGGCCTGCAATATTACGTGTTACTGTTGAAAGATCGAAGCGAAGTACACGTGGGTATTCCGCTTGTTTCATATCCGATGCCCAAAGACCAATTTCTTTGGCATAGTTTTCAACCAGTGCAACTTGCTCAGCTTCACGACCTGTCAGGGTTAAATAATCAATCGTATTTTGGTCAATATAGAACATTGCCGCAGTTGCGCCATATTCAGGGGTCATATTGGAAATCGTGGCACGATCACCCACAGACATGCTGTCTGCGCCTTCGCCGAAGAATTCAAGGTACGCACCAACGACACGTTCTTTACGCAAGAATTCAGTCAATGCTAAAACGATATCTGTTGCAGTGATCCCCGCTTGACGTTGTCCAACAAATTCAACACCAATAATGTCTGGAAGACGCATCCAAGAAGCACGACCTAACATCACATTTTCAGCTTCTAAACCACCGACACCAATCGAAATGACACCCAGTGCATCGGTATGTGGTGTATGTGAGTCTGTACCGACACAAGTATCTGGGAATGCCACACCTTCACGACTTTGCACCACAGGAGACATTTTCTCCAAGTTGATTTGGTGCATGATGCCGTTACCCGCTGGAATCACATCGACATTTTCAAAAGCGGTCTTGGTCCATTCGATGAAGTGGAAACGGTCTTCGTTACGACGGTCTTCAATGGCACGGTTTTTCTCAAAGGCATCTGGGTCAAAACCACCGTATTCCACAGCAAGAGAGTGATCGACAATCAACTGTGTTGGCACAACAGGATTCACTTTCGATGGGTCACCGCCTTGATCTGCAATGGCATCACGTAAACCTGCAAGGTCAACCAATGCCGTTTGTCCAAGAATGTCATGGCACACCACACGCGCAGGATACCAAGGGAAATCGTGATCTTGTTTTGAGAAAATCAGTTCTTTTAGTGACTGCTCCAAAATGGCAGGATCACAACGACGCACTAACTGTTCAGCCAATACTTTTGAAGTGTATGGAAGTTTTGCATAAGCGCCTGGCTGAATCTGTTCAACGGCTTCTCGCACATCAAAGTATTCTAGCTGGGTGCCTTGCAGTGGTTTGCGGTGATTATTGTTCATAGCGTTCCTGCCTTTGGTGTTTCATTTTTCTTCACTGTCTTTACTAGACAATTCATCTTTGTCTGCTAGGCATACTACACTGTCGAAAACCCATTTCCCAAATCGTTTATATTTCATAAGCTTAGATATAAAAACAGGGGTTTTTGAAATATTTAGTTACATTAACTTTTAAATATTTACTCTAAATATGATTTTTTCTGAAAAATAGCGGAAAATAGCCCTAATTCTTTAGTATTAGATTTTAAGGTAGGCGAGCAATTCATGAGCGATCTAGCTTTCTCCTCTTTCACTTTAATTGGTGTAGATGCACTCAAATTTTTACAAGGTCAAGTGACGGTCAACGTTGAAGCTTTAGCTGAAAATACAACGCAATACACCGCCATTTGTGACTTGAAAGGCCGTATTCACTTCGGTTTGTGGCTGACAAAACGTAACCCTGAACATTTTGAAATTGTTACCACACAAGACCAGTCGGAAGAGTTTGCTAAACACATTAAAAAGTTTGGTGCTTTCTCTAAAATGAAACTTGAACCTATGGGTTCAGTTTTCCCAACCTTCACGCAAGACCGCACTACCTTCTCTGCTGAGCCTACCGATATTGCAGCATGGCAAGTGCAAGCCATTACTCATGGTGAAGCGTATATCGACCAAGCCATTGAGCATGTGTTTCAACCTCAAGAGCTACGTTTACACCAACGTGAAGGCGTGCACTATGACAAAGGCTGTTACTTGGGTCAGGAAGTAATTGCGCGTTTATGGTTTAAAGCCAAACCCAAAGCATGGTTGCATTTAATTCAGGGTACAGGCAGTGCGCCTGCGCAAGCTGAACAGTTGAATAAAGGTATTCAAGTGGTGAATAGCGCTGCGATTGATGGCGGTTATGTCGCGTTGGTGGTGGCACGTCCTGAGTCTTTGAGCGAGCTTGATGTGACGGTTTTAGACTTACCAGAACACTTAAATAGTGATGTGGCACGACCGCAATAAATCTATAAGTTTTAAAATGTTATGATAAAGTAGCCTCTAAATTTAGGGGCTTTTTAACGACTAAATCTTTTCAATGCAGCTTGTACTTTGTTATCAACTCTGTAAATATTTATAAAAATATCAGCAATTAAGCATTATGAAAAAATTAACTATTTTAGCACCAATCCTGACTTGGCTTGTTTTAGCCAGTTCAGTCAGCTTTGCAGATGACCTCGACAAAATAAATCAAACTGCTCAACAATTTCCTAGAGAATTAAAACCTGAGTTTATCGATAAAACGCCAATTGAAGGACTGTATGCCTTATCGAATCCCAGGGGAACATTTATGATGGACGCTAAAAGCAAATATTTGATTAAAGGAAAAATTTTAGACATCAATAATCAATTGAACATTACAGATGCCATTTATCAAAAACACTATGCAATAAACCCCAAGCAACTCCCGCTGAATCAAGCTTTTAAAGAAGTAAAGGGAAATGGAAAACATGTAATTTATGTTTTTGCAGATCCAGACTGCCCTGCTTGCCAAGCATTCCAAGGCGCTTTCGAAGAAATGGATAATATGACTATTTACACCTTTCCATTTGCATTAACTCATCTGCACCCAACCGCATTAACAACGGCAAAAAAAATCTGGTGCTCTAAAGAACCTTTAAAAGTATGGAAAGAGTATTTAATTAATGAGAAAAAACCAAAACAGCAATCTACTGATTGCAGCAATCCAATTGATCAAAATATGGATTTGACTAAAAAACTGAATATATCAATTACCCCAACTGTTTTTAATTCACTAGGACAGCGAATGGCGGGTCTTGAGACTGAAGAAGAATTCGAAGAATTTATTACCCCAAAAAAGTACAATTAAATTAATACATAATTTATAGGGTGTTTTTGAAGGGAAATGCCCTATAAAATTTGAGAACATAAATTTTTATTTATGCCTGACATAAATAATGGAATAAGCATAACAATACAACTGCTTAATAAAACGATTGATCAACATCTCATACCACTCAATTTCACCTGACTATCCGCATCTTCAGTCATGCTCTTTCTCCTAATATTTTAGAAAACTCAAAAAATTAGAAAGACACTTTCTTCCTCACATAATAAACCACCCCACTCCGATCATCAGAAAAATAAAAGGAATTTGCATCTATACGGTAAATATCCGCAGGTCGACCATTCACCTTATTCCCCACTAAAAAACCATCCATAAAGGTTTCAAGTTTTTTCCCTTTACGCATAATCACAATTTTATAACCATGACCAATCGTAGCATCCGTAGAACCATGCAGCGCCACTAAAAAAGCATTTTTAATGCTGTCATCTGTATCTGGATGATCAAAATAGTCAAAGCCTAGTGCTGATGAATGCGATGGGAAATAGGCATAAGGAGATGGTACATTTTTACATCCTGTTGGACGTTTAAATTTTGAGTCTGCTAAAATTTTACCATTCGACGAATAACAAGATGGCCAACCATAATCTGCATCACGCTTGAGTGCATAAAAAGTTTCATCAGGCTTATTTTTACCCAAATGGTCTGCACCTTGATTGGTGACAAATAAAAATTTACCCACCCATTTCAAACCGACGGCATTGCGTAAACCTGTGGCATAAATCTTTTGTTCAGAACCATCAGGGTTCATTTCTAAAACTGTCGCTCTAACTTTCTCTTTCTCGGTACAAGCATTACAACTTGAACCGACTGAAACATAAATTTTCCCGTTCCCACCCACTGCAATGGTTCGTGTTAAATGCCAGCCACCATATTTATAACTTAAACCATAATCAGGAAAAGTCGCTAAAACTTCAGCTTTAGCCGTGGGTTTTATTTCACCTTGGGTGAATTTTCGTCGGGTGAGCTGATAAGTTTCAGCCAAATATAACCAGTCTTGCCCAGAAGAGTCTGTATAAAACTGGACTGAATTTGGATTTTTCAAACCTGTCATATAAGGAATAATTTTGCCGAATTTTCCTGTTTCAGCATTCCATTCATCCAAAATATAAACGATGCCTTTATTATTGTCGGTCAAATCGTGCATATCCGTTACAAACATTCTACCGTCAGGTGCTTTGCTAAAAAAACGAACACGTTTTAAACCCTCAGCCGCAGGAACGATGTCGTAATTTGCTGGAAGGTTTAGAGAAAAACGCTTCCCATTTTTCAAGTTGATTTGATGAGGAACAAGATTTGGCGGCCCAGCTAAAACTGCCATTGAACCAACTAAACATATGAATAAAATTGAGAATATTTTTATCATTTTAGATAGGTCTCGATTCATCTTATGAAAAACAGCTTCTTTTTTATAGGATATAACTAGAATTATGGGGACATAGTCAAATGCTTTTGATAACAAACACATAGACTCATCATATACAAATTATTATTTTATATTATCTTTTAACCCAAGCACTGAAAGTATCTTTGCAGTGGGTAAATCCATTCACACTCGTTCTGCGGCTATAAACACAACATAAAAAATATTGCTTTAGAACGCTATAGTAACCATCAGTCCTTGGATAAAAAAGGCTCATACAAGGACTTAAACCCTTTTAGAGCCTTATTTAATAGTTCACTCATTTACAATGAATATTAAACATCAAAAATCATGAAACAGCTTATTCATGTCTTTGCAGAGATAGTCTTTAAATGAAAAATCTCGTGCATGTTTAGCATCAAATTTTGCGGTCACACCATCTTTTTCAAAGATATATACACGGTCATCTTTGCTCACTAAAAACTCACCACCCAATTTCATCAATAAGGCATCAATTTTTTCGCCATCTGGAATCGACTCATCGGCCAAAACTTTTAAATAATTTCGCTTAATTGACTTAATAAACATGCTGAACTCACTACTCATTTTCAGCGCTATTTAAACAGAATCTAAGCCAGAATCCTAATAAAACCCGAAGCTCATCAGCTACAAATACCAATAACACATTTCAGTCTTTTCCACCCTACAGCACGCAGTTTGTATTGGAAAAATATATACCGAACAACACAATCAACGGAAATTTGTAAGACCAAGACACAATTCAGATATTTACATTCACACAATTCAACTTATGATGTGAAATGACTCAAAACAAATACACACATAGATGGACTTATGTGTAAGAAAAAGGTTTATAAAACATGAAGAAAATCGTACTTGCAAGCTTAATTGCACTCACTAGCCAGCTTGCACTTGCAGCCACCACTCAAGATACCATCAACCCCGAATTTGCCAAGATTGAGGAAATGGTTAAAGCCAACAATATGACGGGGGCGTATCAGGCTTTAGAAAAACTGGCAAAGTCTGGCAACCCACAGGCCATGTACAACTTGGCTTATTTGACTCAGACCGGCCAAGGCACAGCGAAGAATGAGAAGAAAGCCATTCAGCTCTATCAAGATGCTGCAAACAAAGGCTACCCTGTTGCGCATTATGTGCTTGCGAAAAACTATGTCACTGGTACTTTAGGCTTGCCTCAAGACATTAACAAAGCCAAACAACACTTTGAAGCCGCATCTAAATTAGGCTTTGATGATGCAACCGTTGAATATGCCGTGCTGTTATTTTCTGAAAATAAACCAGAGTCTGAAAAGTTAGCCCTTAAGAAACTTGAGCCTTTGGTGAAAAAAGGCAACTATCAAGCCATTCATGCACAAGCCCTGTACGACATCAGCACAGGCTTTAAAAACAAACAAGAAGCGCCCATTCAAAAAGGCCTCAACAGCATTCAAGACTTAGCCAAAAAAGGCTATATTCCTGCCCTGATGGCCGTAGGCAATATGTTTGCCAATGGCAATATCATTCCGCAGAACTTACCTGAAGCGAAGAAAATTTTTACCGCTTTAGCTAAAGAAAATGTGCCACAAGCGAAAGAGTCATTAGCGCAGGTTGAAACCATGATGGCGAATCAAGCCAAGTCCCCTGCAACAGCAGCAGTCAAAAAATAAATCGCTTCTTCAAAAAATACTCTCCTCGGAGAGTATTTTTTTCACCACCAAAGACCAATCAAGACACTGACCACCACAAAACTCAATAGCGTGCTAATCATCAGTGGAGTGAGTGCTTTTTCATTTAAGCCATACACTTGCCCAAAAATTCCAAATAGAGAGGGCATCGGTAAAGCTGCAATCAAGGTCCCTGCATAAATCATCTTTGGGTCCAATGCAGTCAAATAGGTCAACCCTAAATAAACCAAGAGTGGCATACAAATATTTTTAGACACCACCAGATAAACCGTTTGCAGGTTAAACGATTGAATGGTTAGCCCGACCATTCCCCCACCAATAATAAAGAGCGCTAAAGGTGCAGCGGTCTGGCCTAACATCGCAAACACTTGGTCGATTAAATGTGGAATTTGAAGTTCGAAAATCGCACAACTCATGCCAAGCATCACCGACAAAAACAGTGGATTTTTAAGTAGCGTAAGAAATGTGGTTTTTAAAATGGAGGCTAAATTGGCTTGTCTTTGTCGCCCTATTTCTGCCAGAGTGAGCATCAGCGGTACAAGAAATACACTTTCAATGATCACCACCAATGAAATATAAATCATCGCTTCACTTCCCATCAGCAGCGTCAAAATTGCTGCTCCCAATAACCCCGTATTGGACATCGATGCACCCAGTGAAAAAACTGCAGCATGGGTAAAGTGATTCTTAAATAGCTTTTGACCTAAAATAAAAGCCGTAATAAATAAGCCAAAGGTCACAGCTGCATAAACATAAAAATAAGCGGGATACCAAATTTCATGCAAATCTTTTGAAGCTAAGGCGTGCAACAATAAAGCAGGTAACGCAATTTTGATGACAAAAGCACTGATTGCAGTCATTTGCTCTTTAGCGAGCAACTGAATTTTGACAGAGGCAAAACCGAGAAAGAGCAGGAAAAAAACTGGAAAAATTACCGAAAAAATCATTCAAGCTGTTCCTTTTCCAGATGATGTAAGTAAAGACCCATCCTAGGATACACCTTTACTCAGTTGAAATATTTTAAAAGACCAATGGGCGAATATGTGATTAAAACGCAGAAAACAAATCTTTGATCCCATGTGGCTGACACCGTAAATACTGCGGTGCGATAGAGACTTTCCCACCCAGTTCTGCGGCTGCATGCCACGGCCATCGTGGGTCATACAACATGGCGCGCGCCAGACCAATTGCATCGGCTTCTTGCGCCTCCAAAATATGTTCAGCCTGCTTGGCTTCTGTAATCAAGCCCACCGCAATGACTGGAATTTTCACCGCTTGTTTCACTGCGTGGGCAAAAGGCACTTGATATTTGGCCTTAATCTGAATGTCTTGCTCCACATGCAAGCCACCACTTGAAACATGAATATAAGCCGCACCGAGTTGCTCCAACGCTTTCGATAGCCCCACTGTTGAATCAATATCCCAACTTTCTGTTGCGGTCGACTCCATCCAGTCGGTCGCAGATAAACGTATACCCACGGGATAGTTTTCAGGAACAGCTTGTTTAATGGCTTGGAAGACCTCTAAGGTAAATCGAATGCGGTTTTCAAAACTTCCGCCATATTCATCAGTCCGTCGGTTCGACAGCGGTGACATAAACTGATGCAACAAATAACCATGGGCTGCATGTAGTTCGATCAGCTCAAAACCTGCATCTACTGCACGTACTGCAGCACTGGCAAAGTCATCAATGATGTCTTGCATCTCCGGCACACTCAAAGCATGGGGTGCATGCTCTTCAGGCTTAAAGGGGACATCACTGGCAGACACCGTTTGCCAACCATGCGGTTCATTCGGTTTGATCTGACCTTTTCCCGACCAAGGACGATCGGTCGATGCTTTACGTCCCGCATGTGCCAGTTGAATGGCAAAAGGCATTGGAGAGAGTGTTTTGACTTTTTGAAGTAAGGCCTTCATTTGCGCACGTTGCAAATCATTCCACAGTCCTAAATCC
Source organism: Acinetobacter sp. Gutcm_16 (assembly GCF_028649355.1). Taxonomy (NCBI): domain Bacteria; kingdom Pseudomonadati; phylum Pseudomonadota; class Gammaproteobacteria; order Moraxellales; family Moraxellaceae; genus Acinetobacter; species Acinetobacter sp. Gutcm_16. The sequence goes on along the minus strand of NZ_JAQSUV010000016.1, from coordinate 49,609 downwards.
GCAAAACTGATCCGTCCTACCGCTTGTACGGCTGTCGCTTCAACAATACATAAGCCTGCACCTGACAATGCATAATTGGCCCATTGTTGCTCATGCCAATAGCTCAGCTCACCCGCATCATTGGCTGAGTATTGGCACATCGGTGCAATCACGATTTTATTTGTTAAGTTTAGATCCCCAAATTGAATGGGTTGAAATAATAATGGCATCACAGCTCTCCCTGTACTCACTATGATCTATAACAAATAAAGTGCCTTGCATTCAACGCTAAAAGTGCAAATCTGCTGTCAAACCTTTGCACTTTTATGGCTATCCATTTAGAAAATAATACGGCTTCCGAGCCCCAAGACCAGTGCATTATCCACCACATGGCTTGAACCTGAGTTGACCACATACTGAATGTTGGGACGTAACATTAACCACGGCGTAGCGTTATAGCTATAGTTCAGTTCAATATTGTATTCCGCGCTCGCATCATACTGTGCTTTCCCCGCAATGAATCGCTCATTCAGATGTACACGATTCACCCCCAAACCTAAAATATCCGTCGGATGCTGCTCAAATACCCCAATGTATTTCAGCCCCACTTGTTGTGAGTTATCTACTTTATTAGTAATGCGATCATGCCATGTAAAGTTGGCAAAACTATGCAAGCCTTGGCGCCCTGCACCCGTTGAAGTCAGTTGCTGTTCGATGGCAATCCATCCTGCAAATGTCCGGTCTTCGCCAACCACACCTTTGCCATAAGCCACGTCATATTGGTTATTTGGATCATCTGCGGTGTTATAAATCCCACCGACCCGATAGCTCCCCGCCAAACCATTGAATAGTGCTTTTGGTGTCCAAATCACTTCCACGGGAATAGTCACACCATCGGCATGCTCTGTGTCGAGGCTCCAACCTTGTCCCTCTGCTTTGCCATTGCCATTATCTGGATTAAATTCGTACACCCCAATTTGCGTTGCCACTTCAGGAGCCACTTGATACTTAATGCGACCGCCCCATTGTGAAACCGGCGTATTCATCCAGATATTGCCCTGCCATTTTCCCATTTGTGCGGCACAAAAGGCATTACTGACAAAATCACACGCCATCATATCAAAGTCAGAACCCAAACCCAGTCGCCCAACTTTGACACTGAGCCCTTGTTCTTTAAATCGCTTTTCAATCGAAAGCTCAGATAAACGGCTGTCTTGGTTTCCACGGCCATAGGTGGCTTGTACATTGGCTAATTGCGGTGCAGAAGGATCTTGTAAATCGCGAATTGAGGTACTTTGTCCTTGACGGGCAGTCGCAACAAAACGAACGGTGACCCCTTCCCAGCCCGCTAGCTTCTCTAAATCAAATTGTGTACCTAGCCAAAACTGTGAAGCGGTATTTGGGCTTGCACCTGCATTATGCCCGCCATCCGCCAAATAGTTGGTATCTGTTAAAGCATTAGCTTCAAACTTAATGCCTTTTTGCGCCAATTCAGTTCGTTTTCCCTGCCAGTCACCAAACAAATACTGACCATGTACATCCAACATCTGCTCCGCATGACTCACTGTCGCCCAGGCACACATTGCAGTTGCAAATAAAGAGAAAGAAAACTGTCGCATAAACCTAAGCCCCAAACTAAAATGAAGAACAATCCATTTCATTTAAATGAAAAATTTAATGAAAAGTACATAATTTTTAAACAAAGATCTCAGCAAAATTTTTATCATTAAGTCAAAAAAAAGTTATCAATATCCTCCACAGCTATAAATAGAAGATTGGATTTGGGTGATTCATAGCAGTTTTCACTCAATTCAAGAATGCTATTTAAAGAGGATGATTCCTGATCACACTTGCACTCTAGCTCCGTACAAATGTGCTAAAGGCAAGCCTCTCGTTGAAATCACTTGCAATCTTGCGTGTACACCGCAATATTAGCCTCAAGTTTTATCGTCTCATGTTGCCATGCCAGAATTACCTGAAGTTGAAACCACCAAAGCCAGTTTAGCGCCGTTATTAGATCAACAAGTGCTCAGTGTTGAAGTTCGCCAGTCGAGCCTACGTTGGCCAATTCCCGCCGATCTCAACAAACTGGTGGGACAGCGTTTAATTCAACTCAAACGCCGCTCTAAATACATTTTGGCCATTTTTGAACAAGACACGATGCTTTGGCATTTGGGCATGTCAGGGAGTTTCCGTATTTGTGAAGTGGGTGAAACGCTGCGTAAACACGATCATTTGATTATTCGTTTTGAAGATGTCGAGCTACGCTACCATGATCCGCGCCGCTTCGGCTGTATTTTATGGTTGGATAAATATTCGCAAACCAAGTTAATCGATACGCTTGGGCCTGAACCACTGAGTGCTGATTTTAACGCTGAATATTTAAGTCAAAAGTTAAAAAACAAACAGGTCGGCACAAAAGTTGCAATCATGGATAATCACGTGGTGGTTGGTGTCGGAAATATCTATGCCACAGAGAGTTTGTTTAATTTGGGCATACACCCTGCGCAAGTGGCGTCTAGTTTAACACCCAGCCAAATTGAAAAATTGGTGGTCGAGATTAAACGTATTTTGCAGCAGGCCATCGATTTAGGTGGTTCTACCCTGCGGGACTATTCCAACGCAATGGGTGAAAATGGTTACTTTCAACAAACCTTATTGGCTTATGGTCGAGCAGGTGAAATGTGTGTGAACTGCGAAACCACACTTGAAAACATCAAACTAGGACAGCGTGCTTCTGTATTTTGTCCCGAATGCCAACCGCTGAAAAAAGTGCAACCTAAGCCCAAAACCACAGCTCGAGGAAAAACCAAATGAAAACTGCCATTGTTCGTCATATTTTGGTCAAAGACAAAGACCTCGCTGAACAACTGAAAAAGAAAATCCACGATGGCGCCGATTTCGCCAAAATTGCCAAGCAATATTCCACCTGTAATTCAGCTAAGCGCGGTGGTGAACTGGGTGAAGTCAAAAAAGGCCAACTGGTGCCTGTGATTGATAAATTGGTCTTTAGTGCAGCTGAAAAAGTACTACATGGCCCCATCAAAAGCCAATTTGGTTTTCATTTACTAGAAATTAAATTCCGTATGGATTTTTAAAAGGCTATGTGGTGTGTGATGTGTTTACGTCTAAGCACATCACGAACGCTGTATTTGATTAAGCCTCTTTCATCTCATATGTCCAAGCATCAACGCGTTCGCCAGATTCCAGCGTCCCTTGTACCCTCACCCGTCGATACTGTATCCCTTCAAATTCATCCAACGCATCCCAATGTTCGGCCAATTTTTCACTAATAAAAAAATATCCTTCAACCGCTGCTGCTTGTGGGTCTAAGACGATGGCGAATAAGCCTTTGTCGGGTCCCCAATCCAAAAGATGCACCACGCCATGCACATAGCCTTTTTGCCATGTTCCACCTATGCGCTCTAAAAGATGGGAATTTTCATGATTTGGACGAAGTGTCCCATAGACAAATAATTGGTTCATTTGGCATCACCACCGCTATTCAATCAGCGCGCATCATAAAACCAAAACTGTATAAAAACCAGTCTTTGGATAAGACACAGACATAAAAAACGGCACATAATGTGCCGTTTTATTTTTACCTATTCAATTACTGACGTTTTTTCAATTCATCACGAATTTCACGTAGCAACTCAATATCTTCTGGCGTTGCTGCTGGTGCTGGCGCTGCTTCTTCTTGTTTACGGCGCATACGATTGATCATTTTCACCATTAAGAACACCACCCATGCCAAAATGATGAAATTAATTAAAATCGTAAGGAAGTTACCATAAGTCAGGACGTTCACCCCAGCTTTGGTCAACTCATCTAAAGACTGTAAATTATTTGGGTTATCCCCCAAAACAAAGAATTTCTGTGTGAAGTCTACACCACCACCAGTCACCACCGTGATCAACGGCATAATGATGTCTTTCACCAAGGAATCGACAATTTTACCAAATGCTCCACCGATGATCACACCGACAGCCAAATCAACCATGTTACCTTTTACCGCAAATTCGCGAAACTCTTGAACAATACTCATCTAAATCTCCAGTTATTTTTTGACTTTAATTTATGTGACGAAGTATACATTAATTTTATAGCTTCATTTCCACGTAATTTACTCGGAAATCATCTGCTTTTATATATTGGTTTGCTAATTTTAAACAAAAAATGCCATCAATTAATTGATGGCATTTTTAAATGTCGCTGCCCCGCATGAGGCAACATCATTTTAAAACTTATTTACCAGAACGGTTACGTTTACGTTCATTTTCAGTCAACCAGCGTTTACGGATACGGATTGACTTAGGTGTCACTTCAACTAATTCATCATCTTCAATGAATTCAAGCGCTTGTTCAAGCGTATATTCAACAGCAGGAACAAGAGTCAACGCATCATCAGTACCAGAAGCACGTACGTTTGTTAACTGTTTTGCTTTAGTTGGGTTAACTGTCATGTCATCTGAACGAGAGTTAATACCAATGATCATACCTTCGTAAACTTCTAACTGAGGTTTAGCAAATAGACGACCACGGTCTTGCAATGTGAACAATGCATAGCCAAGGCAAGTACCTTGAACCATAGAAATCAACACACCGTTTTGACGTTTCGCAACAGTACCTTGTTTCATTGGACCGTAGTGTGAGAAGCTTGAAGTCATGATTCCTGTACCAGAAGTCATGGTCAAGAATTCAGAACGGAAACCAATTAAGCCACGTGAAGGAACAGTTGCTTCAATACGGATACGGCCTTTACCGTCAACTTCCATATTCGTCATTTCGCCTTTACGATGACCCATTTGTTCCATTACAGAACCTTGGTGCTGTTCTTCAACGTCAAATGTTACGTTTTCGTATGGCTCTTGCTTTTCGCCATCAACTTCTTTCAAGATTACTTGTGGGCGAGATACGCCCATCTCGAAGCCTTCACGACGCATGTTTTCAATAAGAACTGAAAGGTGAAGTTCACCACGACCTGATACTTTAAAGCTATCAGGACTATCAGTATCTTCAACACGAAGCGCAACGTTGTGAATTAATTCGCGGTCTAAACGTTCACGGATATTACGTGAAGTAACAAATTTACCTTCTTTACCAGCAAACGGAGAGTTGTTTACTTGGAAAGTCATGGTTACTGTAGGTTCATCTACAGACAATGCTGGTAAAGCTTCAACATTTTTCGGATCACAAATGGTGTCAGAAATATGAAGTTCATCAATACCTGTGATACACACGATATCGCCTGCTTGAGCAGATTCAACATCAACACGCTCTAAACCATGGTAACCCATGATTTTTAAGATACGACCGTTACGTGTCTTACCGTCTTTATCAATCACAGTTACTGGTGTGTTTAATTTTACAGAACCACGTTGAATACGACCAACACCGATAACACCTACGAAGCTGTTATAGTCAAGTGAAGAAATCTGCATTTGGAATGGACCATCAACATCAACTGCTGGTGGCTCAACAATGTCTACGATGGTTTGGAACAATGGAGTCATATCTTCAGCAAGTTCTTCTGGAGATGGACCAGCAACACCACGAAGACCTGAAGCGTAAACAACTGGGAAGTCTAACTGCTCGTCAGAACCACCTAAGTTATCAAACAAATCAAACACTTGATCAATAACCCAATCTGGACGCGCGCTTGGCTTGTCGACTTTGTTGATAATTACGATTGGCTTCAAACCACGTGCGAACGCTTTTTGCGTTACGAAACGAGTTTGTGGCATTGGGCCTTCTTGAGAGTCAACAAGTAGAAGTACACAGTCAACCATCGACATTACACGTTCAACTTCACCACCGAAGTCCGCGTGTCCTGGGGTGTCGACGATGTTAATACGGTATTCTGTATTGGTACGTGCATCTAACCATTTGATTGCAGTGTTTTTTGCAAGAATGGTAATACCACGTTCACTTTCAATCGCGCCTGAATCCATGACACGCTCAATCTCGCCTGCACGATCGCCAAGTGCACCTGATTGCTGTAAAAGTTTGTCTACTAGAGTGGTTTTACCGTGGTCAACGTGCGCAATGATGGCAATGTTGCGGAGAGTTTTGATATCTGACATGTAAATTCGATACGCCTAAAGTTTGAGGGCAAATTATACAGAAAAATAATAGAATTTAGTAGTGACAGTTTATTGACAGACTCATTTTTTTTGATAAGTGGTGTGTAATTAATTTTGTAAAGCTGTGTAAAGCGATTAGAATAGCGCCACCTTGCTAACACCCTTTGACATATGTCTGATCAAAATCTCTCTCCCAATCAAACAGATCAACTCGATTTGGTCTATGGTTTAAACGACCGCCCTCGCCCAATCATTGCTTTTCTTGCTGCCTTTCAACATCTCCTTGCAATTATTGTCCCAATTGTTACTCCGGGCTTACTCATCTGTCTAGCGCTTGGTGTGTCGAAAGAGGACACCAACATGATTTTATCCATGTCTTTGGTCATTTCAGGGATTGCAACCTTCTTACAATGTAAAAAAGTTGGACCTTTTGGTGCAGGCTTATTAATTGTTCAGGGCACCAGTTTTAACTTTATCGGCCCGATTATTGGAATCGGCTCTGCCATGGTTGCTGCAGGTACTCCAGTAGAATCCGTCATGGCTGCAATTTTTGGTGTGGTAATCGCAGGTTCATTTATTGAAATGGGCGTGTCACGTATTCTGCCTTGGGTGAAAATGTTAATTACCCCATTGGTAACAGGCATTGTGGTGTTATTGATTGGTTTGACCCTCATTAAAGAAGGTCTGATCAGCATGGGTGGTGGCTATCAAGCCATGTCAAACAATACCTTTGCCAATGCAGACAACCTAATCATGTCGTGTACGGTTTTAGGCTTAATTATCTTGCTGAATCGCATCCGTATTACATGGGTAAAAAGTTCTGCTATCTTAATTGCCTTAATTGCAGGGTACACTCTTGCAGGCTTTATGGGGCATCTGGATTTTTCAGGTTTAAAAGATGCGCCTTTAGTACAAGTTCCGACGCCAATGCATTTTGGACTAAGCTTCTCTTGGAGCTTGTTTATTCCAATGGCCTTCATCTATTTAGTGACGTCTTTAGAAGCAATTGGTGATATTACAGCAACCTCTAAACTCTCTAACCAACCTGTCGATGGTGCAACATGGATGGAGCGTATTAAAGGCGGTGTCTTGGTGAATGGTGCAAACTCTTTCCTTGCTGGTATTTTCAATACCTTTCCTAGTTCGGTCTTTGCACAAAATAATGGCGTGATTCAGCTTACTGGCGTTGCGAGCCGTTATGTCGGCATCTGGATTGCTGCGTTATTGGTGATTTTGGGTTTACTCCCTGCTGTTGCAGGTGTGATTCAGGCGGTACCTCAAGCTGTTTTAGGCGGCGCTGTAATGGTGATGTTCGGTGCTGTAGCAGCTTCTGGAATTAACATTCTGTCAGGTATTCATCTTGACCGCCGCGCACTACTGATTATTGCCATTTCATTGGCACTCGGTTTAGGTGTTGCACAAGTTCCACAAATTTTGGAACATTTACCAGAATTATTCCGTAATATCTTTAGCTCAGGTGTTGCGACAGGTGGTATTGCAGCCTTGTTATTAAATATTATTCTTCCTGAAACGAAGAAATAATTGTTCATTTCAGTATGCACTTTGCCCAGCACTGTCTGGGCATCGTTTTTACAATGGAGTATATAAAATGGATCCACGAAGTGAAGTTGTTCTTCGCCAGCAAGAATTTCTCTCTGGTTCAGTTTTACTGGTCAATGCACCGTGTGACGAATTAAACACACAGCTAATTGGTACTGTAGAACCACATTTTTGGACATGGAATTTTAACGAATTACAATATTTCCAAAACCAACAAAGTGATGTGCATTTTGGTACAGATTTGCCTGATGCCGCTTTTGATCAAGCCATTGTTTTTGTTCCAAAATCAAAAGAACTACTTAACTATGTGCTACACCAACTGGTCAGTCGTTTGGCCGTAGGCGCATCGATCTTTTTAGTTGGTGAAAAGAAAGGTGGTGTAGAACGCGCGTCTAAACAGCTACAACCTTTTGGTAAAACCCTCAAATTAGACAGTGCTCGACATTGTCAAATGTGGCAACTGGTCACCGAAAAAACCGTAACGGCAAAACCTTTGGCCGATTGGGCACAACACTACACTGTACCAACCCCGAAAGGTGAATTACAGATTTGCGCATTACCGGGTGTATTTAGTCAAAATCGTCTGGACGTGGGTACAGCCGTGTTATTGCCTCATCTTTCACAGGTCACTTCTGGAAAAATTGCAGACTTTGGCTGTGGTGCAGGCGTGATCAGTGCTTATTTAGCCAAGTTAAATCCGAAAAATCGCATTTTTGCACTCGATGTCGATGCCTTTGCATTAGCTTCAACAAAAATGACTTTTGAGAAAAATAACCTTTTACCAGAACAACTTGAGATTAAAGCGGTACACGGAATTGAGGATGCTCCTCTGTTTTTACACGCAATCGTCAGTAACCCCCCATTCCATCAAGGCATTCATACAGATTACAATGCCAGCGAAAATTTATGCAAAACATCCCGTCGCCATCTTAAATCGGATGGCGAGTTGTGGATTGTTGCCAACCGCTTTCTGAATTATCCATTACTCATTGAGCAAAGTTTTGGCCAATGTACAACCAAAGCCGATCAACAAGGCTTTAAAGTGCTGTTTGCCAGCACACAAAAGAAATCTTAAGGAACAATGATGAGCGAAATGACTCAACCAGCTCAACTCAAGCGGAAGCTTGGAGCTCGCCATCTGAATATGATCGCCATTGGTGGTTCAATTGGTACAGGTTTATTCCTTGCCTCAGGTGCAACCATTGCGAATGCTGGCCCTGGCGGGGCGTTATTGGCCTACTGCTTAATTGGTGTGATGATTTACTTTCTCATGACCAGCCTGGGTGAGTTGGCAACACATAACCCAACATCCGGTGCATTTTTCACCTATGGCACCAAGTATGTTGAAGGTGGTTTTGGTTTCGCCCTTGGCTGGAACTATTGGTATAACTGGGCCATTACGGTTGCATTTGAATTGGTTGCAGTCCAATTCATTATGAAATTCTGGTTTCCCGACCTGCCCGGTTTCTACTGGAGTGCTCTCTTCTTAGCTGTTGTATTTGGGATCAATGCACTGACAGTCAAAGGCTTTGGTGAAAGTGAGTTCTTCTTCTCCTTGGTTAAAGTCCTTGCCATCATTGTGTTTATCATCATTGGTATTTTCATGATTGGTAAAATCATGATGACGCCTGGTGTCGCAACTTTTGCCAACTGGACCAAAGGTGAAGCACCCTTCGTTGGTGGCTTATCTGCACTGATTGGTGTCGCTATGATTGCAGGGTTCTCGTTCCAAGGTACCGAAATGGTCGGTGTTGCTGCAGGTGAATCGAAGGATCCACAAAAGACGATCCCGATTGCCATCAAACAGATTTTTTGGCGCATCCTACTGTTTTATGTGGTGTGTATTTTCATTATCGGTACACTCATTTCATATGATGATCCACTTTTGTTACAAGCGGCTTCATCGGAGAATATTGCACTCTCTCCATTTACCTTACTCTATGAAAAAGCTGGTTTTGCCTTTGCTGCCAGTGTTATGAATGCCGTGATTTTAACCGCGATTCTATCGGCAGGTAATTCAGGGATGTATTCATCGACGCGTATGCTGTTCAATATGGCCCAAAATGGCAGTGCACCTAAACTGTTTGCCAAATTAGACCCACGCGGCGTACCCATGAATGCACTTTATGCGACAACTGCAATTGCTGCACTTTGCTTCTTAACTACTTTCATTGGCGAAGAACAGGTCTTTAATTGGCTGCTCAACATGTCGGGTATGTGTGGCTTTATTGTTTGGTTAGGGATTGCTGTTTCACACTATCGTTTCCGTAAAGGATATGTTGCCCAAGGGCATAAGGTTGAAGACTTAGCTTATCGTGCAAAATTCTTCCCCTTTGCCCCTTGGTTTGCCTTTATCCTGTGCGCCATTGTTGTTTTAGGTCAAAACTACCAAGCGGTACTTGATGGCGAATGGCTCTCTGTTTTATCGACCTATATTGGTATTTTCTTATTCTTGGCGATTTGGCTAGGCTATAAATGGAAATACAAAACCAAACTGGTTTCTTACCAAGAAATGGATGTCAGTCCAATGAATCCTGATCGCGAATAAAATTCTTTCATAATAAAAAACAGCCTTCGGGCTGTTTTTTATTATCTCCATTTCATTATTTATTTTTTTACCCAAATATAACGAATTAATAACTAATGTAAATCTTAATAAGACAGCTTATTGAGTCCCGACCTCTATCAACTTATAGACACTAAATATCAAACTATAAATAATATTTCTTTGGCAAAAAAGCCTTACAGAGCTAGACAACTAGAAATACCCATTCATTCTAAAGCTATTATCGATGCTGTGAAGCATGAGCAAATAGAAATCCCCTGTTCATTCTTCTTAGATTTATCTTCTAAAATTAAATACTTCTAACAATATCCTATATGTAATAACCATGAACACCGTAAGTCTCAACGGTTTTTGCACTGGTTCAACCTTATTTTCATCAACACGAGTTAACATAAATTTCATTATCTAACGGCATAAAAAAACGACTCCGAAGAGTCGTTTTTTAGTTAAAACTCAGATTATTGAGCTTGAACTGTACGGCTGCCAGAAATTGTCGCGAATACACGACGGTTCATAGCACGGCCTTCTTTAGTGTTGTTGTCAGCAATCGGTTGGTCCCAAGCGAAACCTTGAGTAGACAAACGAGCTGGATCAACGTTGTATTCGTTTACTAGAGACGATTTAACAGAGTTAGCACGAGCTAAAGATAAACGTTCGTTCAATGCACGTGGACCAGTGTTGTCTGTGTGACCTTCGATGCGAGCAGTAGCGTTTGGATATTCAACTAACTTCTCAGCAACTTTAGCGATTTCTGGCTTGTATTGGTCTTTGATGTTTGATTTGTTTGTATCAAAGAACACACGAAGTTCCATGTTAAGGTCTTCAGTTAACTCTTGTGGTTCAACTGGAGCAACTGGCTCAACTGGCGCAACTTCTACTACTGGAGCAGCCGGTTTCAAGTGACCACCAAGAACTACGTTAAGACCAGCAAGCGCTGTGTAGTTCCAGAAATCTTCATCGATGTTGTAAGTAGCACGAGCTTCAGTACGTAGAGATAAAGCATCGTTCAAGCGCCAGAAAGCACCGAAACCAGCATTACCTAGAGTGCCTTCGTCATCTTTAAGACCAATATCACCTAAGTCATATTTGTAATGACCAGCACCTAATAGTACGTATGGCTTAATTTTGCTGTCGTAGTTTTTAGTAATCAAATCAGAAGTAGCGTAGAAGTTACCGTTGATTTGAGTTTGTTTGTATTCTGAGTTAGCAACAGCCGAATCAATATCACCCTTAACTTGGTTATATTCAGCTTCAAAACCTAACCAAGGAGTCAATTCAACGCCAAGTGCTGCACCAACGAATAAATCGTCTTGTAGCTCAGGACCATTTGTTAAATGATCACCACCATTGTTGTGTTTACTGTCTTGGAAAGTGTAACCAAGCATTAATGGAGTAACAGTTACGCCCGCGTTTGCAGCAGCTAAAGGAGCAGCTACGAGCATTGCTAATGCAATACGACTCATTTTCATGGATTTATCCTCCAGAGATAACAATTGTTTTTCAAGCTTAAGCTTATTTAACCATTCTGAGATAGGCTTTTTTATACCCCAGTTTTATTTTTAAGCTATTCGCAATGAATCATACAAACACTTTATTTTTTTTCCAAGTGCTTGATAACTTTAATCAAGTAAATTATTGACAAAATTACTTACAATTTCCGTTGTAATTCGGTAATTTTTTACTCAATTTTTACTTGCGAATAGCTTATTTTCACTTGTCTTACATTTTAACAGCTTTTTAAACAAGTTGAGTACTACTAATTATGTATAAAATTTGTTTGATAAACAAAGCTTTAATAAATAAAAAAATAGCGCCATAACAATAAAACTGGATAACCATATGTTTTTTATCAATAAAAAAGGGTTCACTTTATTTGAACTTATGATCACTATTAGCATTATTCTGATCATTTGTACAGTAGCTCTTCCTCATTTTCATCAGTATATGGCAGCACAAGAGCGAACCAAGACACTGAATACACTAAGAAATAATATTCATGCAGCCAAAAACATGGCCAACTTACAACGACAAAATATCACGATTTGCCCAAGTCAAGACCTCGTTCAATGCCAAAATCATCAGTGGAACATGGGCTTTATTGTATTTATCGATAATAATAAAAACCGACGAGTAGATACCAGTGAAACGATTATTCGGACAGAACAACAGCAGCTCAAGTATGGCAATCTTGATTGGCGTGGCACACTCAGTCTTCCATCTTTAAGCTTTAAAGCTGAAAATGGCCTCCCCCTTGGCTCAAATGGAACTTTCTATTATTGCTCTATGCAAAGTCAGGATCACTTTAAATTAGTCATGAGCAAAATGGGGCAGACCCGGACTGAACCCCTCGATGCCTGTAACTAGACCCATGAGTCCATAATCACGTTTTCAGCTTTTCTCTCGAGTAAATTTGCATATACTGCTTAAGTTTCCAACAAAACGTATAAGTGATTCGGAGAAAAAAATGACAGACATCGTAATTGTGAATGGTGCTCGTACGGCAATGGGCGGTTTTCAAGGCAGTTTAGCCAGTGTAACCGCTCCAGAACTCGGTGCAGTGACAATTAAAGAAGCGATTGCTCGTGCTGGCCTACACGCAAACGATGTAGAAGAAGTAATCATGGGCTGTGTTCTACCTGCGGGTTTAAAGCAAGGCCCAGCACGTCAAGCTATGCGCCAAGCAGGCTTACCTGATTCAACAGGGGCCGTGACCATCAATAAACTCTGTGGTTCTGGCATGAAAGCAGTAATGCAAGCTGCGGATATGATCAAAGCAGGTTCGGCAAATATCGTGGTTGCAGGTGGCATGGAGTCGATGACCAATGCTCCTTATATTTTAACCAAAGCGCGTGCAGGCTACCGTATGGGGCATGGTGATGTTAAAGACCACATGTTCCTTGACGGTTTAGAAGATGCTGAAACAGGTCGATTGATGGGTTCTTTCGCACAAGATATGGCCAATACTCGTGGCTATACGCGTGAGCAAATGGATGCCTTCGCGATTCGCTCTTTAGAGCGTGCACAAACAGCGGTCAACGAAAGTTACTTTGCCGATGAAATCGTGCCTGTGACAGTTTCATCTCGCAAAGGTGATGTTGTCGTTGATAAAGATGAACAACCGTTCAATGCCAATATTGCAAAAATTCCAAGCCTTCGCCCTGCCTTTGCTAAAGATGGCACCATCACTGCAGCAAATGCAAGCTCAATCTCGGATGGTGCATCCGCACTAGTTTTAACGTCAGCAGAAAATGCATCAAACAAAGGTTTAGCACCATTAGCGAAAATTGTGGCTTATGCATCGAATTCACAGCATCCATCAGAGTTCACCATTGCACCAGTCGGTGCAATTGAAAAAGTGCTTAAGAAAACAGGTTGGAATGCACAAGACGTAGATCTTTGGGAAATCAATGAAGCTTTTGCGATGGTGACCATGTGTCCAATCGATGACTTCAAACTTGATCCTGCAAAAGTAAACATCAATGGTGGAGCTTGCGCATTGGGTCACCCTGTCGGTTCAACCGGTTCACGTATTATCCTGACTTTGATTCATGCGCTTAAACGCACAGGTGGTAAAAAAGGGATTGCAGCACTCTGCATCGGTGGTGGTGAAGCAACTGCTGTAGCGATTGAATTACTTTAAGATTCAAGCAACTTTCTTTTATTGACATATTTTATACAATGAAAGACTGGCTGATTAGCTGATATAAAAGCGACATTTATGAAAATCCCTCGACTGCGAGGGATTTTTTATTACAAGATTGTATTAGGGTCGATCTTAACGACTTGTTAAAATAACGACGAAAAAAACAACAAGGATAAGACAATGCAACTGAATCACTACCTCAACTTTGATGGTCAAACTGAAGCCGCTTTTAATTTTTACAAGTCTGTCTTTGGTGGAGAGTTTGCAACGTTCATGCGTTATGGAGACTTACCTTCAGATGAAAGTTCAGTTACCCTTTCCGACGCTGACCAACAAAAAATCATGCATGTTTCGCTTCCCATCAATGCCAGCACGATTCTGATGGCTTCGGATACCAATGATCAGTTTTGTGCCCAAACCAATACTGTTTTTACTGTAGGCAACAACCACTATATTTCCATTAACTTAGATGCCCATGAACAAGCCGATGCAAAACGCTTATTTGATGCACTTTCAGCCAATGGAAAAATAGAGATGCCTCTAGAGAAAACATTTTGGGGCGCACTCTATGGTGCATTTACCGATCAATTTGGAGTGAAGTGGATGGTGAATTGCCAATTAGAAGAAGGATAAAATGCATCTTCTTTTTAAACATCAATATTTGAGAATTGCGCAATAATAGTGAGCCCCAAGGTAATAAAACCGATACCGAGCCATCCAGCCAAATCGATGTTCTGCCCTAAAAATGCTTTAGCAAGAAGTGCTGTGGCAATGACACCAATGCCAGACCACAGCACATATAAAATTCCCGCTTGCATAAATTTTAAGGCATAGGCGGCACACGCAAAAGAAATCATGTAAAGCACCAGTGCAATACTTTGATCCAATTTATTGACCAAGCCATTACCTTTTGCGGAATAAAAAGTCGAAAGCACATCTGTAGCAATAGCAATAAGTAACCAAATGACACCGGGATTAATTTTTGCAAAAAGTGCCATCATGTCCATTTTACCTGCTTCTTTTTCTTCAATTTGTTCATCAAAAATGCTGCGTATAAATACAAAAAAGCTGGACCAAAGTCCAGCTTTTTATTCACTTGAAAATTTAAGCGCCCGTTTGATAACTGGCTTGTGCAACGGCTGTTGATGCTTGATATGGATTTCTAAAATCATTTAAACCCGCAGCAGCTTCAAGAATGTCTTTACCTTCTTTAACAACAAAGGTATCAAAGCCTGAACGTTTCATGTAGTTCAAGACATCTTTAAACACATCACCCGTTGCGCGTAGTTCGCCTTGGAAACCTTGACGGCGTAATAGCGCTGCAAATGAATAGCCACGACCATCGTTAAAGCCCGCAAAATCAATAAAGATGGCATCTAGCTGATCTAAAGGGAACTCATGCGTTTCAGGAGAAGCATCGACTGTAACAAGGAGTGCTTTTTTACCTGAAACTTGAGCCAATTGATCTAACTGCTCAACCGTTAAAACCACATCACCTTGCGGTAAAACACCCTCTTCACCAATCACTTGATAAGTATTGTCTGCAATCGAGCCATCTTTAGAGAGGACTTGTAGTGCTAGATTAAGCATATGCACGCTCCTTAAAGGGTTGAATGCCTACACGGCGATAAGTGTCGATGAATTCTTCACCCTCAGCACGAAGGTCAAGATAAGTATTTAAAATTTCTTCAACAATGTCTGGCACAACTTCAGCTGCAAATGAAGGACCTAAAATGTCACCAATTGAAGCATCATGATCGGCATTACCACCCAAAGTGATTTGGTAGAATTCAGCGCCTTTTTTGTCTACACCTAAAATACCAATGTTGCCCACATGGTGATGACCACATGCATTCATACAACCTGAAATATTCAGATCCAGTTTGCCAAGGTTATAAATGGTATCTAAGTCATCAAAACGGCGTGAAATCGCTTCTGAAATAGGAATCGATTTCGCATTTGCCAGTGAACAGAAGTCACCGCCCGGGCAGCAAATAATGTCGGTTAAGAAACCAATGTGCGCACGCGCTAGATTGTTCTTCTCAAGAATAGTCCACAGTTCAAACAAATCTTTCTGAGGCACATCTACCAAAGAAATATTTTGCTCATGCGTGGTCCGCAATTCACCAAAGGTGTATTTGTCTGCAAGGTCTGCAATCAAATTCATCTCTTCAGTGGTCACGTCACCCGGTGCAATACCCGTACGTTTCAACGAAATCGTTACAATACGGTAGCCCTTCACTTTGTGAGCATTGGTGTTGATATTGAACCACTGTTTGAATTTTGGATGCGCAGCAAACTGTTCAGAAAAATCTTCATCTGCATAATCTTGATAATCAAACGGTATAAATTCTTCGTCTAATTTCTGCAAAATTTCAGGCTGAATTTTTAAAGTTTTAATGGTGTGCGCAAACTCAGCTTCGACTTTTTCAGCAAAAACTTGAGGCGTCAACGCTTTCACCAAAATCTTAATACGTGCTTTGTATTTGTTATCACGGCGACCATGTAAGTTATAAACACGCAGTACGGCTTCTAAGTAAGCAATCAGGTCTTCACGTGGCAAGAAGTCACGAATGAAACTACCAATCACAGGAGTACGACCTAAGCCGCCACCGACTTTAATTTTATAGCCGATCTCACCTGCTGCATTTTTAACGATATACACCCCAATATCATGGAATGAGGTCGCTGCACGATCGGTTTCTTCAAGTGCTGATACAGCAATCTTGAACTTACGTGGCAAGAAGGCAAACTCTGGGTGGAAGGTTGACCATTGACGGATCAATTCACACGTTGGACGTGGGTCAGCCACTTCACCAGCAACTACACCTGCATATTGGTCTGTGGTGGTGTTACGAATACAGTTACCCGAAGTTTGGATTGCATGCATTTGTACAGAAGCTAGCTCTTGAAGCATGTCTGGAACATTTTCTAGCGCAGGCCAGTTAAACTGAATATTCTGACGCGTTGAAACGTGTGCATAACCACGGTCAAACTCAGTTGCAAGTTCTGCAACTTTGCGCAATTGCGTTGAGTTCATTAAGCCATAAGGCACAGCAATACGTAACATTGGCGCATAGCGTTGTACATAGAGGCCGTTTTGAAGACGTAATGGGCGGTACTCATCTTCAGTGAGTTTTCCAGCTAAATAACGTTCCGTTTGGTCACGGAACTGTGCAACACGTTCATTGATCAGTTGCTGATCGAAATCAGTATATAAATACATGGCGTACAGCTAGTAGTTTCATTATAACGGCTGACAGCATAACGAGATTTAAACTATCAACAAAATGCGTTTTTTACATATTTCATAGCTGTTTTATTGATAAGGATAAGTAGATGTACTGTTTGTCCCTAATCCTAAAGGTTTTTTCTGATTAAAGTATTTTTTATTAGATACTTATACATTATTCAGCTAACTCCGTTCAGCCGATCACATACACACAAACCCATCCATTGCTACCGCATAAATTTTAAACTTGGCTTATCTGGGCAGATCTCAATTTTTCTATTCTTTTCTCGTCGTTACTTTGCCCTTTTAAGCCAATTGGACATAAAAATAGCCTGACGAATCAGGCTATTTGAAAGTTTAAATGACTACAAAAGATTATTTTGCATCGGGTAAGGCATATGCCACCAAAGCATCTCCCATCTTGGTACCAAATGAACCATGACCACCCGCCATAATGACCACATACTGTTTGCCATTGGCTTCATAGGTCATTGGTGTTGCTTGACCGCCCGCTGGTAGACGACCTTTCCAAAGTTCATCACCATTGGTCACGTTGATGGCACGGATATAATTATCCTGCGTACCACCGACAAACATCACATTACCCGCAGTTGAGATTGAACCACCAAGCATAGGCACCCCCATTTTAAATGGTGGTAATTGAATTCCCGGTAAGCTGTCACGGATCGTACCAATACGACGTTTCCATGCAACTTCATGAGTATTTAAATCCACACCCGCCACAAAGCCCCAAGCAGGTTGTTTACATGGCAAACCAAATGGAGACAAGAACGCACTGATCTCTACACCGTAAGGCACGCCATACATCGGTTGTACACCCGCTTCGGTGCCTGCACCTTTGGCTGTTTTCGGACGGTTTGGATCGGCTGGAATAAGCTTAGACACAAACGGTAAACCGATTGGGTTCATCACCGCAATTTGACGATCAGGGTTAACGGACATACCGCCCCATTCAAATACACCCAAGTTGCCTGGGAAAACCAAAGTTCCATTTTCTGAAGGTGGGGTATAAATACCGTCATAATTCAGTTTGTGGAAAGACACACGGCACATCAACTGGTCAAACATGGTTGCGCCCCACATTTGCTTATCCGTCAATTTCTCTTTTGGCGCAAGGTCAAAGTCTGAGAAAGGTTGTGTCGCAGAGTAACGCTCACCTTTGGTTTGCGGCCCACGTTTCACTGTTTGTGGTACAGGTTTTTCCGTAATTGGAACAATGGCTGCACCAGTACGACGGTCTAGAACAAAGGCATTACCTGTTTTCGTTAATACGTAAATGGCAGGAACCATTTTGCCTGACTTATCTTTAATATCCGTCAATGTCGGCTGTGATGGTACATCCATATCCCACAAATCATGATGCGTGGTTTGGAAGTTCCACACCAACTTACCTGTTGAAGCATTCAGTGCCAGCATTGAGTTAGCATAACGCTCATGCAACTCAGTACGGTTACCGCCCCAAATATCTGGCGTACCCACACCCGTTGGAATGTAAACCATATCCAAGGCTGCATCATAGGCTAATGGTGCCCATGCATTCGGTGAGTTTTGAACATACTTTTGACCTGGAGCTGGAATCGCGTTCGGATCTTCTGCACCTGTGTCAAAGACCCACAACAATGCGCCGGTATTCACATCATAACCACGAATCACACCTGAAGGTTCTTCAGTTGAATAGTTATCTGTGGTTGAACCCGCAATAATAATCGTCGTGCCTGTGACCACAGGTGGAGAAGTTGGGATATAACCACCCGGATAAGGGAACGGCATATCTTTTTGTAAGTCAACTTCACCATTTTTACCAAAGTCAGTACAACGCTCACCAGTATCAGCATTGATAGCAACCAAACGGCCATCATTGACAGGTAAAATCACTTTTTTTGGACATTCAGTCGATGTTGATTTTTTTGAAGCCAAACTGGTTTCAAAACCAGCCGTATTGTTCGCATCATAATAAGACACGCCACGACAGGTTAAATGTTGGAAAGTATTGTCCGCTTTGAGTTTCGGATCAAAAGTCCATTTCGCCTTACCTGTAGCTGGGTCAAGTGCAACCAGTTTTTGGTGCGTGGTACAGATATACATATTGTCCCCAACTTTAATTGGGGTGACCTGATTGGTGGTTTCACCAGAGTCATTTTCTGTTTTAAAGTCGCCTGTGTTATAGGTCCAAGCGACTTTTAAATCCTTAACATTCTCAGAATTAATTTGCGTTAAAGGAGAATAGCGCAAGCCAGATTGAGTACGGCCATATGCAGGCCAGTCGCCATCAGCAACACCCGGAATGGACTGCGCGGTTGCAGGTTGCTTACTGCTCAGTTCACCTCGAATTTCTTGAGGGTCATTAAATACAGCATAAATCATCACTGCAATAGTAATTGCCAGTGAACCTGTTAAAACCAGTTTTGCACTTTTAGCGTTGTCAAAGCCACGTGTGACCGCTGGAATGAGTAGCCACAAGCCAAATAAACCAAGGATATCTAAACGTGGTGCCAAGGCAAAGAAGTCTGAACCCACTTCCCATAAGCCCCAAACCACTGTACCCAAGACCAACAACGCATAAACGATTAATGCCGTACTTTTTAATTTTTGCAGTAGAACTGCAGTCGCGATGAAGAGTAAACCTGCAATGATGTAGTACCAAGACCCACCAAGCACTGCAAGATAAATCCCTCCTATCAGCAGGACTAAACCAAAGATTACAGCAATCACAGCTGTAAAAGTTTTAAGCCCTGAACCTGAAGACGGAGTACTCATATTGACCACCTTTTTCTTAGATTCTGTTAAAAGCTCATATCGTTTTAATATCGATATGAGCACCTAGACAGTTTTTAGATTTTAAGTATCTGTCCAAACGACTTATTTCGAACAGTTTTATGCTTTGAACAACCGTTAAAAGTATTTATCAACCTTGCTGGACAAATACTTATCGATCTAGAAACTAAAATGCGGTCTGGAATTTAATTCCGCCGACCCATGCATTTTCACCATTTTTATACGCGCCTACATGGCGGATATATTGGATATTGGGACGAATGGTTAACCAATTAGCTGCATGAATACCGTAGTAAATCTCGGCATCATATTCTTCACTTTGTAGGCCACGGGCGTCGACGCTGTTATTGACAATATTCGCGTCATTGACATCATCATTGATATTAATACGGGCTAAGCCAATCGCGATTTCATCTTGAGGGCGAGCATCAAAAGCGCCTTTATAGACCAAACCAATATTCTGCATGTCGCGAACCGTATTGGTATCTGAATCATGTAGTGTGAGATTCACAAAGCCTGTTAAACCGCGCGCGGCATCACCGTGATGTGCTGTGAGTTGCTGCTTGGCAACGACCCAGCCGCCTTGTTTATGTGAGGTTTGCTGTGGGTTTTGAATGTCTGCGGCATCTGCCGAACTGTAGTAATAACCCGCACGATATTCGCCAGGTAACTTATTTACACCTACAGCAGGTTGCCACACCACTTCAGCAGGAATAATGGCCCCCTGCGAACCATCGGTACTTAAGTTCCAGCCTTTGCCACGTTCTAAGTTTTCAGGGTTATATTCATACACCCCGACTTGTGCATACAGGTCTGGCCGAAGGTTATATTTGACTCGCGCAGCCCACTGGCTGACAGGCCAGTTGTACCACTGATCACCGACCCAGTTACCAACTTGAGAGCCACAGAGCGCAAGGTTTTGGAAATCACAGTCGAAACTGTTGAAGTCTTCACCTTCACCAAAACGACCAACTTTGATGTCTAACTTTTGATCCATGAACTTTTTCTTAATCCACAAATCCGTTAAACGCCACGTCTGTCCACGTCCCCACACTTCTTGAGTGGAACTTAAATGTCCATCTAAAGCATCGGATGTTTGAGAAAGTGAACGCCCATTGCGTTCGGTAATGGTGATTTGAGCCTCAGTATCCTGCCAACCCAAAATCTTGTCTAAATCGAAGTGCGTACCAAATGCAAACTGGTCTGCATATTCGGTACCATGACTTGAAGAATGCGAGGCATCGAGCAACGTTGCCATTTCACCCGTATAACCAAAGCTAAAGTCGTAGCCTTTTTGCTGCAATGCGCTGCGCTGACCATTCCAGTCACCCAGCATCCAAGGGCTTTCTGCCTCAAAGGCATTTGCAGCATACACACTTTGAAAGCAGCAACTGAGCGCTAAGAGACTGAGGTTAAAACACCAACTTCTTTTACATTTATTCATAATTGGTGACCTTTCTTACAAAATTACAACTAATCGATATGATACGCTTTATTTGTATAAAAACCCATTTTATGACGTTTTTTTGTTTTAAATCTATTCAAATTATCGCTATATGATATTTATAAAGAATCAAAACCGAGCGGTTTGCCTATAAATTCATATCTTATTTTTGAACGTGAAAACTTAATTGGACAAGCTAATTGTTGTTCGCTTTTTGTACTCCCCTCTTGTAAAGGTACAGAAACCACCCATGCACGATCTTTTGCTAACTGCGAATCGAGTGCTTCATCCAACTTTAATACAGGCTCAACGCAGACATCTTGCTGCTGAAAAATTGCGTTCCACGTGGCAAAATCTTGGGTTTTAATTTTGTCTTTTATTGCTTGTTTCACCACCTGACGGTCTTCGGTTGCCAATGAAGCTCCTTTTTCAGCCACAATCGGCAATTCTAAAATTTGTGCCAACCCATATAAAAACTGTGGCTCTAAACTCCCAATCGATAAATAACGCCCATCTTGCGTTTCATAATAGTCATAAAAAGTCGCACCATTGAGATAGCTTTGCTCGGGTCCTTGTTTTTCCTGCCCTGCTAAGCTCGCAGCTGCGGCCATGCTACTGAGCCCCACCACACAGTCGGTCATAGAAATATCAATATACTGCCCCAAACCACTCCGCTGTCTTTCAATTACTGCGGCTAAAATTCCAATCACGCTATGTAAAGAGCCGCCTGCAATATCCGCAATTTGAATCCCCATTGGTGGTGGCCCACTGTGCTGTCGTCCGCTATGTCCCGCGATCCCTGACAAAGCTACATAGTTGATATCGTGTCCTGCTTTATTTTGATACCCCCCTGTTTGCCCATAACCCGTAATGGAACAATAGATCAAGCGCGGATTAATTTCAGATAAGATCTGATAGTCGAGTCCCAATCTTTGCATCACACCTGGACGGAATTGTTCAATTACAATGTCATAGTCTGAAATTTTCGATTTGATCAGTTCAATATTGGCAGGATCTTTCAAATCAAGAGCGACAGCATGCTTATTTCGGTTGAGATAACTATGTGCAGTGGCCTGTCCATTGGCATAAGGTGGCATTAAACGGATCAGATCAGGTCGGGTTGGAGACTCGATGTGGATCACTTCTGCACCTAGGTCTGCTAAGTACATTGTTGCAAAAGGTCCGGGCAAAAGTGTAGAAAAATCGAGAACTTTCAATCCTTTCAATGCCATATCCATGTTTATTTTCTCTTTTTATGTTGATTTTTTAGCTATTTTAGAAATATAAAAGCAACAAAACAATGTCATGTTCAGCCATTTACCTTGATCATTTCGGCAATTTAACATGTAAAAAGGCAAAAAACTTTAGTGTAAATTGCCTAAAATACTTTTTTTAGCGTCATTTAGGTCAAACGCAAGTGAATATAAAAGAGACTGAAGGATTAAATATGAGCCGCGATACCATTAGTATCCATTTCGTCAATGCGGCTTTAACTGGCGTAAAACGTCTCGGCATGGATGTCGAAACATTACTTTCTCACGTAGGGATTGAGGCAGAACTGCTGCGTCAACCTAAAGCCCGTATTTCTCCAGAACAATATACTCGCTTCGTTAAAATGTTATGGATGGTGACCCAAGACGAACATGTTGGCTTCGATAAGCAACCGCGTCGTTTAGGTACGTTTGCCATCATGTGCCAGCTGATTATTCATGCCAAAACCTTAGGCGATGCTTTAGAACTGTCTTCACAGTTTTATAAATTGTTTGGTGATGAATGGTCGGTGACATTAGAGCGCGACAAGCATGAAGCTCGTCTTGTTCCTCAGATTCCAAAATCGATGGATCCAGATCACTTCATTACCGAAAGTATGCTAATGATTTGGCATGGTCTCGCATCTTGGTTGATTGAACGTCGTTTACCGCTAGAACGTGTACACTTTGGTTATGAACGTCCGACTCATGCAGATGAGTACGATGCCCTGTTCTTCGCACCTGTGATGCAGTTCGACATGCCGCGTACCGAAATCACTTTTGCGGCAGATTATTTGGACTTACCAATTCGTCAAAATGAAGAAACATTAGAAGAGTTCTTAAAAGCCGCACCTGCACAGTTGCTGGTGAAATTTAAAAACACCAACTCACTCACTTCACGTATTCGTGATGTATTGAAGAGTCAAATTGGTGAGGAAATGCCAACTCTGAATGATGTGGCTTCTATGTTGTATTTATCTCCACAAACGTTGCGTCGCCGCTTAGCTGCTGAAGGTAAAAGTTACCAAGGCGTGAAAGATGCATTACGTCGTGATGCTGCAATCCACCTACTATTGAACCCAGGTTTGACTTTAGAAGATGTGGCACAACAAGTGGGCTTTAGTGAAACCAGTACCTTCCACCGTGCCTTTAAGAAATGGACTGGGGTCACACCCGGTTTATATCGCCAACTACACGGCTATCACTAATTTTCTAGTTTAACGACGGTTCGGCACATTGCTAAACCCAAGATTTCGATCTTGGGTTTTTTTATGCCCAAATCTTCAGTCTATTGGCAAAAAGATTCATCTGACCTGACCCGTTCTAGTCATTGCATCACGGCCATTAATTTGTACACTCAAATGCATAACAACTTAAAAGTCATAAAAAGGAACAGCTATGAGCGAGGCTTATATCATTGACGCCATTCGCACACCACGCGGAAAAGGAAAGAAAGATGGTTCATTGCATGAAGTGAAGCCGATTACTTTACTGACAACATTATTGAATGAATTGAAAGATCGTCATCATTTAGATACCTCGAAAGTAGATGATATTGTCTTGGGTTGTGTCACGCCTATTGCAGACCAAGGTGGTGATATTGCAAAAACTGCGGCAATCGCAGCGGGTTGGGACAATGATGTTGCCGGTGTGCAAATTAACCGTTTTTGTGCATCAGGTTTAGAAGCCGTAAACATGGCTGCGCAAAAAGTACGTTCAGGTTGGGAAGACATTGTTGTTGCAGGTGGTGTTGAGTCAATGTCACGTATTGCAATGGGTTCAGATGGTGGCCCGTGGGCATTAGACCCTGAAACCAATTTAAAATCACACTTCGTTCCGCAAGGGATTGGTGCAGATTTAATTGCAACATTGGATGGTTATACGCGTTCAGATGTCGACTCATTTGCTGCAAATTCGCAACGTAAAGCGGCAGCTGCGCAAGCTGCGGGTTATTTTAATCAATCTGTGGTTGCTATTAAAGACAAAGCTGGCGTGACCATTTTAGATCAAGATGAATTTATCAAACCGTCAACAACAGCAGAAGGTTTAGCAAAACTCAATCCAAGTTTTGAAATGATGGGTGCTATGGGTTTTGATGCGATTGCATTACAACAATATCCAGAAGCGCAAAAAATTAACCATGTGCATCACGCAGGAAACTCATCAGGTATTGTCGATGGTGCAGCACTTGTATTGCTGGCTTCCGAAAAAGCCGTTAAAGAACAGGGCTTAAAACCACGTGCCAAAGTATTGGCGACCGCATTGGTGGGTTCAGATCCAACCATTATGCTGACTGGGCCTGCACCTGCTGCGCGTAAAGCGTTGGCAAAAGCTGGTTTGACGATTGACGATATTGATCTATTTGAAGTCAATGAGGCTTTTGCATCTGTGGTGATGCGTTTTATGACGGAATTAAAAGTTCCTGCTGAAAAAGTCAATGTGAATGGTGGTGCAATTGCGATGGGACATCCATTGGGTGCGACGGGTGCAATGATTCTCGGAACTTTACTGGATGAGTTAGAACGCCAAGGCAAAAAGCGTGGTTTGGTAACATTATGTGTAGGTGGTGGCATGGGTATTGCGACCATTATTGAGTTGGTATAACCACCTAAATTTTATTGAGCATTTGATACACAAATCAGTCATACGCAACCTACCCATTTTTTGAATCTAATGTTTTTGCAATCCTTTCGATAGGAATAGTCATTAAAACAGGTTTTGCGTATGACAATGGTTTTGCCTACTTTTGCCGAAACAAAAGTAGGTCGAACCGAAGGTTAAACCCGAAATTAAAATAAATTTGGAATGACTCTGCGATGCTGAAAATTCATACAACTATGCAGAAGTATACATTTCAAGTTCAAAAAATCATTTGGATAAAAACTTTATGAGCGCAATTCAATATCTTAAAAATGACGATGGCATTATTATTCTGACTTTAGATTCTCCAAATCAATCAGCAAATACCATGAATGGTGATTTTCGTGTCGCTTTGGAAAATATTGTTTCTAAACTGAAATCTGAAACATCAATTACAGGGATTATTTTCCGTTCAGCAAAAAAAACCTTTTTTGCAGGCGGTGATTTGGATGAGTTGATTCAAGCTCGTTTGGAAGATGCCACTCCATTTTTTGAAATGATTCAGAAAATGAAAGCAGATTTTCGCTATATCGAAACTCTAGGTGTTCCTGTCGTTGCAGCATTGAATGGTACAGCTTTAGGTGGTGGTTGGGAAATCGCTTTAGGTTGTCATGTACGTATTGCATTGAATGATCCTAAAACGAAGTTTGGTTTGCCTGAAGTGACTTTAGGTCTACTGCCGGGTGGTGGTGGTATCGTGCGTATGGTACGCCTTTTAGGTTTACAAAATGCTTTTCCATTCTTAATGGAAGGTAAGCAGTTTGGTGTGGACAAAGCAAAATCTCTTGGTTTAATTCAAGATACTGCGGAAACACCTGAAGAGTTGATGGATAAAGCCATCGCTTGGGTAAAAGAGCATCCAAAATCACAACAACCTTTTGATGTTAAAGGTTATAAAATTCCGGGTGGTGATCCTAAAACACCTGCGGTTGCGCAAATATTGGCAATTGCACCAGCGATGCTACGTGATAAAACCAAAGGTTGCTATCCTGCTCCTGAAGCGATCATGGCGGCTGCGGTTGAAGGTGCGCAAGTCGATATAGATACGGCACTGACCATTGAATCTCGTTATTTTACTTATCTTGCAACTGGTCAAATTTCAAAAAACATGATCGGTACTTTTTGGCATGGGATGAATGCCATTAAAGCAGGGGCAAGCCGTCCTAAAGATGTTGCAAAATGGCAAGCGACCAAAGTTGGTGTGCTTGGTGCAGGGATGATGGGTGCAGGCATTGCTTACTCTACAGCAATTAAAGGCATTCCCGTTGTACTAAAAGATGTTTCTGTTGAAAATGCAGAAAAAGGCAAAGCCTATAGCCAAAAGTTACTGGATAAAAAGGTCTCCCAAGGTCGTATGACGGCTGAAAAACGTGATCAGGTTTTAAGCCTAATTACTGCTACAGCATCTGCTGAAGAACTGAAAGGCTGTGATTTAATTATTGAAGCAGTATTTGAAAATCAAGAACTCAAAGCGAAAGTCACTCAAGAAGCCGAAGTATTCCTTGTAGAAGGTGGTGTGATGGCTTCAAATACTTCGACATTACCGATTACTGGTTTGGCAAATGCATCGAAAGATCAAGCAAACTTTATTGGTCTGCATTTCTTTAGTCCCGTCGATAAAATGCAATTGGTTGAAATCATTAAAGGTAAAAACACTTCTGCTGAAACTTTGGCAAAAGCGTATGACTATGTACAGCAAATTGGCAAAATTCCGATTGTTGTCAATGATAGTCGAGGCTTCTTTACCAGTCGTGTTTTTGGTACTTTTGTTCAGGAAGGTCTACGTTTATTGCATGAAGGTGTACATCCAGCTCGTATTGAAATGGCAGCACTCAAAGCAGGTATGCCCGTTGGCCCATTAGCCATTCAAGATGAAGTTGCATTAACACTTTCTGAACATGTTGCCAATGAAGCGCGTAAGGCGCTTCAGGCTGAAGGTAAAGATTTACCGCGTTCAGGTGCAGATGATGTGATTCAAACCATGATTCATATTTTTGACCGTAAAGGTAAAGCTGCTGGTGCGGGTTTCTATGATTATCCCGAAGGTGGTAAAAAACATCTTTGGGAGGGTTTGAGCCATTGGAAGCAAGATGTCGATATCTCTGAACAAGAAATGATAGACCGCTTCCTGTTTGTACAATCGCTAGATACCTTACGTTGTTATGAAGAAAATGTTCTTGAATCTGTGATTGACGCCAATATCGGTTCGATCTTTGGGATTGGTTTTGCGCCGTGGACAGGCGGTGCAATTCAGTTTTTAAATCAATATGGTTTAGATCAAGCTGTACAACGTGCCAGTGAACTTGAAGCGAAATACGGTGAGCGTTTCAAAGCACCGCAACGTCTGATTGAATCGGTGTCATCGGGTCAGATTCGCTAAAACTTCCACCTTAAAAAAGGGATCAGCAGATCCCTTTTTTGCGCTCGCAGCACACAACAAAATTAACCTGCTGATTCAGCATCTAATTTTGACTTATTTTAGTGCATTCTTTTCAAGCCCGACGTAGTTTTTTGTGTTATAAAGTTACATAGTTTTAGATTTATTTTTATTCAATTGGGCTGTTGCACATGACTGACAATACTTCTCCTGAAAAATCACCATGGGGTTGGAAAGCACTGATTATTGCTTTCATTTTAAGTGGAATTTTCTTAGGTATCTTCTACCTTGCGATCACCAATGAGCCTGACTATATGCCAAGTCAGCAAACGCAGCAAAACTCTCAGCAACATGCTTTTAAAAACGCGCCTGCAATGTCTGAAGAAGCGATGGCCAAAGCACAAGCGGATAAAGAAGCGCGTGAAGCAAGAGCTCAAGCAGCTTCTGAAGATACCACAGAACATGCAACCGTTGATGAGCACGACATGAGTGCCGATGAACACGCGAAAATGTCATCTGAACATGGTCACTAATATGCTGTGACTAATAAAAAAGCCCTTAAAAATCAGGGCTTTTTTATGGATGATAAACGCATATGGATATGCGGAATACCACAATCCAAATACTCCTCACCCTCTTGCATAAAGCCCAAAGCCTGATAAAACGCTTGCGCATGCACTTGAGAAGACAAGACTAAAAATGGACGCTGTTGCTGTTGCGCATATGCAATCACCGCCTGCATCAGAACTTTGCCTACACCCAAACCACGATGTGACTTTAAAACTGCAACACGACCAATACTATGATTTTGCAAAAGTCGTGCAGTTGCAATGGCTTGATCTTGCTCATAGACCACAAAATGAACTGCGATTTTATCTTGCTCATCCCACTCATCTTCAGCAGCAATGTTTTGCTCTTGAATAAAGACCTGCTCACGAATCATTTTCGCAGCCTGTTGCAACTCTTCCCATGTTCCGTGCGTAATTCTCAAGCTTGGCATTTTCATTTTTCCCTATAAATCATCTCTATATTGGTCATTGCACTAAAAAGTGATGTTCAGATCAGCATTTACAGCCTACATCTTGCTGATCCCATTGATTATTCAACAGCAACTCCAGTGAATGCTTTTGAATACCATACATCTCTTTCAAGGCTTGAATTTGTGCCAAGACAGCAACATCGGGCGCTTGATAATCCTTACGCTTGGTTGCCAAAATCATTTTATTTTTGCTGGTATGCTCAAGTGCTACAAACTCAAACACTTTGGTTTCATAGCCATAGGCTTTGAGTAATAAGGCACGAATAGTATCGGTCAGCATTTCAGCTTGCTGTCCTACATGAATGCCAAACTGCAACATGGGTTGTAACACAAGCGGAGCTTTCAGTTGTGGGCGTAATTCCTTATGACAACACGGCGCGCACATGATCATTTCAGCATTTAAACGAATGCCCGTATGGATCGCAAAGTCAGTCGCGACATCACATGCATGTAGCGCAATCATCACATCGAGGCGTTCAGGTTGGTACGTCCGAACATCACCCTGAAAAAAATCAAGTTGCTGAAAAGCCGACTTGTTCGCAACCTCCTGACAAAATTCCACCATCTTGCTGTTTAGCTCAACCCCAGTCACAAAAGGATTCAGTCCTTGCTTCAGCAAATAATCATACAAAGCAAAGGTTAAGTAGCCCTTTCCTGAGCCAAAATCGACCACGCGCAGTTGTTCAGGCAGCTGAATATGACTTAGTGCCCCTGAGAAAATTTCGACAAACTTATTAATCTGCTTCCACTTACGCGCCATACTTTGAATGATGTGCGCTTTTGCATCGGTAATACCAAGCGGCTGTAAGAAATAACTGTCTTGATCGACAAAACGCTGTTTGACACGGTCATGACCTTGCTGCTCAACAGCTTTGGTTACCGTTTTATTTTTACTTTGCGTCAGCATGGCTTTCTTCTTGTTCTTCTTCAGTTGCAACTCTTGTTCAGTTGTCAGCAGATTGGCTTGTTTACACTGTGCCAAAAGTGCAGTCACCGTATCAAGTGCTGTGTCTAATGAATAATTTTTGGTGACATCTTGGGTTTTATGGCGATATAAACAGCTCAATACAGGCTGTCCTTGCAACATGACGACTCGAAAAGTCATCTTCTCGAGTTGCTCAAGTTCACCCTGATATTGACTCAGAATCATCCGATCAAAACTTTGAGATTCAAGCGCTTGCTGAAAAGCTTGAAGGAATTGCTGCTCTTGTGCAGTGGACGATACCGAAACGGTCATAATAGAAACCAAAAAAAGAATTGCGATTAAATTTTAAAGCGTCTTACGCTAAATGCAAATTTGAATTACGATACAGTTGTATATTTTATAAAAATGCACATGACTTATGATCGCTCACCCTGTTGTAAACTACGATCCAGTTGAAGAAAGAATCAATTTTATTAGCCATGCTATTGGAGCAGGTCTTGCACTCATAGCGGGTATTTTATTGATTATCAAAGGGTCTTACTTAGAAACAGCGCAGTGGATCGGGCTATGGGTCTATGCTTTGAGCCTATTTTTATTATTTGCCGCATCAAGTTTGTATCATTTTGCGGAATCACCAGAGCGTCGCGGCTGGTATAAAAAATTAGATCACACTGCCATTTATTATCTGATTGCAGGAACCTACACTCCATTTTTGTCTATCGCACTGCCCACGCAAAAAGCTCATTACCTACTCATTGCACTTTGGGTGATTGCACTCTTTGGTACACTATTCAAGTTAGTTTTCATTCATCGCTTTGAAAAAATTTCACTGATCGCTTATCTGCTTATGGGTTGGCTGGCTGTACTGGTAATGGATGATATGCAACGCTTTTTATCTAAACCAGCTTTGACTTTTTTAATCATTGGTGGACTTTCCTATACCATCGGTGCATTGTTTTATGCGCTAAAAAAGGTAAGATATACGCACGCTATCTGGCATATTTTTGTATTGATTGGTGCAGGATCACATTTCCTGTCCATCTATCTTTACGTGATATAACCCGCGCGCACTACATTTTTTAGCAACCCTAATTCCGTAGTCTGCCCGAGGAACATTCGTATTTTTTTAAAAAATTACGCCTTTTTTAAAAAGATGACGCTTTTAAAACTCAGTTCGACTATTTTTTAAGTGTAAGGTCTACCATGGCGTCATTAAATACTGCTGTTGCTGAACAGCAGCCTGTAAACTCAAAATTCCGCGTACTTACAGCCAGTCTGGTAGGTACAACTATCGAATTCTTCGATTTTTATATTTATGCCACTGCGGCTGTCATTATTTTTCCGTACCTGTTCTTTCCAGCAAGTACCGATCCAATGACTGCGACCATTCAGTCTTTGGCAACCTTCGCGATTGCCTTTATTGCACGCCCGATTGGCGCTGCACTCTTTGGACATTTAGGTGATCGTATCGGCCGAAAGGCGACCTTGGTTGCAGCTTTGCTGACCATGGGACTTTCAACCGTGTGTATCGGCTTATTGCCCACCTATGCACAAATTGGAATTGCCGCACCATTACTGCTTGCGCTGTGTCGTTTAGGTCAAGGTCTCGGCTTAGGTGGTGAATGGTCGGGTGCGGTATTGCTTGCCACAGAAAATGCACCCGAAGGTAAACGTGCTTGGTATGGTATGTTCCCCCAACTGGGCGCGCCGATTGGCTTTATCTTGGCAACTGGTTCATTCTTAACGCTGGGTCATTTTATGACTGAAGAAGCGTTTATGACATGGGGCTGGCGTATTCCCTTTATCTCAAGTGCATTATTGGTAATTGTAGGCCTGTGGATTCGTTTACAACTTCATGAAACTCCGGCGTTCCAGAAAGTTTTAGACAAGCAAAAAGAAGTTAACATACCGTTTAAAGAAGTGATCACCAAACACTGGGGCATGTTGATTTTAGGTACCATTGCAGCCATTTGTACCTTTGTGGTGTTCTACCTCACGACGGTATTTGCTTTGCAATGGGGTACCAAACAGCTGGGTTACACCCGCGAACAGTTCTTACAACTTCAACTGGTCGCAACCCTCTGCTTTGCTGCATTCATCCCCTTGTCAGCAGTTTTAGCGGAAAAATTTGGTCGTAAAACCACGTCTATTGCAGTCTGTGTTGCTGCAGCGTTATTTGGTTTAGTGTTCTCAAGCATGTTGGAATCAGGCAGTACTCTTATTGTGTTCTTGTTCCTGTGTATTGGTTTATCCATCATGGGTTTAACCTATGGACCAATTGGTACTGTGCTCTCTGAAATTTTTCCAATATCCGTTCGTTATACAGGTTCAGCGCTGACCTTTAACCTTGCGGGGATCTTTGGGGCATCATTTGCACCTCTCATTGCCACCAAGCTTGCAACCACCTACGGTTTACACGCAGTGGGTTACTACCTCACGGCGGCATCGCTTCTGTCATTATGTGCATTTTTAATGATCCGTGAAACCAAAAATGATGATGTAAATAATCAAATTTAACCCTGAATTTGATGTCTAAAAACCAGCACAATGATGCTGGTTTTTTTATACTGATCCTTTAACAAACGCTACAAAAACCATATTTAAAATCTGTCGTTTTACTTCAAAAATAGAGAGAAATACAAGGTGAATAGGGCTTAAAAATGGATGAAAAAATACAACAACTCACCAATGAACAACTCCTTGATGTCATCGTATTAGTTGAAGAAAATAAAATTATTCAAGCCATTCAATACATCGCCACACATACCGCTTTTCAATACGATGATGCACAAGAGATCGTGACTGAACTCACGAAGCGGCATGATGCTGCACTAAAAAGCATGTATCGCCATAAACGGCATCAACAACCACGCATATCAACCGCTGAATTAAGACACCACAGCTCCCTTGTGTCTGAAGGACGAAGCTTTACACAACAACAGCCGCAAAGCCCGCATAGCACAGCAGTGAATAACCTCGATGCAATACAAGACCTACACGCGCTCCATACAAAAAACCACAACCTTTGGATCGTCTTGGCTGTGGTCATTTTGGTTTTAAGCTTTATTTTTTATTGGTTCTAAACCCATCTTAAATCAGTTCAATAATATCGATCGTCGGTGGTACGCGAAAACGAAACGGCACACCCACCATACCTGTTCCAACAGTGACAAACACATCCGCATGTTCATGTCGGTACAAGCCTTTTTTGTGTCCTAATATAGATACTTTTTTCATTACATAGTCTGTGAGCCATGGCAGCTCAACTTGACCACCATGTGTATGACCCGAAAGCATTAAAGGACGGCTGGGTAAAGCGGGTATCATATCGACCGTGTCTGGATTGTGCGATAGGATGACCCAAGGTTTGTCCTGCGGTAAATGCGGCATAAAACGCATATCAGCCTTGCCTGCCCACAAATCCCCGACCCCAATCAAACGAAACTCTTCAAACTCAACAATCTGACCTTCAATATCAATAACATTATTCACCGTCAAAGCATGTCTTAACAAATTTTGAATCGGCGGACCTGGATATTGCTCATCATGATTACCATTGACCGAATAGACGGGTGCATTAATTTCTTGCAATACCTTTAACTCTTCTGCCAGTGTACTTTCAGGTTCATACGTCCAGTCGCCTGCAACCACCACCAAATCAGTTTTTTGTTCATTCAGCCGCTTGACGATAGTTTTCAGTTGTCGCTCATGCCCAGAAAAGAGACCAATATGTAAATCGGCAATTAAGGCAACACGAACAGGTTTGAGTAATTTATAATCTTCTTGGATTTGATATTGAGTGGTTTTGACATGCACAAAATGCGGTTCAACGAAACGTGCATAACACAGCACACCACTGACCAAAAACACAAAAATAGCTTCATGCCATGAATAATAGCCCTGAAAACCAGCATATATGCTAAAGAAAAACAAAGGAATGAGTAAATACGAGAGATAAAAAGCCAACAAATGCACAAAGGCCTTAAATGGATGAATGGTCTCCGTATTGGTTTGGCTGATCCATGCCTGATACACCGCCCACCCCGCTAGCAAGGCCATCGCAATATAAAAATAGAACACGACGGAGTGTGTATTGATCATAGACTTTTACTCACAAATTGTTCATCAAGAACTCATAATCTTATGTTTATCTTTTCATAGCTCAGAATTATACTCAAACCAAATTTATAGACCTTATGACGATGGAAAAACCTCACGGCTTAGCAAAACAAACTTCATTCCGCTCATCTTCTACTCAGCAAGGTGCCAAACTTTTGTTGCTGAGCTGTATGGTTTTGACTGTCCCAGCGTGTAATACCTTACCTAAACAGATCCCACAGACACCCGTCTATGCCTTTGATCTACCAACCGATCAAACCAGCTTAGGCAAAATTGTACTGCCTTTACGTGAACAAAATCCGGGACTTACAGGCTTTCATATCCTCTACAATCCACTCGAAGCTTTGGCCGCGCGTATTCATCTCATTGATAAAGCAGAAAAGACCTTAGACCTACAATACTATATTTGGGACAATGATCGTATTGGTTCTTTAGCCCTTTATTCTATTTTGAAAGCCGCCGATCGCGGGGTGAAAGTTCGTTTACTAATCGATGATAACAATGCCAAGAAAATGGAAGGCATTTATTTGGCGCTCGATCAACACGCCAATATCGACATCAAACTGTATAACCCCTACCGCTTCCGTCACTATCGCGCGATGGATATGGTCTTAAATCTAAAACGCATCAACCGTCGTATGCACAACAAAAGCTTCATTGCCGATAATCAAATTTCGTTGATTGGTGGGCGCAACATGAGCAATCAATATTATAACGTCAGCGACAGTTATCAGTTTTCCGATGTTGATGTAATGTTGGTCGGCTCTGCCTCAGATGAAATTGTGCATTCCTTCGATGAATACTGGAATAACGACTATGCCTTTCCAGTACGTCAAATTGTCAACGCTAACCATTACAGCTTGCGTTATGAGGGTTTAAAAACCCAGTTAGAACAGCACTATCAGGAAGTGACCGTACAAAATTATCTCGATCTGGCCAATCGTTCACAGGCCTTTGAACACTGGTTAAATGATAGTATCCAATTCGATTGGGTCAAAGCCGAGGTCGTGAAAGACTCACCAAGTAAAACCAAGTCTCGTGCGAAAAAAGAAGAACATTTAAACTTCCAATTGCAAACCTACTTAGAAAAGCCAATGGAAAGCATTGATATTATTTCGGCCTATTTTGTCCCGGAACGTAAAGGTAAAAAGCATTTGGCAAACCTAGCACAGAGTGACATTCAAGTTCGCGTACTGACCAACTCATTTAAAGCCAATGATGTGCCGTTGGTGCATGCGTTCTATGGAAAATATCGCGAGGACTTGCTGGAAAGTGGTGTCCAACTCTATGAGTTTTTAGCCACACCTGCGGCCGAAGCATTAAATGAAAACAATGAAGAAATTTCGAAAAAAGCCAAAGTCAGCATCAAAGGATTAAGCCGCTCGAGTCTGCATGCCAAACTCATGGCCATTGATGAGAAACAGGTTTTTATTGGTTCATTTAATTTTGATCCCCGCTCCGCCAACTTAAATACAGAAATTGGGGTTTTACTGAACAGCCCACCACTGGCCAAAGCGGTACACTACACCATGGACCAAAACCTCAGTAAATATGCCTATAAACTGGTCCTAGATGCAAACAAAAACATTAACTGGCAAATCAAACAAGCTGATGGTTCTACCAAAACCTATACCACTGAACCCAAAATGAATTGGTTCAAACGTGCTGGTCTCAAAGTCGTCTCTTGGCTACCAATTGAAGGCTTTATGTAAGCCTTCAATCTTGTTGCATGTTGGGTTGGGACTTCAAAACTTTCTGATGTAAATCAGCCAAACCTTGCACCATTTTTTGTTGGACCAGTGCCGTTAAACTCTCAACCGTATGTCCTGCGGTACAAATGGCTGGGAGCGCAACTAAATGTGCCGTGACTTGTGGCATTTCTAGTACTTTTTTAACATGCTCGGCAAAACTAATGTTACCGATAAACGGAGAGACTTGGTCAAGTCCGCCCTGTTGATTCACATAGCAAATCAAACAAATTTGCACATCACGCTGGGCCTCAATTGCTGCGCCTAATATACGTCCATGCACCTTTTTCACTTTAGAACCATCGGTCGTGGTCGCTTCCGGGAAAAACAACACAGGAATATCTTGTTTTAAAAACGCTGTAATTTGCTCTCGAATTTTGATGGAATCGCCTGAACCACGTTGAATAAACAAAGTTCCACCACTTTTTGCCAGCTTGCCAAACACAGGCCATTTTTCAATTTCAGCCTTGGCCAAAAAGAAAACTCGTGCGCCTGAACCTAAAACCGCAACATCTAACCATGAAATATGATTGCTGACCCAAAGTGCAGGCTTACGTGGAATATCCCCGTGGACATGCACATCAATGTTAAAAACCTTGCACAGTCGACGACAGAAATACTGCACGTAACGGGTATTTTGTGGATTGTTAATGTCTTTATACAAGCCATGTCGATAGACCAAATAAAACCCTTCAGACACGGCGCCAAGCCCTGAAGCCAGCTTTTTACCATACAGAAAAAGCTTAGAGACACATTTTATTGATGTTGTATTTATTTCAGTATTCGATTGCATAGACGGTTCACTTGGCACAGCTTCATTCAACATTTAATCATTGATTTCGGCTCATTCTATACTGATCTTGAGCAACTTGCATTGATCATAAAAACCGAAGGACCAGATGATTATTTTCAATTTTAATCGTTTAAACAAATTAATTAAAATAAATCAATCGAAATATCAAAACATGGTGTGTACATGAACGATCAAATGAATCCTCCAGCTTCACCGTTAAATCCTGTTCAGGCACTGAAATTTATTATAGGGCTCAGTATTTTATACTTTGGTACCTTGCTGCTTTTGGTTCACTTATTTCGCTCAATGTAAGGCAACAGCATAACTATTTCGCTCAATCTCAGCAAATTCATCTACACTAGAGTTTTCAATGTGAGATCGAATTTAGTGGAATATTTTGAGCAAAAGCAAGGTGGCGAAAAAACCATTTTAGTCAGTGTTGCCATCCATATTCTGGAAGACCTTGATGCAGAAGAATTTCGTTTGCTTGCTAAGTCGGCAGGTGCAGAAATTCTGGAGCATGTTCACGCTCAAAGATTCAAACCCGATGCTAAATATTTCATTGGTTCAGGCAAAGCAGAAGAAATTGCTGCTCGTGTTGAGGAACTTGAAGCCACGCTGGTGATTATTGACCATGCTCTAACCCCTAGTCAGGAACGTAATCTGAGTCGCATTATCAAGTGCCGCGTCATTGATCGTACACGCCTTATTCTAGATATCTTCGCTCAACGTGCCCGTACCCATGAAGGGAAACTTCAAGTCGAATTGGCTCAATTGGATCACTTGTCTTCTCGACTGGTCGGTACAGGCATTAGCCTCGATAGCCAAAAAGGCGGGATTGGACTCCGTGGTCCAGGTGAAACGCAACTCGAAACTGACCGTCGTTTACTTCGTGTCCGTGTTGGACAACTTAAAGATAAATTAGAAAAAGTCCGTCAGACGCGTATCCAAGGGCGTGCTGCACGTCAAAAAGCCGCGATTCCAACCGTTTCTTTGGTTGGTTATACCAATGCGGGCAAATCAACCCTGTTTAACACTCTTGCCAAATCTGATGTTTATGCCGCAGATCAGTTATTTGCAACCTTAGATCCAACCTTAAGACGTTTGGAATGGGATGGTATTGGCCCACTGGTCCTAGCTGACACGGTTGGTTTTGTACGTAATCTTGCGCATGCTTTAGTAGAATCGTTTAAAGCGACGCTAGAGGAAACATTAGAAGCCAGTTTGCTGTTGCATGTGATTGACTCGAGTAGTCCAGACCATATGGAACAAATTGAAGCTGTTGAAAAAGTGCTCAAAGAAATTGGCGCAGATATTCCAATTCTACGGGTGTATAACAAGATCGATCAAAGTGGCGAACAAGCCAAAATCATTTACGCTGAACCCAATGTACCTGAGCGTGTCTATGTCTCAGCACATACAGGCGAAGGATTTGATCTACTACGCCAAGCGGTACAAGAGTGCTTGATGGGTCAAATTCAAAACTTTGACGTCCTACTCAAACCAGCCTATGGCAAATTGCGTAATCAACTGTACGACCTAAATGTGATTCAATCTGAAAATTATGATGATGAGGGCAACCTACACCTACAAGTGTATATTGCACCGCATAAACTTGAACAACTGATTAAACAAGCACATTTACCAATTGATGAAATTTTAGGTTTGAAAGCAAAACAATTTCATCGTGAACTCGAAGAATTTGAAATCAAAAACCAAATCGGTTAAAACGTGATAAGTAAAATGTTAATGACAGAACAAAATGGAATGGATAAAAACTGTTGATTGGAAAGCATGGATCGGTACGGTTGCCCTGATCATCATCTTTCGTGAGGCGGCTGTGTGGATCACTGGACGTTTTGGACATCCTGAACTGGGCAATTTAATTGGACTGATTAGTTTATTAATCGTCCTTTTAGGTTGGAGAAAATTTCATAAAATTCCAGCACGTTTGGTCGATACCAACAATAAAATCATGAAAGAAAGTGCCTTTGCTTTTCTACCTATCAGTGCAGGTTCCTTACTAATGATGACGCATTTAGGCAGTGAAATCCCAATGTTTTTGGTGGTGCTATTTGTCAGCACACTAATTCCACTGTGGGTTTACGCAAAAATGTCTAAGAAATGGCTTTAGGAGTGTGCACATGATTCCCATTATTTTCGGTTTTTTCCTAACCCTCGTTGCCTATTTACTGGCAAAGCCACTCAACAAAAAACTGCCACAAATTCCCGTGATTGTTTTTGGCATGTGCTTTGTGATTGCCCTGCTGTTGTTGTTAAACATTCCGTATGAGCAATATATGGCACAGGTAAATCCAGTGTTTAACCATCTGCTCGGTTATGTCACGGTTGCATTAGCTATTCCATTGGCTGCTATGCGCTATGACGACCTCCCCCTCAAAGCCGTGGTGGGTATCTTGGTCTTTGCCAGTATCAGTGCGGTCGGACTGCCGATGGGACTGGCTTATCTACTACATTTGTCCGATCCTACCATTATGGCATTTGCCACGCGCGCAGTCACAACGCCTATCGCAATTAACATTGCAACACTGCTGCAAGCCCCTGTGAGTCTGGCCATTTTAATCGTGATTTTATCCGGTGTGATTGGTGCTGCATTTTCGCCACTGATTCTCAAACACATTAATGATGAACGTGCATCGGGCTTAGCACTAGGTCTTGCAGCCCATGCCATCGGTACAGCTCAAGCATGGCAACGGGGAAGTATTGCTGGACGTTACGCAGCCTTTGGAATGGCTGTCAATGCGGTATTTACAGCAATCTGGTTACCATTGTTTATTCTATACTTGCAAAAAATGTGATATGTTCCTCATATAAACAATTGTATTGTTTAAAAAATCAACTTAAGATGAGTTTGTCGTTGATTAAATGATAAAAGGATTTTGTTCATGAGCAAATTGACACTTGCAATCGCATTCGCTACAACCGTTATGGGTAGTACAGCTTTCGCTGAAGATATTAGCGGCACTTGGAAAAATATTGATGACAAAACTGGGTCGTCAAAAGCCATCCTTGATATTCGCAAAGAATCAAACGGGACATATACCGCTAAGATCGTTAAAGTAACGCCTCGTCCGGGTTATACACCAAAAGAAACTTGTATTAATTGCCCTGCGCCGTATACCAATAAGCCTATTTTAGGCATGGATGTGATGAAAGGTTTGAAACACAGCGGTGATACCAATTACACGGGTGGAAAAATCATTGATCCACTTTCTGGTAATATTTATAGCTGTAAAGCAAAACTCAGTTCGAATGGCAAACGCTTAAC
The DNA here is from genome assembly GCF_028649355.1 of Acinetobacter sp. Gutcm_16. Lineage (NCBI taxonomy): Bacteria > Pseudomonadati > Pseudomonadota > Gammaproteobacteria > Moraxellales > Moraxellaceae > Acinetobacter > Acinetobacter sp. Gutcm_16. Next base: position 10,123 of record NZ_JAQSUV010000016.1, on the reverse strand, counting down.
CTTGCGAGGATACGTGGGCATATCGGCTCTAGGTCGCAGCCAAACTTGGATTCGAGAATAATCTAGGTTCTTATTACTGAACAGGCCTGGTCTACGCAATCACTTGATCAATTCATTTTAGATTTTGTAGACCACTACTGAGTCACTTATACATTACTCCAAACTTAGTCTGATGGTTTCAAATTCAATGAATAAAAGAGTTTCAGCTAAGCGTGTATGATTTTTCAATTTTTAAAGGCAACTGCCTAATTCATATCTAAACACAAAACAGTTTGCCTGGTGCAAACTGTTTATTTTTCTGTGTCTTGGATATCTTTTTGTGAAACTATAGAGAACCTTATATGAAAAGTAAGTTTTTTATCGCGGGATTAACATTGTCCATGCTTTGCGGGGGAGCATTTGCACAGGACTTAACAGGGACATGGCAACAAATTGATGATAAATCAGGCTCACCAAAAGCCATTATCGAAATTCGTAAAGAATCGAATAATACTTACACTGGAAAAATTGTAAAAATTACACCACGCCCAGGTTATACACCAAAAGAAACTTGCGTGAATTGCCCTACTCCATATACCAACAAACCAATTTTGGGTATGGACATTATTAAAGGCTTAAAGCATGTCGACGGCACCAATAACTATGAAAAAGGTCGTGTGATTGATCCTTTGTCTGGCAAACTTTATGATGCGAAAATGAAACTGAATGCCACAGGAAAGCGTCTTTCTCTACGTGCATACATCGGTGTTTCTGCTTTAGGTCGTAACCAAACCTGGTTAAGAATCGACTAAGAATAAAAAAAAGCCACGAACTTCGTGGCTTTTTTAATGCATGTGCTATTGAACTGGATTATCAACGGCAAATAAAGTCTCATCTTCTAGACGGTAAGCCATTAATTGATGCCCCCAAACACAACCGCCATCTACATTTTGAATCGAGTCTGAAATGGTTTTGCCTTGTAAAGCGGCCCAGTGACCAAACACAACTTTATGGGTTTGCGCTGCTTGTGAAGCAAATTCAAACCATGGTTTGAAGCCTTCTGGCATTGGGTCACTGAGTGAGTCTTTAAAACTAAACTCCAAACGCCCAGCACTATCGGTTAAACGCATACGAGTCAAATAATTTACGATACAACGTAAACGCGCATGCCCCGTCAGTTCATCCGACCACAAGGTGGGCTCTTTACCATACATTTCTTTTAAAAAGGCATCGACAACATCAAAATCATCCGCTGCAATGACCGCCTCAACTTCTGCGGCTAAAGCAGCAGCTTGTTCTGCTGTCCAATTGGTTGGAATGCCTGCATGCGTCAGAACCGTGGTTGCGTTTGGAAACAAACACAAGGGTTGTTTCCGTAGCCAATCAATCAAATCATCACTATCAATCGCATCAATCACATCACGAATGTTATCTTTGTCTTTGATTGCTTTAATGCCACGTGCAGCCGCCAGCAAAGTTAAATCATGATTGCCTAAAACTGTTGCAGCCGCATTACGCTCTACTAATTTTTTAATAAAGCGTAAAGCACCCAATGAGTTTTCACCACGGGCAACCAAATCCCCTGCGAACCAAATAAAATCTTGGTCAGGATCAAACTGAATAGTCTTTAGCAAGGCTTTTAGTGCTTCAAAACAACCCTGCACATCACCAATGACATAATTGTATCGAATCTCTGCACCTGTCACCTTAAGCCACCATTTGATCTGCTAATGCCACAAATTGAGCCAGTGTTAAAGTCTCTGGACGTGCCATCGGATCAACACCCGCTTGTTCAAAACCATCTTCAACCAACATGCCTTTTAAGCTATTACGCAAAGTTTTACGGCGCTGGGTAAAGACGTGCGAGACCAAACGTGCCAAGGCTTTTTCATTTTTTGCCACAATCGGCTTAACCGCATACGGCTCTAGGCGGAACACCGCAGACGTCACTTTGGGAGGCGGGTTAAATGAACCTGGGGGTACTTCAAACAAGAACGTAGGTTTACAGAAATACTGAATCATCACCGACAAACGACCATATTCTTTGCTATTTGGAGAAGCCGTAATACGGTCAACCACTTCTTTTTGTAGCATAAAGTGCATGTCTTTAACTTTGTCACCAAACTCCAAGAGGTGAAACAAAAGTGGCGTTGAGATGTTATAAGGTAGGTTACCCACAACACGTAAAGGACGACCATCTTCAAATAAACTGGTGAAGTCGTACTTCAGTGCATCAGTTTCAATAATGGTTAAACGTTCAGGATGTGGCACACGCCCCGGCAAACCTGCCGCCAAATCACGGTCCAATTCGACCACCGTGAGTGCGTCACATTCACCAATCAACGGTGATGTTAATGCTGCCAAACCCGGGCCAATTTCCACAATGTTGTCACCTGAACGGGGTGCAACTGAACGTACAATCTTGGCAATAACACGTTGGTCATGTAAGAAGTTTTGCCCAAAACGCTTCCGCGTATGGTGCCCTTCATCTTTAGGGTTTAAGGCATTAATTTGATACATAAAATTTTCCAACGTGAGTTAGTCACTGAACATTAGTGACGAGCTAATTCTAACGCTAAATCAACAGCGACCTGTAAGCTTGAGCTTTTCGCAAGACCTGTTCCTGCGAGGGAGAGAGCTGTGCCATGATCGACTGAGGTACGAATAAACGGTAAGCCCAAAGTAATATTAATGGCTTCACCAAACCCTTGCGATTTTAACACAGGTAAGCCCTGATCGTGATACATCGCAAAAACAGCATCGGCATCTTTTAAGTTTTCAGGGGTAAATAAGGTGTCGGCAGGCAGGCTCAGGCTCATATTTATGCCTTGAGCACGGTAGCTTTCCAGCACAGGGTTAATCACCTCAATTTCTTCCATGCCCAAATAGCCATCTTCCCCTGCATGTGGGTTTAAGCCACATACTAAAATGTGGGGATGTTCTTTTTTAAATTTGCTTTTTAAGTCCTGAATTAAAATATCAATCACTTGATGCAGTCGTTCTTTGGTAATCGCATCGGGTACAGCTCTTAAGGGCAAATGTGTAGTAGCCAACGCGACACGCAACATCTTGGTTGCGAGCATCATCACCACACGTTCAACTCCAGCAAACTCTTGGTAGTATTCGGTATGTCCACTAAAGTGAATCCCAGCATCATTGATGACTGATTTTTGTACAGGTGCAGTTGCAACACCTACACTTTTACCTGACATGGCATAATCGGCCGAACGTCGTAGCTGCTCTAAGACATAAGCCGAATTTTGAGGATTGAGCTCACCCATTACAACAGCTTCGCTTAAAGGCACATGCTCAACATAAAGTTGACCCTGAGTTGATGATGCTTCTTGCCCTGAATATTCAATCAGTTCAATGTCCAATCCCAAACATGCTGCACGTGTACGTAGCAAGTTTATATCACCAAGGACCACGATCGGACGCTCATCTATACGAGCAGCAAGGCTTAAACAAATATCTGGACCAATCCCAGCAGGTTCACCACTGGTGACATATAAAGGAAGCATAAGCAACTCAAAGAAAATGCGTGTCGCTCATTATACAACGTCTATTTCGAGATCGATGCATGACAAAACGCATATCTAAAACTTGTTTATTTCAATTCGAACTGGGCTTTTGTCAATTGGCTGAAAAACCTTATCACGGAGGAAAGTTTGAAATCATAAAAATTAAGAATTAACCATATATTGTATAAAACTCAAAGTATTCAAATGCTATCCCAGGCTTGTATTTCAAAAGCAAAACCCTTTCATTCTTTTTTGTGCTTATCAACACACGCAAGCCCCGACATACACGCCATAAGCATATTTGTATTTTTTAAAAAGAATAAACTTTGATCTCTTCCTTTATACAGGGAAATACCTTAGAATACGGCTCTTGAAATTTTATATTTTCATTTGTGATTCTTAACGTATTCGTTTAGAATCGCGTCTCCTTTTGTTTGGACAGATTCCATAGTCCAAACCAACTATAATAGGTAGTGGTTTAATGAAAACTCTCAGCGCTAAGCCTGCTGAAGTTCAACACGACTGGTACGTTGTTGATGCTTCTGGCAAAACTTTAGGTCGCCTTGCGACTGAAATCGCTCGTCGTCTACGTGGTAAGCACAAGACTTCTTATACTCCTCACGTTGACACTGGCGATTATATCGTTGTAATCAATGCTGAAGAAATTCAAGTGACTGGTAAAAAAGCACTTGATAAAAAATACTATCGCCACACTGGCTTCCCTGGTGGTATCCGTGAGACTAACTTTGAAAAGTTAATCGCTCACAAACCTGAAGCAGTTTTAGAAAAAGCTGTTAAAGGTATGTTACCAAAAGGTCCTCTTGGTTATGCAATGATCAAGAAAATGAAAGTGTATGCAGGTACAGAGCATCCACACGCTGCTCAACAGCCACAAGTTTTGGACATCTAAGGGATACAGCACATGGCTACTAATTATGGTACAGGTCGCCGTAAGACCGCAACTGCACGTGTTTTCTTGTCAGCTGGTACAGGCAAGCTCGTAATTAACAACCGTACTCTTGAGCAATACTTCGGTCGTGAAACTGCTCGTATGGTTGTTCGTCAACCTTTAGAGCTTCTTGAAGTTACTGAAAAGTATGACCTTTACATCACTGTTGCTGGTGGTGGTATCGGTGGTCAAGCTGGCGCTATCCGTCACGGTATTACTCGTGCGTTGATCGCTTCTGACGAAACACTTAAACCTGCTCTTCGTCAAGCTGGTTTCGTTACTCGTGATGCTCGTGAAGTTGAACGTAAGAAACTTGGTTTACGTAAAGCTCGTAAACGTCCTCAATTCTCTAAACGTTAATTCGTTTACCGAATCGGACAAAAAAGCCTTGGTTTATCCAAGGCTTTTTTATACGTCATTTTCAAGTTTTAAGCCTATGCTTTCTGCTTTATTCGTATTACATGCCTCTAGTTACATATTCCAGCTTATTTTGAAAATTGATGATCTTTGGGAAGTGGTGCATTACACGGCTCATCGGTCTTTTCATCGACCATTTTCACAGGCCCATCATTATAAACAGTGACCTTACAGCCTTTTACTGTATATTCTTGCTGAATGCCGCCATACATCTCATCCTCGGATACAGAAGTAGCAACATCACAGGCTTCATCGGCAATACAAGCTGCATATTCAGCAGTCTGCTGCGCTACATCTACCTGTTCGGCTGCATCTTGATTTTGAGCATAACTACTTGAGATGGAAGTCATTAGTATAATAACTGCAATCGATTGGGTGATTCTGAGCCTAAGCTGCATGGTTCTATCCTTCTTTTTCATTTATTCCAAGTTGTTCGATTGTATAAGCATATTAAAGTTAAGATGATTTTATTGGCTATTTTTAGTATTCTAACCGATTCACTTCACCTAGTTTCTTGAAATATGTCTGTCGAAACTACTCCGCTTCAAGGAATTACGCTGTATAGCCATGCAGATGATTTTCGCTCCCATTGGATTCGTTATGTACTTGCAGAGAAGCAAATCAAATACCATTTGGTTTTAAGTGATGCTGATGATGAAGATCTCGCCAGCTTAAACCCTTATAATCAGCTGCCGATGTTGATTGAAAATGATTTAAAACTATTCAACGCCAATATCATCTCCGAGTATTTAGACGATCGTTATCGTCAAAACAAGCTCTATGCCGACGCGCCTATGCCTCGCGCGGAACAGCGTCAGTACATTTGGCGCTTTGAACAAGATTGGTTAAAACTTGCCGATATGATGTTACGCCATCCAGATACACTCGATGAACAAGCAAAACTGAAAGCACAAAAAAAACTGAAAGATACACTCATTTCCCTAACACCACTGTTTCAGCATTTCCCCTATTTCATGTCGGAAAGCTTTAGCATTTTAGATTGCATGCTTGCGCCTATCTTTCTACGCTTAAACAGCATGGGCGTGCATTTACCCAAACAGCAATGCCGCCCAATCTATTTATATTGTCAACGTATTTTTAGTCGTCCTGCATTTTTAAAGTCTTTAACTTTGCAGGAGAAAAACCATTATCAATCTGAATTTAAACAGCCGTAGAGAACATTATGTCTGATCAAGAATTAAACCTTACGCCGACTCGTCCATATTTAGCTCGCGCAATTTATGAATGGATTTGTGATAACCAATTGACACCGCACTTATTGGTCGATGCAACCCAGCCCAATACTCTCGTTCCTGAACAGTTTATTCAAGATGGCCAAATTGTCTTAAACATCGTCCCTCATGCCGTACATGCGCTACATATGAGCAACGATGCGATTACCTTCTCTGCACGTTTTGGTGGGGTATCTCGTGATATCTATGTACCACTTAATGCTGTGATTGGCATTTATGCCCGTGAAAATGGACAGGGTTTGTTCTTCGATCCAAGTGAGTATGACAATCATACCCAAAGCGAGCAAAATGCTTTAAAATCAGACAATGAAGAAAAAACTGAACCCGCTAAGAAAAAACCAAGTTTAAGGTTATTAGATTAATAAAATGGAGTAATTATATGGCTTTTGATTTAGTACAATATTTTGCAGAGCAGATTAAAATTCAAAAGCCTGAGCTTCTGAGTCAATATTCAGATGAGGAGCGACTTCAATATCTTTCTGAGGCCAACACCCTCTCCCTTGGAAAACTCATCACCTTGATGCGTCAAGATGGCACCAAGCTCTATCAAGAGATTCAAACTCAAGATCACCTCTATATTCAAGAACTTGCAAGGCATCTCACCACGTCTCCGCAAAATGAATCACAGTTAGCAAAGGCAGACTTAGAGCACAGCCTAACCAGCATGTTGAGCCTGCAGTTTGCTGAACTCAAACAACTTGATGCCACAGGGAACTTTGGTGAACATGGAATACGCGAGTTGCTTGTCGGTCAAATCGAGCACCTCTCTGGTCTGGCTGATGACTGGGTTTGGACAACAAGTGAGCTAACAGAACTGATTGGCTCTAAACCAAAGCCTGAAGAAGAGCTATCATTAGAAGAGACGATGAAGGAGTTTAATCAAATGGTAAATCAACACGCAACAGACCACTCAGATCAGCTACACACACAGGTAGCAGAGCAAAATCCAACGCCAACATGGGCAAAACTGATTGAGCCTGCTGTCGCTATCGCGATTTTATGGGGACTTTATTGCGCAGCAAGTCAAATGTTTGTCTAATCTCCAAGGGATGCACTCATTTTGCGCATCCCTTTATTTTTTAATGAAAAATAATTATATGTTTCATCTTTAAAAATCAAAAAAATCGATTTCTTTTTTTATTTTTATTTGTCCAAATGGTAAAAGTTACATTTTGTTACAATAGCAAATAAATTAAACACTTTTTCAAATAACAATAAACTTTTTCACACTCCTTTTTAAAATACGCAAACCTAATCACAAAATCTGTAGCAAAAACTGACTAAAAGCCTCGGGTTTAATCGTACATTTATTCATCTTTTTTTTGTTACATTTATTTATATTGATAATTTTTTCACGCCGTCCATATAATTAAATCGACTTGTGAAACAACAAGTTAAAAGGATTTCAAAACTCATAAAATTAAAGAGAAAAACTATGGCTAAAGTGTCATTGGAAGCATTAGCAAATATCGATGGATTCTATGCAGCAGCATTGGTCGATGGGGAAAGCGGTTTGGCCCTAGCAACTCAAGGCGGTGGAAGCATCGATTTAGAACTCGCGGCTGCAGGTAATACTGAAGTCGTTCGCTCAAAACGACGTGTTGCACAAGCATTGAACTTGAATGACACCATCGAAGATATTTTAATTACACTAGGTAAGCAGTATCACCTTATTCGTCCTTTAGAAGGCAATGACAAAATTTTCTTATATCTTGTCCTTGAACGCTCTAAAGCAAACCTTGCTATGGCTCGCCATGAACTTAAAGGATATGAAAAAGGCCTAGATTTTTCTTAATTTGAATTGCCCCTTTCTCATCCTTTTGGGAAAGGGGTTGTATGCGTTGTCCTCTTCAACCTAATTAAATTAAAGAAACACTATGAATAAGCAATATATTAATATTGCGATTACTGGCCTGAGTTCAAACCATTCTGACGAACTTAAAACACAGCTACGTAATCTCATTCCTCAAGAGTATCAAATTAACTGGAGCTCCGCTGCTGACCCAACTATTGATTGTTTATTTATCCATGAAAGTTTTTATGAAACCGAAGGGATCCAAAAGATCATTCGAAGTCGTCAGTTCCCATGGCTAAAAATTTCTAAGCAAACCCATAACGAAAACCGACTCCACGAAAACACAATTTCTTTACCAATTACACATCTTGAAAGCTTCTCGAATTGGATTATTCAACATCTACTTCCCCCCTCTTTTGACAATCAACAAATCCTTCCTATCGAAACTCAGAATAAAAAAACACACTACAAATTAGAATATTTCAGCAAAATGCTGGATACCGAACGCAACTCAAAGCTACATCTTTTTGATACTTTGGGCACCATTGCCATTATTGATATTCAGAAAAATATCGCTTGGCTCAATACAGAACGAGAACAAGCCTTTACAGATTCTGGTTTTGATTATGACATTGCCAGCACCAGCAACTTCATGAAAGTCTCACGCAAGCAACCCCATATACTTAGCGACTGGTTATGGCAGTTTTTTTGGGATTCACCCATATTTTTGAAAGAAATTGCACCTGAAGATGGACATTTTAAGATCCATATGTGGCCTAAGCCAGCAAGTAATGTGGACAGGAAAACCATTTTTCAACTTTCCAGCTGCTTTATTCAAGGTGGTAAAATTTCAAAAATTGCAACGCAGTTGAATCTCCCTATTGAAACTGTGCAGCGCTTTATTGCAGCCAATATCGCGACCCATAATCTCTCAAAAATCAATATTTGGGATAAACACTTTAACCCACCAGAAATGCCTCAAGTTACAGAAGAAGCAGGATTAATTAAAAGCTTTTTTGGAAAACTAAGAAAAAAACTAGGCATATAGGATAATAATATGATTTTACAACGCTTTAAAATTGTTTTTGCTGGTGGTATGGGCGCGGGTAAGACAGAGGCGATTCGATCACTCTCAGAGATTCCTGTACTGCAAACGGAGGCTTTCAACACAGATGCACAGCGCCATACCAAATTGGAAACTACTGTTGGTATTGATTATGGTGAAATCACGCTTGATGAAAACCTGACCATTGGGCTATATGGTACACCTGGGCAAAGCCGCTTCGACTTTATTTGGTCTGCCATTACTAAAGGTGCTATTGGTGCTGTAATTTTGATTGACCATCATTCAGACAACCCTATTCAAGAATTAGAAAGTTATCTGGAAACCTTTCAAAACTTTACCGACAATATTGCGATCGGCATTACACATACCGATCTTCTTTCTGAGTCAACCAAATCAACCACTATCTATAAAGACTGGTTATTACAAAATGATCTCTTTTCTCCACTCTTCTTTATCGATGCAAGGAAGAAAGATGACGTTTTGTTATTATTAGAAGCGCTTATTACATCCATTGAGATCAACTCAAATATTGCCAATTAACCCTTAACGAGGTTCTATATGTTTACTTTAGCGCAAAGCCGCACAGCACCAAAAGAGTTAATTGATTTTGCAAAGAGTGAGATTCAAGATGTTCTCATGAATGTCCGCAGTGTCAATTATGTCATGCTGTGTAGCACAGATGGCTTCGAGTTAGCCCATGTTTATAAGAGAGATGGGTATAACAGCACTAAACTTGCAGCAGTTAGTAGCTCAATCTTAGCTATGGTTGCAGCCTTTATGAATGAAATTCATCTCGAAGGTTGTCAGTCGATTACTTTGGATGCGGACAATGGTAAAGCCATTTTAACCTCGATTCCTTCTCCAAATCATCCAATGATTATCGTAACCTTGACTGAAAAAGATGTACTCTTAGGGCAGCTACTCTATACCCTAAAAAATGCAAGTAACAAAATTATGCAATACTAATATCCTTGATAAAAATATAAACAAATTTTGTTTTTATTAGCAACGAAGCCTATTAAATTTTAGAAGCCCTTATAGTGAAGTCTTCTCTACTCTTTTTATTTTTAATCTTTTCAGCATAAAAAAATCCCCCTCAGCGATTAGCGGAGGGGGATTTAGAATTAATGAGCTGGCGATGAC
>NZ_JAQSUV010000015.1:0-32688 GCF_028649355.1 Acinetobacter sp. Gutcm_16 | reverse complement strand
TCTTGAAAACCGACGAGGGTGTGAGTCCTCCGTGAGTTCGAATCTCACCGCTTCCGCCAAATTATTTTTAAATACAAATTAAAACGAATCATTAATCGATAACCCAAGTTTAAGTTGGGCCATTACGTCAAGTAGTGTGGGGAACACCACATAGATCGGCAGTGATCAAATTCTAAAAAAAGCAGTCAGACCTTCTCTTACTGCTTTTTTTATTTAAGGTATTTAACCTTCTTTTATAACTATTGAGCTGTCCAACTCGATCCCTTTTTAGATTCACTATTCGTTTTAGGCAAACAGTTATAGAGACTATGCAGTTGTAATGCGTAGCAGTCATTTCTGTAGATCAGTTTTTCGAAAGTTTCTCAATTTCTCAGATGGGTTTTTTTAGCATCCTTCGTTTGGTTTATCTAGCAACTCATTACCTCTAAGTTGGAACTACATATGCTTTGTAAAAGTATAGAGCGATTGTTCCGTTTCGCTTTCTATCAACCGTCATTGTAATGGGGGGATTGAAGGGTATTCTCCTGTATTTGATTCATCTGATATTTCCTTCATTAAATAAGCAAAGGTGACTTGCATATTTTTACAGATTCTATAAATTAGGTAGATCGGTCTACTTAGTTGAGTGTGATGAATACGAAAACTGCGAAACAGAAAATTTTAGATGCAGCTGCAATTCTGTTTTATAACGATGGCATCACCAGTACAGGGATTAACAGCATTACCGATAAGGCCAAAGTTGCCAAAATGTCCTTATATAATAATTTCCCGACGAAGGCTGACTTGATCACTTCTTATATAGAAGCACGGCATCAAGAGTGGTTAGATTTGTATGCGCTTCGAAATCAACAAGCACATACTCCTATTGATAAAATTGTCGCGGTTTTTGAAGCCTATCAAGATCATGCTGAGTTTGCCTATGAAAAAGGTTTTCGGGGCTGCGGTTTGTTGAATGCTGCTGCTGAGTTCCCAGCGCACAGCGCCGAGCGCTTGGCTGTAAAACGGCATAAGGATGAAATTGAAAACATTATCTCTACACAGCTTGCCAATATCATTTCGGACGCATACAAGGTCAAACAAATGGCTTTGTTATTGTCTTTTATTTTAGAGGGATCGATTGCGCGAGCAGGCTTGGAAAGCTCGAGTGAAAAAGTACAAGCTGCAACAGCGATGGTGAAAACACTTTTAGCACAGGAAATCAGTACGTGAATCAGTCTGTTTCTGCGGTACCGAATTATGGTTTCATCGCGGTGCTGTTCGCTGCTTTTCTATGGGGAACGACGGGCACAGTCGCATCTTTTGCACCTAATTTGAGTCCTTTGGCTGTTGGCGCTGCGGCGATGGGCGGTGGTGGACTGCTGCAGGCACTTTTGGCGCGAAAAAGTATCATCTACCATCTGGCACATATCAAAGCCAATGCGGTGATGCTCGGTGTAGGCGTAATTGCGGTTTTTATTTATCCTTTGGCCTTTTATTCATCGATGCACTATGCAGGCATCACCATTGGTACGGTCGTGTCGATTGGTACGGCGCCTTTATTTACTGCACTTTTAGAAAGGGTGTTTGACCGAAAAGCACTTTCGATGACATGGCTGATGAGTTTCGTATTGGGAGTGACGGGCGTTGCGCTACTTTCTCTCGGGGAATCACATGCTGTAGCAACCACGGAGCATTTGTCCCAAAATCGACAAATGTTGGGTATTGCTTTAGGGGCGGTTGCGGGATTGACCTATGCTTTATATTCTTGGGCGGCAAAACGAATGATTGACCAAGGAATGGATGCAAAAGCGTCTATGGGGCTCATCTTCGGACTTGGTTCTTTATTATTACTTCCGACTTTATGGATAACAGGTTCAAACTTGTTTGAAGAAAACATCAACCTTTATGTCGTGAGTTATATGATGTTGATCCCAATGTTTTTGGGCTATGTTTTATTTGGATATGGCTTAAAAACTGTGCCTGCCAGTAAAGCCATTACCTTGACCTTGTTTGAACCTTTGGTTGCCGCTGTATTTGCAATCCTGTTGGTGGGAGAACAACTTGCACCAATCGGTTGGATTGGGATGGTTTTAATTTCAATCTGCTTAGCATTGCAGACTAAAGCAAAGTAAATTTTTGCTTCAGACATTCGTTGGTGCATAAAGCATATTTGCTGGGTGTCGGGAAATCTGATGCCTAGTTGGACTAAGCATCAATCTTATTTCAGTGAAATGGGCTATACACCTTAAATCCTTAGAGGTATTTAAGAATGCGAATGTGTTTGTTTTTATGTTTAAAGGCTGAGAATTTTAACATCAACGGATAGAGAGCCACCGTTAAAATAATCGAAATGAGCCAGAGGGTGGAGACATGATCGACGCCGAAGTATTCGCCATGGGTTGTGCCAAACAGTGTGACCGCAGTGAGATAGAGGGCTTTCAGCACATATAAGTGTACGATATAGAAGAACATCGGCACGGAACCAAAGACAATCAAGGGTTTGGCCCAAGGTTTGCTTTCAACCTTTTGAAGTAACACTAACAGGATTAAGCATAGTCCGACATTCCACAAAATAAACAGCAGCGATGGCGGATACTTGGTCAAGTTCAAAAAACTCATAACTGTTTCAGTGCTGGTCGACATGATTGACCATGCTTGGTCGCCATAGAGATTGATCATTCTTAAAATGATAAATAAGCTGATACTGGCAAGCCCGAAGCCTAACAAGATTTGATTTCTTTTTGCGACATCATGTGTGCTGTTAAATACGGTATGACCGATGCAATAGCCGAGGGTAATTACCCCAATCCAAGGCAGTACTGGGTAAGAGGTTCTAAAACGAATCAGATCTCCAAATTCGATCCAACCACGTTCATGTAAAATAAACCACAGATTTTGCAGGATAGGTATTTGTGAAAATGACACTTGATCCAGCGCATTATGTCCAAAAATAATGCTGAGACTGATCACCCAGAGCCATTTTTGCGATAGCCCAATCAAGCCTGCTAAAACTACCATGCTGAGACCAATGGCCCAAATTACTTGTAAATAGATGACATCAGGCGGGAACTGTCCAGTCCAAGCGAAGTTGATAATGATCAATTCGAGAAAAATTAGAAATAGACCGCGCTTGAGTAAAAATTCACGGGTCATTTGAACACTGTTGTTTTTTGCTTGGTAAAGATAAGCCGATAAGCCTGTTAATACCACAAAAACAGGGGCACATAAGTGAGCCAAGATTCGGCTAAAGAAAAGGGATTCTTCGGTTCCTGGAATCAGCATCGGGTCGGGGACTTGCTGGTGCAGATAAAAAGTTTCTCTGACATGGTCGACCATCATGATCAGAATAACCAATCCTCTGAGGGCGTCAATAGCTTGTAAACGTTGTGAAGGTGTAGACATAAGATGAATTGAAAATTTGTGTTATGGTATAATGTAACATTTATTTCAATCATTTATATCAAAATTTTAATCAGCAAAATTTATATGTAATCCAATGATTCGAGATGAAGTATCAAAGGTAGATGCATTATTTTGTAGACGACTGGTCTATTATTAATTTATAGTGTGGATATGAAACGATCAGATAAAAGTGAAGCAACACGACTACACATTTTAAATAGCAGTTTTCAACTGGTGTTACATAAAGGTTTTGTCGGAGTGGGCTTACAGGAAATTCTAAAGAATTGTGATGTGCCGAAAGGTTCATTCTATTATTACTTTGCTTCGAAAGAGGCTTTCGGCTGTGCGCTACTTCAGCAGTATCTAGCCGACTATAAGGTCAAAATCGATCAGCTGATACAGCAAGAACAGCGAAGCGCCTATGCAAGCCTGATGGCACTTTGGCAAGCATGGATTGATAACTCATCACATATTGAAAGTGATGTTGAACATCATAGCGATGGGGGATGGGCGGAGAATTGTTTGATCGTCAAATTGGCAGCAGAAGTCTCAGATTTATCTGAAGATATGCGTCAGATTTTGAACTTCGGGGTGCGTAAGTTAACAGAACGTATTTCGGGTCTAATCCAAGCCGGGCAGCAAGATGGTTCAATTCCAGCGCATATTGACGCTGAAAAAATGGCACAAACCATGTATCAATTGTGGTTGGGAGCAGCTTTATTGGCAAGACTGGCCCGAGATAAGCAGCCCCTTTACCTCGCTTTGGAAACTACCCAACAACTATTACAGCCGATAAAGGAATAGCAAATGCAAAGTATTATTCATCACCATTTTGGTGAACCTGTTGACGTCTTGGAAGCTGCAGATATGCCGCAACCTGAACCGAAAGCGGGTGAAGTACGTATTAAAATGATTCTATCGCCAATGCATAACCACGATGTGTGGACAGTGCGTGGTAGTTATGGTTATAAACCAACACTGCCTGCAATTGGTGGTAGCGAAGCTGTGGGCGTGATTGATGCGCTTGGTGAGGGTGTACAGGGCGTATCGGTAGGGCAGCGTGTAGCAGTTGCTGCAGTTCATGGCAGTTGGGCCGAGTATTTTATTGCGCCAGCGCATGGCGTCGTGCCTTTAACTGACGCGATTGATGATGAAACGGCAGCGCAGTTGATTGGGATGCCGATCAGTGCACTGATGCTTTTAGATTTTATCGATTTACCAGCAGATTCGTGGTTGATTCAGAACACTGCCAATGGTGCGGTGGGTAAAACCGTGGCAATGATTGCAAAAGCGCGTGGTCAAAAGGTAATTCATTTGGTTCGCCGTACTGAGGCTGTAGCTGAAATGCAGGCCTTAGGCATTCAAAATGTGGTAGCAACAGACCAAGCTGATTGGAAAGAACAAGTCAAAGCGATTCATGCAGATCAGCCACTGATTGCGGGTGTAGACTCCATTGGTGGTCAGGCCAGTGGTGAAATGTTGGCTTTGCTGAGTGAAAATAGTCTATTGGTTTCATTTGGCAGCATGACGGGCGAGACCATGCAGATTTCTTCGGGAGATCTGATTTTTAAACAAGCTACAGTCAAAGGTTTTTGGGCGAGTGTGGTGAATAAGCAATTGTCTGCTGAACGTAAAAAGGAGTTAATTGTGGAGTTATTGACGCTTGCTGCACAGAAAAAATTACTGCTGCCTGTTGAAGGTATCTTCAGCTTTGCACAAATTAAAGATGCAGCACTGAAAGCGACGCAAGGCGCACGTCAGGGTAAAGTACTTTTGAAACCTTAACCGTTTTCGACTTAGATCAGCTGTGAAGCTGATCTAGCATCATTCATCAAAAATAAGGAGAAAGCGTATGATGGGACAAATTTTGATTGCTTTAATTGCACTGTTGCATGTGTATATTTTAGTTTTAGAGATGTTTTTATGGGATAAGCCCTATGGTTTAAAAGCCTTTGGCAATACGCCCGAAAAAGCACAACTGACCAAAGTTATGGCGCAAAATCAGGGTTTATACAATGGTTTCTTGGCTGCAGGTCTATTTTGGGCGCTATGTGCACCTGAAACTTATGCACTGCCACTGGCCAATTTCTTTTTAGGCTGCGTTTTGGTTGCTGGCATTTATGGTGGTCTGACCGCCAGTAAGAAAATTATCTACATTCAAGCTTTACCTGCTGCTGTGGCATTACTTGCGGTGAATTTTCTCTAAGCCAAGTGAAAAAGCTGCTTGAGCTCTGCATTAAAAAAGCCAACGTCTAGACGTTGGCTTTTATTGTGGGTGATGACTTATTTGACTTCAAGCAAATCAAACCAAATCACTTGTGCATCTTCCAAGGCTTCAACGGCACTTGCTTCTAAGAACGCAATTGCGTCACCTGCATGAAGAGTATGTTCTGCAACTTGGATTGAACCTGAAATCACATGCACGTAGTTAATATGCTGTGTAGCTTTAACTTCTAGTATTTGCTCTTTTTCAATCACAGCCGTTTTGACTTCGGCATCTTGACGAATATGCATTGCAGCATTGTCATTTGGGCCACAAATCGCATGCCATTGATTTGGCTGCTCATGCGGATCAAGACGAATCTGTTGATAGTTTGGCGCTGCATCTCTTTGATTTGGGGTAATCCAAATTTGTAGCAAATGTACTGGCTCATCACCCTGATTCATTTCGCTGTGCTGCACACCCGTACCTGCACTCATCAGTTGCCATTCACCTGCTGAAATACCACCATGGTTGCCCATGCTGTCTTTATGGGTGATGGTGCCTTTGAGTACACAGGTTAAGATTTCCATATTGTCATGGGGGTGTTGCCCAAAACCTTGATGACCCGCGATCACGTCGTCATTGATGACACGTAGAGCACTCACGCCCATATATTTAGGGTTATACCAACTGCCAAAAGAAAAGCTGTGTTTAGACTCTAGCCAGCCGATATTGACATGACCACGGTCTTGACTGCGATGAATGAAAGCATCCATTTTGAACTCCAATCTTATTTTTAATCTATGGAGGAATTTTAGCGTTTTATATTTGTCGCTAAAATAGTGAATTTGCAATGTTGCGTTTCAATATTGAAATGATGCAACACATATTCCAGCCTCAGTCTAAATCACAATACCGTACACGGAAATCTTTCCAGACGTAGTTTTTGCCTTGCGCATATTCAGCTAAAAATTGTTGATGTAGCTTCGGCTGCTGTTGCATCCAGTCATTGCCCCATTTCACACCGAGCGGAGCCGCTTTGTCTTTAAAAACAAAATAGTCATCGAGGCAAGTACTGCTTTCAACGGAGAGTGGTACATCTTGATCATCGAGATAATTTTCATAGTTAATCGAGTTGGGGGGATTCTTTAAGAACACTTTGTCATTGGCGGTGAGCAGAATTTTTTGTTCAAAGTGCTTCAATTGACCTTGTCTGTATTCATAACGGGTTTCAACATTATAAGGCTGCACGGTTTGGTAGTCGCCCGGGGACTTGGTGCTGTATTCAAGTATTGCATGATTATAATCCGATGAGTCTTCATCCCATTTGGGGCCAAAACTCATCCCATCTTCAATGGCTGGAGCCACAAATTGCACGCGGTGGAGCTGTTTGCCATTCGTGTCGATTTCAATAATTTCATAGCTGTATCGGTAGCGATTGTTGGCATAGATGGAGTTAATGGCTGCATTGGCTTTTAATTCCGTAGGGGTATAGGCATAGCGAGTACGAAAGATCAGTGCGAGATGTTTAGCCACAGGCATAATCGAAAACAGCTCATGATCTTTGACGGTGCTGTTGAGTTGGGGTTGTAGGGTGATTTTTTCTCGATTTTCAGCATAAGCCTCGCCTATTGAAAAAACTGCCGAGTGGGGCGGGTTTAAATAAAGCAGTTTAGGCTTTTGCCCTGTTCGAATCACGTAATAGTGAATTGGAGATTTGCCTGCGATGACGTAATAGCGTGCATTCAAAAGTGGCTCTCTGAGACTGTCTTGTTCTGGAATGTATTGGGGATGGCGGATTTTTTCATGATCATCCAGACTGTCAAATGGATTGTCAGATTCCACCACATAAGCAGAAGCATCCACGCTGGTCACGATTTCTTCATCTAATTCGGCAAAGCTATAAGGTGAGAAAAACAGTAAGCAGGCCACGGGCAGTATTATTTTTAAAGCGTTCATCGTCATTCTATGTTGTTGTAATTTAAAAAGGTGCTCTCAAGAGAGCACCTTTTATAGCGTAAATACCTTAGAAAGCCAATTATTCTAAGAATTTAACCGTAACACCTGACTTCACTTTTTTGCCAAGATCATTGGCATCCCAGTTAGTCAAACGGATACAACCGTGTGATGCTGTTTTAGAAATAGCAGAAGGGTTTGGTGTGCCATGAATACCAAATGATTTTTTGCTTAAACCAATCCAGATATTCCCTACAGGACCATTCGGACCCGGTGGTAGAGAAAGTGGTTTTAAGTTTTTACCTTGTACAAAGTTGCTAGGTGAGTAGCTATACCAAGGATTTGGCGCAACACCAGTGACTTTATAGGTACCCGTTGGTGATGGAGTG
This sequence comes from Acinetobacter sp. Gutcm_16, assembly GCF_028649355.1. Classification (NCBI taxonomy): domain Bacteria; kingdom Pseudomonadati; phylum Pseudomonadota; class Gammaproteobacteria; order Moraxellales; family Moraxellaceae; genus Acinetobacter; species Acinetobacter sp. Gutcm_16. The sequence continues at coordinate 24,759 of NZ_JAQSUV010000015.1, read as the reverse complement.
TCCGAGCTACCAATGGTTGCAGGGAAAGAACCGATCATTTGGTTGCGGCTGTTAAATAAATACAGCTGTTTTGCACCTTTGTGCGCAACAATCAAGTGAATGTCTTCTGGCACTTCATTGCGGATATTGGCCACAATAATTTTTTCGCCCGCTTTTTTGAAGGTTGCTTTTGGATTTAACTTCTGCAAGAAGTCTTCATCCATATGGAACTTTTCACCTAGCATTTCAGTCACACGAGTGTAGTACAAACCTTTCATTTTGGCTTGTAGTGCATAATCGCGTGGAATTGATGCAGCATAAGGACCTTTTAGGTCTGCTTCGGTAATGGTGTATTCAATAAATGCAGGTTTAGAACCTTGGCTTGCCATTAGAGCATCCCAAGTTTCTTTGGTTAAGGTACCTGTTGCTTTTAAGCCGCTCATTTGCTGGAAAGAGGCAATGGCTTTGAGGGTATTTTTACCGCTCATGCCATCAATTGCACCCGGAGACGCATGCGCATTATTCAACATCACGTGAGCACGTGCATAGACAGGGAATTGGCCTTTACCAATATTGTCAAACCATTCTGCACTGTTTAAACCATTTAATGTCCACGATGCTTTAGCCGCAGCAGGATTGGTCGTTGTGGTGGTCGGTGCAGTGGTGGTTTTGCTTGGTGCAGCACCAACGTCAGCTGTTTTATCTTCAGATTGTTCAAGTTGATCTAAAGTTTGCGAAGCTTGGTTTAAGTCTGCTTGTTCTTTTGCTGTAATTTGGCTGTTTGCAACCGCAGTAGAAGCTGAAGCGACATCTGTTGCTAAAGGATCAATGGGATCTTGAACTGAAGTATCAATGATCTTTTTTGGCGTCAAGGGTTGTTCAGTAGTAGATGCAGCAAACGCTGTACCAGCAAGAATGCAACTTAAACTCATCGCGAGTATTGTGCGAACGAACATGTAATTCAACCTTAAGAATTATTCATTTACAAAGTAAAAACTAGTGAAGTATTACAGAAAAAAGATGGAGATGCAGTATTTGTTTTGTGTAAATATTCGTTTGCATCTTTGTCCTGATCGAATTTTAGTGTTATGAGAAGTTATTAAAAATTCGACCTTTTTGTTATGATGGTGAGCAAATTTAATTGAGATGGGAAAGTAAATGACGACGCTTAAAAATGATCGTTTTCTACGTGCTTTATTACGTGAACCTGTAGATACCACACCCGTCTGGATGATGCGTCAAGCAGGACGTTATTTACCTGAATATCGTGCAACCCGTGCTCAAGCGGGTGATTTCCTTTCGCTGTGTAAAAATAACGAATTTGCGTGTGAAGTAACTTTACAGCCTTTACGTCGTTATGAGCTCGACGCAGCCATTTTATTTTCAGATATTTTAACTGTACCCGATGCTTTGGGTTTAGGGCTTTATTTTGAAGCTGGGGAAGGGCCTAAATTTCATAAAACGGTTCGTACTGAACAAGATGTGGCGAATTTACCTAAGTTTAATGCTGCATCTGATCTCGACTATGTGATGAATGCGGTCAAGACGATTCGTTCAGCCTTAGGTGGACAAGTGCCTTTAATTGGCTTTTCAGGCAGTCCTTGGACGCTGGCAACTTATATGGTTGAAGGCGGTTCGAGCAAAGATTTCCGTTTCACCAAACAAATGATGTATGCGCAACCTGAAGTTTTACATGCGCTACTCGATCGTTTGGCTGATGCGGTAATTGACTATCTCAATGCGCAAATTGATGCAGGTGCTCAAGCCGTACAGATTTTTGACAGCTGGGGCGGGGCATTGGCGCACCGTGAATATTTAGAATTTTCTTTAAAATACATGCAAAAAATTGTTGCAGGTTTAAAACGTGAAAATGAAGGACGTAAAGTTCCCGTCATTTTATTCACCAAAGGTGGCGGTCAGTGGTTAGAGCCAATGGTGGCAACAGGGGCAGATGCTTTTGGTCTAGATTGGACGACGCCATTAAATGTGGCTCGCCAAACGGTGGCTGGCCGTGCGGCACTGCAAGGCAACTTAGACCCTGCAACATTATATGGTTCGCATGAGACCATCGTGAAAGCCACCAAAGCCATGTTAGATGATGCTTATGCAGGCGGTGAGAAAACGGGTTATGTTGCAAACTTAGGTCACGGTATTACCCAGTGGGTTGATCCTGAAAACCCGAAAGCCTTTATTGATACTGTGCATGAATACAGTGCCAAATATCTCTAAGTTTCACAGCTTCAATTCAATTAGGGTTCATGCGTGATCACGATTTTAAAATCATGTTTTGAGTTCTCATCTAAGGCAGCTTCGGCTGCCTTATTTGGGATATTACTGTTATTGGCTTTTGCCTTCACAGCCAGTATGGGGAATCAGGAATATTTCGGTTTTTTCCGTTATGACTATCTACTGTTTTATGCCGTACTGATACAAGTTTGTCTGTTGTACTTAAAACTCGAGTCTTGGGCCGAAGCCAAAGTGATTGCGTTATTTCATGTGATGGCAATGGTGATGGAAATCTTTTTGACCCATCCGCAAATTGCATCTTGGCAGTATCCGCATCCCGCCGTGTTTAAAATTCTCACCGTGCCGTTGTTTGCAGGTTTTATGTATTCGGCTGTAGGCAGTTTTTTTGCGCGCTCATTGCGTCTCTATCATGTTTCTTTTCAGCACTTGCCCCGTTTCTCCGCCATGCTGACATTGGCGGTGTTGTCTTATATCAACTTTATGTCCAAATTTTTTGTTCCCGATATTCGTTATCTTTTGTTTGCATGGAGCATAGTGCTGTTTTGGAAAACCAAGATTGGCTTTGAATTACAGCAGCACCGTTTTCAACTGCCGATGTTACCCGTACTTTTACTGTTGGCTTTTATTATTTGGATTGCGGAAAATATCAGTACGTTTTACCAAATCTGGCTGTACCCAAGTCAAGTCGATGCATGGCATATGGTCGGTTGGGGTAAGTTGGGTTCTTGGTATTTATTGCTACTGCTCAGTCTGGTGTTGGTGTTAAAGATTTTAGGGAAACGAGACCTACGTGGCAGTTGGTCCTTATACCGCTAGCACATTTTTAAATATTCACTTCACTTTAGTATAAATTGTTTTGCGTTATGCGCTTGTTACCGCTATCTTACAAGGGTGTAGCTCAAAATACACACAATAGGAACAATAAAAATACTCGGAGATAATCGAGTCTGGAGAAACCTTATGTTGAAAAAAATAGCATTGGCTGCGGTTTTGGCTGTTGGTTCTACCGCTACATTTGCAGATAATGACGTCGGTTGTGGTATTGGTTCACAAATTTGGGCTGGCCAGTCTGGTAAAGTCGCTAAAATTTTAGCGGGTACAACCAATGGTCTTTTTGCTAACCAACTTTTCGGTATTACCTTTGGTACTTTAGGTTGTAGCGGTACAGGTACTGTGACTGCTCAGGCAGTAACATTTACCAACGAAAATGCGGAAGCATTGGCGCGTGATATGGCAGTCGGTGAGGGTGAAAGTCTGAATGTCCTTGCTGAATTACTCAACATTCAATCTGGTGATAAAGCACGTTTCTTTGAAGTTTCTAAACAAAACTTTGCAAAAATCTATTCAGCTGAGAACCAAGATGCGCTTCAAGTATTAGCATCTTTACAAGCAGTCATGGCAACGGATAGCGTATTAAAAGCATACGTTTAATTGCACCATAAAACCCTGCCATTCAGGCAGGGTTTTTCATATCTAAAAAAGAAGAATAGCTAACACTGCATGAAATCTGTTGTCCTCCTCTTTAGTGTGCTATTCAGCACCAGCATCTTTGCTCAAGCACCTAGCTCAGCAGAGTTTTATATTGAAAAAGCACAGCAGCTTAAGCTTGCCTCAAATGTGACTTGGCAACGTTTGATGTATGCCAATGTCTCAGGACAAAGTGAAGTCACCTACCGTCCATTTTTTTATAGCGAACACGGACAAACTCAGCTCAAACAAGAGCTTGATGCCAATATTGCAGCACTTTTTATCCCAGCCGAAGCCAATCAATCGATTCAGTGTCGCTTTCCGGCACGTTCAAAATGGCTCATAGGACAACTGAATATTGCATCAAACCAACTGCCTAAAGCCTCATGTCCTGAGCTGGATGAGTGGCTTGGGCAAATTAAGCCGTATAAGGCGACTTTAATTTACGCCACGGACTTTATGGGCAATCCCAGTTCGATGTTTGGGCATACCCTGTTAAGGCTCGATCCTAAAGACCAAAAACAGCTGAACTTAGTCTCTTATGCCGTGAATTACGCAGCGACAGTGGCCAATAGCGACAGCTTTTCTTTTGCATGGAAGGGCTTAACTGGGCAGTACCCAGGTGAGTACTCACTCATGCCGTACTATCGAAAAGTGAAAGAATATGGTGATTTGGAAAGCCGCGATTTGTGGGAATACGAGTTAGCCCTGACGCCAGAAGACACCAAAACCATGGTTGAGCATATTTGGGAACTCAAGCATGTGCAATTTCCTTACTATTTTATCAGTGATAACTGTGCCTATCGTTTACTGGGTTTAATTGATTTGGTACGGCCAGAGGTCAACCTACAAAAACAATTTAAAACCGCTGCGATTCCTGTTGAGACTATTAAGGCGGTTGATGAAAACCATCTAATCGCAGAAAGTGTTTACCGTCCAGCTTTAGAAACTCAGTTGTTGGCACAAGCCAAACAACACGGACAAGCCTTGGCAGCGGCTGCACATCAGGTTGCGCAACTTGAACCTGCTCAAATGCAGGATTATTTGAATCGCTATGCTTTGGTGGATCAGGCGCGTATTTTAGAAATGGCCTATGACCATGTGTATTTACAGTTAATTGCACAAAAGATTGCGGCAGAAGACGCCCAACCGCGTATTCGACAACTGCTGGGTTTGCGGAGTCAGATTGACTTGGAAAAGCAGCGTCAAGTGGTCGAAGCGCCAAAAGTAGATCCGGTAAAAGGTCATCATGCGCGAACTATTCAGCTTGAAGCAGGTGAAATACAAGGTGACACTTATTTCCGACTGAGTCATCGTCAAGCCTACCATGACTTGATTGACCCGCAAGGCGGTTTCCGTTTGGGTACACAGCTTAAGTTTCTAGACGGCAGTCTCGAATACCGTGATGATCGACTAAAACTGCAAGAACTAAATGTGCTGGAGGTCAATGCCTACAGTCCACTGACTGCCTTTAAAACACCATTAAGCTGGGGTTTTAACATGGGTTGGCAACAAGAGGCACTAGATCGAGATGGTACATTTAGTGAACAGGATCAACACGGCGTATTTAATCTATCCAGTCAGTTTGGCTATAGTGTGGCAGATCAGGCACGTCAACATTTATGTTATGCACAATTGCAAAATCATGTTCAAGCAGGCAAAGCTTTAGAGCGAGGTTGGCGCGTGGGACTTGGGCCAACGGTAGGCTGCCAGAACATCTGGAGCGAACATATCAATAGTTTGGTACAGGTCGAGCTGCCATATTGGGAAGATAGCCATCAATGGCAAGTCAGACTGAATACTCAGTTGCAATATTTATTCAATCAGCAAAATGCCTTGAGGCTTCATTGGCAGTATCAACAGCAAAAAGGAAAAGATTGGGATCAGACGGGTCTGAGTTATCTCCATTTCTTTTAGTTCGATCCTCTTTTCAAAGCCCCATTAATGGGGCTTTTTTTATGGAAGTCATTGCTGTTAAAACAACCAAACGTGAGCTTTACTTTTTATAAAGCGCTGAAAATGAAAGCTGATGGTGAAAATAAGTATTGAAATTTGTTATATTAATCACATAAATGTCTAGTAAGTCTCAAAAATATATAAATAGGTAAGTCTTATGAATGATGAATGATGAATGCATGGCTAAATTGGCCGAGCAATGGGGGAAAATTTGCCAACATTATTCAGTGAATGATCACGTTAAAGCGCAAAATTTTATTCAGCAGCATTCGTCTGTATTGGTCAATGAATTTTATAGCAATATTGTCTTGGAGCCTGAGGCTGCAGATTTCTTTAAAGATGACATCATTCAACAACGTTTAAAAAACAGTTTAAACCAATGGCTCATTGAAAGTTTCGACGTGGCTGTGAATGAAGCTTATTATGCAGCAGTTGAAAAACAACAAAAAGTTGGGCAGGTACATGCGCGGGTGGGCATTCCTTCTTGGTTGATCATGCGTGGTATTCGTGAGATTGAAAACAAGATCTTGGAACTTTTGGCTGGACTTCCGCTAGAAAATAACCACCACATGCTGAGTTATATGCTGCAAATTATGGGTTTTGCGACAGAAATTATGTGCAGATCCTATGAAGCCAATACCGAGCGGAGCCATGAAGTTAAGCATAGCTATCGTTTATTTTCTGCAATGCAAGATGTCGCGGTACAAAAAGATAAGCAGCGTAGCATTTTGCTCGACTGGGAAAATGAGTTGATGTTCAAAGTTTTCTCCGAGCATCCGCAGTTGCAACATATTGCTTTGTCTAAGTCGGAATTTGGTCTATGGTTTGTGCATAAAGCAGCGTATGCCTTTACGGGTGCAGAGCAGGTGGAGACCATTATCAGGCTGATTCAACAGGTCGATACCCTCAATTTTGACGTGCTCGACTGTCAGGATCAGGCTCAGAAGGTAGAACGCATTCAGGAAATTCGTGATGTGAACCGACAGATCCAGCATTTGGTCGATCAACTGTTTCAAGTGACTGAATATATAGATTCAGGCAATGACTCTCTGACTCAGCTGTTAAACCGTCGTTATTTAAGTACGATTGTGTCGCGTGAAATTAATTTTGCCCGTAAAAATGATGCAGCGCTGAGCCTATTGGCAATCGACGCGGATTATTTCAAGCGTATTAATGATAAGTATGGGCATACCGCAGGGGACTTGGCACTGCGTTTTATTGCTGAAGTCTTGTTAGATGTTGCGAAGGGCAGTGACTATGCCTTCCGTGTCGGTGGCGAAGAGTTCTTATTGCTGTTGGTCGACAGTGATCTCACGCGTGCTTTACAAATCGCTGAAACGATTCGCATGCGGATACAGGAAACCCCAATTCGTACCGCTCATGGGCAAAGTTTTAGTTTTACCGTCAGTATTGGCTGTACGGTTTATAATGGTCATCCTGACTATCAGCGCTTTTTAGACACTGCCGATTCGGCACTCTACGCCGCCAAAAATAAAGGGCGTAACTGTATTCATATGACTGAAAAAGTGTTAAGTGTTTAAATCTCAGACTTAAACACGAACTGTTCTAAGACGTTTCAAATCGGTTGTTGAGGTGCTTATACCTCAACAATCACATAGTATTTTTTTACAGCTTCAATCACTTCAAATGTGCCGATAAAACTCGGTGGAATAATTCCTGCCTGACCTGCTTTGACTTCAATGAAGTTTTGAGTGTGGGCATCATGAATACGGATGCAGCCTTCCATCACTTGAAAGAATTCTTGTTTATTGTCGGCAAATTGAATATTCCATGAGCCAACTTCACAGTGCCAAATTCCGCAGCCCATGTGTGGGTGTTCATATAGACTATAGGTCTGGCGCTGTGGATTGCCTTGAACCAAACGGTCTGGACGTGGAAAATCAATACTCTGTTCGCCTTGGGTCAAACCATGACCTGCTAACCAAATTGCTGACATTGCGTATTCCTCTAAACAAAAAATGAATCGTTCAATGATATATGCATAAAAAAAGCCCCAACAGAGGTTGAGGCTTTATGTTTCAATTAATAGCTTTCAGGGACTGCACTTAAAAACTCACGACGCTCTTCTTTATTGGTTTTAAAGTCACCAATAAAGGAAACGGTACGTGTAGTCGATTCTTGCTTGCCGACGCCGCGCATCATCATACACATATGTGCAGAATCAATCATAACTGCCACGCCACGTGCACCTGTCACTTCTGCAACCGCTTCTGCAATCTGCTGCGTCAGGTTTTCTTGAATCTGTAGACGACGTGCAAACATTTCGGTGATGCGTGCAAATTTAGAGAGTCCAAGGACATTACCTTCAGGTAAATACGCAATATGTACGCGACCATAAAAAGGCAATAAATGGTGTTCACAGAGTGAATAAAATTCGATATTTTTAACCAGCACCATTTCACGGTTGTCCGATGGGAACACCGCATTATTGGTCACTTCTTCTAAGCTTTTGCTATAACCAGACGTTAAATACGAAAAAGCTTTAGCAGCACGCATAGGCGTATCGAGGAGACCTGGACGGGTTAGGTCTTCACCAACGGCAGTTAAGATGTTAGCGTAGGATTGCTGCATAGACATAAGACGTGTTCACTTACACTGATATTGAACAAGGACGGCATTGTAGCAGAAAACTATTCCAATGCCTTATTTTGGACAAAAATCCGATTACTGTTTAAACTTTGGGTTCTTTTCAGCACGTTTTAGCAACACTAAAACTGCACCTGTACCACCTTGCTTCTCTGGCGCACTCACAAAAGCCAGCACATCGCGGTGTTGACGCAGCCAACCATTCACATATGTTTTTAAAATGGCTTCCGGACCTTTGCCGTGCACAATTTTAATGACATTTTGATTTTCATCTTTGGCCATTTGAATGACTTGTAAAACTGCGACACGGGCTTCTTCAACGGTGCAACCATGCAAGTCGACTGCTTCAAACCAACGAATGTTACCCGCTTTTAAATCTTCAAATACTTTGTGTTGTAGTGTAGCAATGCGATAACTGAGCGCGGCTTGGCTCGCTACAGGGTTGAGCATCGCTTGAGTATCGGACAGCTCAGTTGCATCGGTATGCATTGGGCCTTCAGCCGCTGCACGTTTTGCTAAAGTTTGCGCATCGATTTTTTTCTTTGGATTTTTTTCTATTTTGGCAATGTTCGCGGTCTCCATCTTTTGGACACCTTGCATTTGTTTTTGGAACAACGCGAAATCATCTTCTGGCTCGGGCGGAGCAACTTGAGCTTGGGCCTCAGACTGTTTGATGGCAGTCGAATGCGGGTTAGTGATTTGCTTTTTAAAGTCTTTCAGTAAATTAAACTGCTCTTTAGAAAGCGAGGAATCATGTTTGCTCATAAGGTCAGAGAAATACGCGAAATAAGGAATTAGGTAACAATTATAATCTGGTTTTGTTTTGATTTGAACTGAATTACTCTCATTAGGGAAGAGTAAAAGCCTGAACACAATATGGCATCTAATATGTTGAATGGTGTGTAAAAGAATTATTGTTACAGATGCGCGTAAAACAGAAAAACCCAAGTAAACATACTATCTAGAACAGACAAATGATTTACTTGGGTTTGGACGGGACATAATTATTATGTCCTTAAGTGAGGACTCACTTAACTTGCACGTAAATTACTGAGAATTTTATCTAGTTTTTTGTCAATTTGACCGCGGTATACATCTGGTATGACACGTGAAATCTTAGTCAAAATTCGCAGTTGTGCGCCTGGAATGATCATAAACTGAGAAGAGAAAATACCGCTGTAAATTTCTTGACAAGCTTTTTCAACAGGCATACTACCACCCAACTGTTTTAATGCAGCTGTTACAGGTGAGCCATTTTTACGTTCTTCAGTCACCAGCGGCGTGTCTACTTCTGGTGGGCAAACCACGGCAACGTCAATTTTCTCACTACGCAGTTCCATGCGGAGTACTTCAGCCAAACCAATCACACCAAATTTAGATGCGCAGTAACCCGTATAACCATAGCAACCAACCAAGCCTGCAGCTGAAGCAATAAACACGATTTTAGGTGTTTTACCTTGCTGAACAGTTTGTTTTAAATAAGGTAAAGCAGCATGTGCAACGTTACGGCTACCGACAAGGTTAATATTAATTTGGCGTAAAAATTCTTCAGAACTCATGTCTTCAAAAGATTTCGCAATACTAATACCAGCAGAATTAATCAACAAGTCGGGCGTACCAAATGTAGCTACTGCTTCTGCAAATTTTGCATCTAGGGTGCTTTCGTTTTGCACATCGACTTCAAAACCGCAAACCGCTGGAGAACGTTTTTGTAAGTCACCAATCGCTTGTTCAATACCAGCATGGGCGAAAATACACACTTGGTAGTTATCTTTAAGTAATCGCTTGGTTAGTTCAAGCCCGATACCGCTACTACCACCTGTGATCCATGCTGTTTTCATATTCTTTTTCATCTCAATATCCTTATGAGTGTTTCGAGTTAGTTAAACGGATTCAACCGTTTTATTGTTGATAAGTACATCACCAAATTGTGTGCGGAGTTCTGCTTTCACAATTTTTCCTGTGCCATTGACTGGCAGTGCATCTACAAAAATGACTACGTCCGGAATCTGCCAGCGTGCAATTTTATTTTCAAAATAAGCTCGGGCTTCATCTTCAGTGAGTGTTGAATTTTCCTGTTTTACTACAATTAAGATTGGACGCTCGTCCCACTTTGGATGACGTGCTGCAATTGCGGCAGCCATGCGAATTTCAGGATGTCCAACTGCAATATTTTCAATTTCAACCGAAGAAATCCATTCACCGCCTGATTTGATCAAATCTTTAGCACGGTCACAAATGGTCATATAGCCGTCTGCATTTAATGTTGCAATATCGCCTGTATCGAACCAACCATCTGCTGTGGTGGCACTTTTTTCTTGGTTGAAGTAATGATCAACAATCCAAGGCCCGCGGATTTGAAGATTACCTTGAGTATGACCATCGTTTGGTAAAGGATTTAGGCTATCGCCATCCACAATGCGAAGTTCAACACCAAAAGGTGGGCGACCTTGGGTTAAGCGTAGTTTTTCAAAGTCTTCAGTGCTTAAAGCTGAATGTTTTGCTTTAGGTTGGTTGATGGTGCCAAGCGGGCTGGTTTCAGACATACCCCATGCATGAATGGTGTCACAAGCGTAGTTATCTTTGAAATCACGAATAATCGACGGCGGGCACGCAGCGCCACCTACAACATTGCGGTTCATACTGTCTAAGGTTGTGCCGCGTTTTTTTGCAGTAGCAAGTAAACCTTGCCAGATGGTTGGTACACCTAAAGCGATGGTTACTTTATAGTCATCAATTAAACTGGCTAAGCTATCACCATCCAGATTTGGCCCCGGAAGGACAATAGTACAACCTACCATTGCTGCTGAGTAAGGAACGCCCCATGCATTCACATGAAACATTGGTACGACAGGCATCACGATATCTGATGCAGACAAGTTGAGTGAGTCTGGGAAACACGTTGCCATGCTGTGTAATAGTGTTGAGCGGTGACTATAAAGTATGCCTTTCGGATTACCTGTTGTGCCTGAGGTGTAGCATAAAGAACTAGGTGTTTCTTCGTTAAACTGTGGCCACTCAAATTTATGAGATTGATCTTGAATTAATTCATCATAGAAAATTACATCGGGTAGAGCAGCTGCAACTTTTTCGTCACGTGTGCCATAACAGATAAATTTTTCAACGGTTGGGACTTTACCTTGAATCGCTTGGATTAATGGTAAGAAGGTTGAATCAAAGAAAATGGCTTTATCTTGAGCATCATTAATGATAAAGATGAGTTGCTCAGGAAACAGTCGAGGGTTAATTGTATGGCAAACATAACCACTACCTGAAACAGCATACCATGTCTCTAAATGTCGATGGTTGTTCCATGCAATAGTCGCTAGACGATCACCTTGCTGTAGATTAAAAGAGGTGAAAGCATTTGCTAAGCGTTTAGAATTTTGCTGAACTTGTAGCCAATTAGTCGTTGTAATTTGACCATTCACTTCACGTGAAATAATTGAGGTATCAGAGTGGTACTTTGCTGCATGCTCGATTAAATTACTAATCAACAAAGATTGATGCATCATTTTGCCAAACATTTCATTCATCCTTGGAAGCCGTTTTTTTTAATATATAAGGACTCTCAGGGTTTACTAAAAGTCCTCAAGGTCTGAGCTTATTTGTCGTTAAATGCGACTTCTGCACCTGGCTTAATATAGCTTGGCAATTTTTGACCAGTTTGTTGCGATACAGCAATTAATGTACGCTCAATCCAGCCTGCATCCATAATGAACATGAGTGAATCGTCGTCATTTAGATTCACGTTGGCCCCTTCAACAATGATGAAGCCTTCAGCACCTTCAGGGGTTGATAAGGTATGGATAGAACCAGCTGGTTCGAATAAATAGCTACCGGCAGTTTGAACATCTTCAGGATATTCAACATAATGCCATGAACCAGCAGTTGTGTAGAAATGTACAACACCTGTGTGGAAGTGGCGTGGCATTACAACGCCAGCATCAAAACGAGCGTAGATAATCCATTTACCATTGTCAGGATCTAAAAAGCATGGTGTAACATGCACGCCTGGCAAAGCATTTTGAATTTCACCTTCTTTGATGTTGATAGTTAATAAACGATCTTGATGTTTAATAGATTGTGCAATACTCATGACAAACTCCTTGTATGTCGTTATTTCAGAATGCGATACCATGTATGGGTATCTAATGTTTCCATGTCTTCGAGCATAACAATGTTTGAATGAATACAAACCACTCGAAAGAATGGATTTAGAATTGTTTGAGAATTGTGCGAATGAATAGTTTAAAATATATATTTGAAATCATGATTTTGATTCAATATCACATTGTGTCATAGCCAGCCCTCTACTAATTTATAGGCGATTGGAGTATTGAATAAGCATAAGATTATGGTTGAACATGATTTTGTGAGTAATGCAAATTTCAGGGAAGTGAAGTTTGCGAATGTAGTTGAATAAAAAAGATTGGATGAGTAAAAATGCAAGTGTTGAAGACTAAACTTAGTCGTCCGAGCATGATGAATGACAGGGCAATGCAACGTCCTTTGTTGTTAAGTCAGATGGTAGAGCATTGTCAGTCTTCTCTAGTATTTATTCATGCTGCAGCGGGTTATGGAAAAACCACGTTGATGTATCAACTAAGTGAAGCACTATTAGCTCAAACTAAACAAGTAAGCTGGTTAACTATAGATAGTGATGACAACGATCCCATTCGACTATATCAGTATTTACGTTTGGCACTTTTGGGATCAAATGCATTGTATGCGGTTGCACATGGGCAGATTTATAAGCAAAACATTATTGAATTAACTCAGAAAGTAGCAGAAATTGAAGCCGACATCGTTTTATTTATTGATGAATTAGATGCGTTGGAAAACCAAGAGTGTTTAGATATTGTTTGGTGGTTATATCAGTATTTACCTAGTAACTGTCATTTGGTGATTTCTTCAAGGATCAAACCCAATTGGAGTTTTACTAAAGAATATTTATCAGGTCGTTTAAAGTGGGTGACTGAAGCTCATCTCAGTATTAAGCCACAAGAAAGTAGGGAGCTCATTCATTTTTTGCATCAGCAAAACTTTGATGACATTACCCTAACAACAGAATTAGCTGAACAACTGATTGATAAAACTGAAGGTTGGCTTACAGGAATTCAACTCACCAACTTATATTTGAAGAATTACCATGATGCTGCATCCGTTATTCAAAGTTTAAGTGGTGTGCATACGCAGATAGTCGACTATCTGAGTGAACAAGTCTTTGTGCAGCTTCCACCAAGTGTCCAAATATTTTTATTACACATGAGCGTGCTGAAAAAAGTCAATTTGCCCTTGGTACAAGCAGTGACAGAGCACCCACACGCACAGAGCTTTTTGGGCGAGATTCAACAACGTGGTTTATTTATTTTAGCCATCGACGAGCAACATTATTGGTACCGTGTACATCATTTGTTTCGTGAGTTCTTGGAAAACCGATTTAAAGCGACTGACATAAAACAGTATGAGCAAGCACACCACAGAGCCGCGCTTTGGTATCAAACACAAGGTTTCCTAATGGAAGCTATCTATCATGCGCAGCAAGCACATGATCAAGTTATGGTACTAAGGTTACTCGAAGATGTGAGCCGAGAATTGGTTTTAGATGGTCGTGTCTATACTTTACTTGAGCTGGTGAAGCAGATACCTGAAGATGACCTTGGAGAGCATTTTCACTTACTGTACGATACGATTTGGGTCTGCTTATTGACCCATCAAACTGCGCTTGCAAATCATTATATTCAGCTGTGGGATACAGTTAAATCAAGTGAAAATTTGAAATTACATGATGATCAGCACGGGCTTGCCCCAATGCTTGCATTGCTCGAAGATGAATTACCTAAAGCCTATACGCTAGCACAGAAAAACTTACTGAAACTACCTGAAACAGCATATTTTACCCGAGGTCCTTTGATTGGTATTGGAGTGTTGTACCACATTTGTTTAGGGCACATTACTGAAGCAAGAAAACTGTTGATTCAAACCCGAGCAACATATGTACAAGGTCATAACGCATACGGCTTAATTTTTACTGACTGCATAGATGCTACCTGCGAACGTTTAATGGGTAATTTAAGTTTAGCCGAAGAAAAGTTTAATCAAATTGGTAAAGGGCCTGATTATCAAAAGCTTAAAATAGATCAAGATAACCAAATTGCTGTTGATGCGATTACCAGCAGTTTGAAAGCTGATTTGTATTATGAAATGAACAAAATCGATTTGGCTGAACAGGCTCTAGAAAGCTTTAATGGTGGCGCACAACTGGTCATTCCAGACATGGTGATTATTGGCTATGTTTTACAGTTTAAATTGGCACATTTACGTGGTGATATTGCCGCAAAACAATCTTGCCTCACTCAGTCACAAATTAAGACTACTGACTGGTCAATTCCACGATTGGCTCAGACCGTGCAACAGGTTTATGAGCATCAAATCTTGTTAGATCAGATCTCTCCGGGCACTGAGCATGATTTGGATTGTGCTGCAGATATTCTAGACTCAGCACCAGTGAAAAATATTACTAATCTGCTCATTGGTGATGACTTACTTATTTACCGAGAACTGATTTTATGTGGAAAAATAGAGCAGGCCTTGCATGGGTTGAAACAAGAAGCTCAGCAATGCAAAGTCTATCCTTTACGCCAAATTCGTATTCAGCTTTTACAAGCTTTAGCATTTTATCATTTTGATCAACAGCAACTGGGATTAGATTATTTGCAAAAGGCTTTGGTTGCTTTGATGCCGACTCAGGCAGTGCGGATAGTTCTAGATGAAGACCCTTTAATTTGGGATATGTTAAGTCATTTAAGTCAACATTTAAGTCGACAGAAGCAAAAGCATACAGTTGTATTATTGGATTATATTCAACAACTTCAAAAGCTTAATCAAGTTGAAGACAGCGATGACGTTTTGATCGGTAGTTCTGGCATTGAGGCCTTATCAAAACGTGAAATACAAATTTTAGAAAAATTAAGCCGCGGTTGTACCGATGCTGAAATATCTGAGTCAATCTTTTTGTCCATCAATACGGTGAAATGGCATCTACGTAAAATTTATAACAAGTTGCAAGTTCGTTCTCGAATGGAAGCGGTGAATGAAGCCAAGAAACAGGGTTTAATTGAGTAATTTAAAATAGAATTTTTTATGTGTTGATGTTTAACAAGATAATCAACGGCTTTTTGAAAGGATATATCGCACAGTATTCAGGGCAAGGGCATGCCTTACCCTGAATATGCCATTAAAGTGATTTAGGTGTTCCAAACAGCTCAGTAAAGGCGTGGTCTGGACGCGGCTGCTTCATAAAACTTTCACCGACCAAGAAAGCATGAATGTCATGCTCTTGCATCATTGCCACATCTGCAGGAGTCGCAATTCCACTTTCAGTCACCAGTAGACGAGGTGGTTCAAGCAGTTTTTTCAAACGAATCGAGGTGTTTAAATCCACATCAAAGGTTTTTAAGTTGCGGTTATTGACACCCAATACGCAACGCTCAGATAGACGTAAAGCACGTTCAAGTTCTGCTTCATCGTGTACTTCAACCAAGACATCTAAATTCTGCTCAAAAGCCGTTTTAGACATTTCTTCGAGTTGTTGATCTGACAAGCATGCCACAATCAGAAGAATACAGTCGGCATGTAAAGCACGTGCTTCAATCACCCCATAAGGGTCAATCAGAAAGTCTTTGCGTAATGCAGGCAGGGCACAGTGAGAACGTGCAATTTGAATATTCTCATCGGCACCTTGGAAAAAATTGACATCGGTTAAAACCGATAAACATGCTGCACCTGCAGCTTCGTATTGCTGCGCGATTTCAGCAGGATCAAAGTTTTCACGAATGATGCCTTTAGATGGTGATGCTTTCTTAATTTCAGCGATCACACCCGGTTGTTTGCTCAGTAAAGACTTTGCAAAACCACGTACAGGAGTTGCCTCAAGTGCCCATTCTTCCACATCTTTATAGCTACGTTGTTTGAGGCGTGCAGCAAACTCTTCCTGCTTGCGATCCACAATTTTGCCTAAAATCGTATTTGCGATATCTACCATGACAAAATCCTGTCTATCAAGCGTCGTATTGTTTAAGGGTTTTGCTGAATTCAGCAAGGATGCTCATCTTTTCTAAAGCTTGTCCGCCGTAGATGATGTCATGTGCTAAAGCCACGCCTTGTTTATAACTGGTACAAAGTCCAGAGACATACAGACCAGCACCTGCATTTAAAGCAATCATATTGGCTGCTTTTTCGCCTTTATCAGATTTGTTTTTACCTAAGGCATCTTTAATTAGGCTTAAACTTTCAGCAGAATCTTGAATGATTAAACCCGTTAAAGTTTGCGATTCGATCCCAACATCTTCAGGTTGAATCTCCCATTCGGTGACTTCGCCATTTTTGAGTTCAGCCACATAGGTGCTTGATGCAAGGCTAATTTCATCTAAACCATCTTTAGAATGAACCACCATGACATGTTCAGCCCCCAGTTGTTTCATCACTTCTGCAATAGGACGGCATAATTCAGTCGAAAACACCCCAATCACTAGACGTTTTACTCCAGCCGGATTCGTAAGCGGGCCAAGTAAATTGAAAATACTGCGAATGCCTAATTCACGACGTGGGCCAACCGCATACTTCATCGCTTTATGATGATTCGGGGCAAACAAGAAACCCACACCCATTTCGCGAATACAACGTTCAGTTTGTTGCATGTTTAAGTCAAGTTGGATGCCTGCTTGCTCTAACAAGTCCGAGGAACCCGATTTGGTTGAAACACCACGGTTACCATGTTTAGCAATGGTTGCACCTGCCGCTGCAATCACAAAAGCAGATGCAGTCGAGACGTTAAATAAGTTCTGACCATCACCACCTGTACCGACGATGTCGACTAAATAAGGCACATCACTGACATCAATTTTGATGGCAAACTCGCGCATGACACGAGCCGCTGCGGTAATTTCATCAATACTTTCACCTTTTAAGCGAAGACCCATCATCAGTGCACCAATTTGGGCATCTGTTGCTTCACCATTCATGATGGTGCGCATGACGTCTTCCATTTGCGGCTGCGTCAACTCAATGTTTTTAGTGATGTTATTTAAAGCTTGTTGCATATTCATTTTTCACTGCACTCATTTATGCGTAAATTTCTAAAAAGTTCTTAAAGATTTGATGGCCATGCTGACTCAAGATTGATTCTGGGTGAAATTGCACGCCTTCAACGGCAAGCGTCTTATGCTTTACACCCATGATTTCTTCAATTGAGCCATCTGCTTCATTGGTCCAGCAAGTCACTTCTAAGCATTCAGGCAAGCTTTCTTGATCAATCACCAGTGAGTGATAACGCGTTGCTGAAAACGGAGAAGGGAGGTCGCTAAAAATGCCTTTATTCGAATGGTGCATGTCAGACAA
Organism: Acinetobacter sp. Gutcm_16; assembly: GCF_028649355.1. NCBI lineage: Bacteria > Pseudomonadati > Pseudomonadota > Gammaproteobacteria > Moraxellales > Moraxellaceae > Acinetobacter > Acinetobacter sp. Gutcm_16. Next base: position 7,101 of record NZ_JAQSUV010000015.1, on the reverse strand, counting down.
ACGCCCATGCATCACTTTTTTGGCACGAATGATTTCGCCGCCAAAAGCCTGACCAATGGCCTGATGTCCTAAGCACACCCCTAATAATGGAATTTTTTCAGCAAAATGCTGAATGGCTGGAATGGAAATTCCTGCTTCCGAAGGTGAGCATGGGCCAGGGCCAATCACAAGATACTTAGGTTGCCATCGCTCAATATCCTCCAATGTCACGGCATCATTACGTACTACTTTTACTTCTTGATTTAACTCGCCAAAATACTGGACGATGTTGTATGTAAAAGAGTCATAGTTGTCGATCATTAAAAGCATGAGCTTAACCTATTGAAATTTATGCACATAAATGTGCTTGAAGAGTCCCGTAGTATTCGTGCGATTACATTATAAAGCTATAAGTAAATTATTTTTCTCATTCAATGACTTGAATGGAGGCACAAAACCGAAATTATCATAGCAAAAAATACACAGCTAGGGCGCGACATTTTTTTTCGGGCCTAAAAATTACAATGGGTTTTGTTACTAACTGATATAGAGTTTATGAATATCTCAGATTCAAATCCTAACGAGAAACCTCGTGGACTATGTGTAAATGTCATGAAGCATGCACATTCAAGGAGTATAAAAGAATATCTCTTAATGCAGTGAGCCAAAAACTCCCCTAATGTCACCAAAACAGAGCATATTTTTTTGCTTGCTCACCTCTGAGATGTCGGCTTTATATTTAGTTTGAAAGGAGAGGTTTTTTGTTTTTTAAAAATCAAATAAAAACAGTTGATTACGCTGCTTATATTTGATTTAAGGTATATCGCTCGCCGTGATATGAGGTGTGGAAGTCAAATCAAGGCGAAAATAACAGCTTAAAAAGCGCTCTAATTTATAAAAAACGGGTGTAAATCGACCCGTAATATTTAAAAATGCACTATTATGATCCACACTCAAAATCTTTTAGATTAAATGTGAAGAAGCGTGCTTGAATATGGTGCATTTACTTTTTAGCTCAGTATAATAGAGCCAAAGCAAACAGCTTAAAACTGTTATTCTGATAATGAATTCAATATTTTAGCTAAGCTTTTTAAAGTTGGTACGGTAATTGCTTTAGAACAACCAACTACTAACACGCACTAAAGAGTGCAACAAAAATTCATCGGAGCAAAATGAGCATGGCGAACAAGGTCCTACAACTCATCCAAGAAAGTGGCGCAAAATGGGTCGATTTCCGTTTTACGGATACTAAGGGTAAAGAACAACACGTAACTTACCCAGCAGATACTATCGACGAAGATACTTTTGAAGACGGTAAAATGTTTGATGGTTCTTCTATTGCTGGTTGGAAAGGCATTGAAGCATCTGACATGATCTTACGCCCAGATGCTGCAACTGGTTTTATCGACCCGTTCTTCGCTGAGCCTACAGTAGTTGTTACTTGTGACGTTATTGAGCCATCAACAGGTCAAGGTTACGACCGTGACCCGCGTTCGATTGCTCGCCGTGCTGAAGAATACCTAAAATCGACAGGTATTGGTGATACTGCATTCTTTGGTCCAGAACCAGAATTCTTCGTATTTGACGAAGTAAAATGGGAAATCGATATGTCTGGCGCGCGCCATACATTGATTGCTGAAGAAGCTGCTTGGTCAACAAACAAAGACTACGAAGGCGGAAACTCTGGTCACCGTCCACGTGTTAAAGGTGGTTACTTCCCAGTTCCTCCAGTTGACTCTTCACATGACATGCGTGCTGATATGTGTGCGCGTATTGAAGACATCATGGGTCCAGGTCGTGTAGAAGTACACCACCACGAAGTTGCATCTTGCCAATTAGAAATTGGTGTAAGTTTCAACACAATGGTTCGTAAAGCAGACGAAGTACAACAGTTCAAATATGCGGTTTGGAACGTTGCGCACCAATATGCAAAAACTGCGACTTTCATGCCTAAGCCAATGGTTGGTGATAATGGTTCTGGTATGCACGTTCACATGTCAATCTCTAAAGATGGCAAGAACTTGTTTGCTGGTGATGAATACGCTGGTCTTTCAGAAATGGCGCTTTACTTCATTGGTGGTGTAATCAAACACGCTCGTGCATTGAACGCAATTACGAACCCTTCTACAAACTCGTACAAGCGTTTAGTTCCACACTTCGAAGCGCCGATTATGTTGGCTTACTCAGCACGTAACCGTTCTGCTTCTATCCGTATTCCTTACGTTTCTAGCCCTAAAGGCAAACGTATCGAAGCTCGCTTCCCAGATCCAATGATGAACCCGTACTTAGGTTTCGCTGCATTGTTAATGGCGGGTCTTGACGGTATCCAAAACAAGATTCACCCAGGTGAAGCAGCTGATAAAAACTTATACGACCTTCCTCCTGAAGAAGAAGCGAAAATCCCTACAGTTGCGCACAGCCTAGATATGGCTCTTGAAGCGCTTCAAGCGGATCATGAGTTCCTTCTTAAAGGTGGTGTATTCACTAAAGAAATGCTTGATGCATATATCGAACTTAAAACTGAAGAAGTGCGTCGCTTGAACACGACAACTCACCCAGTTGAATTTGATATGTACTACAGCTTGTAATTCTGAACTGAATTTCACTGTAAAAAACCCGCGCTAGTCGCGGGTTTTTTTGTATCATCTGTTTAACTTGAAAAAAAATTGATGAGAGTAATGGCACAGCGTAATAAGCACACCAGTTTTTATCCTTGGATTGACCCTAAAGATCATGACAAAGGATTTAAGCTAAATTTTTCGATGGTGACTTATATTGAAGTTGGTCGCACCCCTGAAGGTTACAAGCAGGCAGAATTTGTTGCATTGAAAAGCCCAGAGTTAGCTCTGGATTATGATTATCCTCAAAGTTTTTATTTGAGTGCTGAAGGTTTTATTTTGGTGAAAACTCCGCAAGGTAAATTTGAAACCATTGCAAAAACAGATAATTGCTAAAGATTGATCTTACAATCAAATACATTCTTCATAACTCAAAAAGCGTTTAAGCGCACAGTAAATCAATGGTACAGGTAGGCTTATGCAGCAGATTCCAGCTGAACTGAAAACATGGTTATATGCTTCAGGTTCACTTACTCAGCAACTGACGGATTTGGCTGATGGAGTGTTTAGGGTTCAACCGACCAAAGAACATTTTCAGCGTCTTCAGTTTATCGATGCAAAATGGATGGGCATGCCGTTTCAGCATACGTCATGGGTACGAGAAAGTTTTTTATATGGCAGTGATGTAGAGCCTTGGGTCAAAGCCAAAAGCATTTTCCCGATCTTAAGTTTGCAAGGCCGCGCACGGCTTTTTAAACATATTGGTAAAAAACCGATTGGTTGGTTCTTGTTTCAGCGCACCAATCCAGCATGTGAACGCCGCGTGATTTGGCTAGAAGATGGCTGGACTAGACAGAGCTGTTATACTTGGCACGGCTGCAAGTTTATTGTTCAGGAAACTTTTTTAGCGAGTTTTGAGCAATTTTTGCAAAAGCAGAATTCAGCATCTGAAGGACAGTTATGACAACTGCGCATCAAATTACTTGGCGTGAACGTTTAGAAGCCTATTATTATTTATGTCGTTTTGATAAGCCTGTTGGCACAGAATTGGTGTTTTGGCCTACCATGTGGGCATTGTGGATTGCAGCAGAGGGCATACCGCCCATTGGTATTCTGATTCCGATGGTACTTGGCACTATATTTATGCGTGCGGCTGGGTGTGCAATTAATGATTTTGCTGATCGTAAAGTCGATGCGCATGTAGAGCGCACTAAAACGCGGCCTTTAGCAACAGGGATTATCACGGCTAAAGAAGCCATTTATGTGTTTCTAGCTCTAGTCTTTGCTAGTGCTTGTATGTTGTTGTTTCTACCGATTGAAACATTCTATTGTGCTTTAGGTGGGCTTTTTCTCGCATTTATTTATCCTTTCATGAAGCGCTATACCCATTTGCCTCAGGTTGTTTTAGGCATGGCTTTTTCGTGGGGAATTCCGATGTCATTTACGGCCATGGGTAAGCCATTAGATTTAACCTGTTGGTTGCTGTATTTTGGTAATCTAGCTTGGACTGTGGCATACGATACTCAATACGCGATTACCGACCGTGAATATGATTTAAAAATTGGGGTGAAGTCGACAGCCATTTTGTTTGGTCGTTTTGATATTCAAATTATTTCACTTTTACAGGCGATGAGCGTGGTTTTGATCGGTGCGGCACTTTACCTTGAAAATTTATTGATGCCATTGGGTTTAATCGCATTGCTTGTAGTCGTGGCAGATTTTATTTATCAATGGTCAAAAACCAAAGACAGAGATCCACAGTATTGTTTTTGGGCATTCCGTCACAATCGTTGGGTGGGATTCATTATTTTTACTGGAATCTTTTTAGAATTAATTATTTAAAGTGATTTTTTGGTTGAAAAGCGTCCTATACAGGGCGCTTTTTTTATGTCTTAATAAAACGGCATGTAGTTTCATGCTTAAAAAAACAACGAATAAAAGGATATTTTATGAAACGCTCGAAAATAGCATTAGCCCTTACAGTTGCCGTTTCAATGCTGTCTTTAACTGCTTGTAATGACGATGATGATTCGCCCGCTTCAAATCAAAAACAGACTTATGTTTCTGAAAGTGCCTATTCAGAAGACACATTAACCACTGCAGCTTCTATTAAGGTAATGACGTATAACATGGAAAATGTTCAAGGTCAGACCGCTAAAGCAACGGCGTTGGTGATGTTCCCTAAAGTAGCACCGCCTACAGATGGTTATCGTGTTGTGGTTTGGGAGCATGGCACGGTTGGGGTTGGTGATAGTTGTGCACCAAGTAATAATATGATTCACCCGCGTTTTAAAATTTTAGCAGATAGTCTACTGGCTGCTGGCTATGTGGTTGTTGCGCCAGATTATGAAGGTTTGGGCACACCAGGGATTCATCCATATTTAAACTTATCTAGTGCTGCGAAGTCAGCGCTTTCTGCTGTGCAAGCGGCAAAAGATCATTATGGTAAGCAGTTGAATGGTGCGTGGATGTCTGTGGGGCAATCTCAAGGAGGGCATGCCTCATTAGCGACCGCAGAATACGCAAATACAGATGCAACCTATAAAGGTGCTGTGGCAGGTGCACCAGCTTCGAGTTTGGGCAAAATTATTCTTGAGGTTGCGCCTGCTGCATTGGCAGACATCGAAGCACGTGAAACGGCAGCTAATGTCCCTTTAGCATATCGAACATCAGTGGATACTTATGCAACTTTATTGGCTTATGCAGCGTTAACAGGGGTGGGTATTAAAGCGTATGAGCCGCGATTTAATTATCAAGATATTTTCCAATCACGTGCCAAATCTTTAGCTGAGTTTGCAGAAGGTTCAACAGGGGATAATGGTCTGTGTTTAGATAATGATAATGACCCAAGTCTAAGTCTAATTAATAAGTTTAAAGATGATATTATTCAGTTTATGACAGCAAATCCTGATAAAAAAGTTATGGATTATCCAGGTTTGGATACCAGTGTGTTTGCGACCAATCAGACCGTGAAAAACTTCTTAGTAAGCAGTCAGCCTGGGACTAAACGAATTGATAAACCAGTCTATGTAATACAAGGCACAGCAGATACAAATGTACCCTATCCAATTACCCAAGCTTTGGTTGCAAACTTGAAAACATTGGGTTCACCAGATGTGACACTTGATCCAGTTATCGGTGCATCTCATACCCAAGCCATAATTTGTCGGAATGCGGAGGCTGTAGACTTTATTCAGACCCATATGTCTGCGGGTACGGGTATTGTACTAACTGATGCACAAAAAGATGCTAGCACCAATGAAAATTGTACAGGTATAGCACCGACATAAAATTAACCATTTAAGCAGAAGAAAGAGCCTCATGATTGAGGCTCTTTTTTTGTTATAGTATTGGCCCATCAAAATCTAGATATTGGAAATAGGCTGGCTATGACGAAATCAACTCAAAAACTAACGCCAAAAGTGATGTTTTTGGCGAGTCTTGGTATTGTGATTCCATTGCTTATTTTAGGGATTGCTTTTTTAGCGGTAAAAAGCGATGCAAAAAACCAAGCGGAGTATCAGCGTATTAAGGAAGAGCAACAACAGCGTATTCAAGAAAAGTTGGCTACCGAAAAGCAATTAACACTGCAGGAAGCGAGCAGCGCAGTCTCAAAATAATTCAAGCACGCATTGCAGGCGTGATACCAATGTGTTTATGCAGTTGGCGAATGCTTGGAATTTCAGTAAAACGCAGAACAATGTAACCTGCTTCATTGAGCATGGCATCACGTTCTGCATCTTCTTGTTCCTTGCCGATATGGGAAGGATCATCAAGTTCGATAATCACCACGACGGCCAATTGTTCATCTAATAAAACGAAATCGGTGACTTTGCGGTTAAATTTGGCCCGTATTTTATAGTGGTCACTGGTAATCAGTGAGCTAAATGAAACTTGAGCTAGAACATGATGGCGTGGGAAGGCTTCTTTTAAGCGAATAAACATTTTACGTTCAAACGGCGTAATGACGTGTTTGGCATAAAACTTTTGCTTACGGCGAAACAGGTCAGGGTAAACCATCATCACTAGTGTAATAGTGGCAAAGCAGCCGATGATAAAAAAGATGATTTGACTCAGATTGAACACAATATTTTCTAGCGCAAAGAAAAAACCCACTCGCATGGAGTGGGTTTTTAGAATTTTGGCTCTCCAACCTGGGCTCGAACCAGGGACCTGCGGATTAACAGTCCGTCGCTCTACCGACTGAGCTATTGGAGAATCTGCACGCATTCTATGTGGCAAAGCTCAAAGGGTCAAGTCCTTGGCCTGATATTTTTATATAATCTGCTTTAAATGATTTAAAAATAAACGGTTTAGCTTTTATTGGTGCGATTTGATTCAGCCAGAGACTTTTCATGAAGATGTTTTGGGGTATTCAAGCTGAGAAGGGCCTGTATGGAAAGCTGCTTTGGAGTGATTTTGAGAGATTGGTTTTACGTATGGGTGAATGTCATTTTTATAGACAGAAAAAAGCCCAAGTCATAATGCTTGGGCTTTTTAAAATTTGGCTCTCCAACCTGGGCTCGAACCAGGGACCTGCGGATTAACAGTCCGTCGCTCTACC
>NZ_JAQSUV010000014.1:0-143622 GCF_028649355.1 Acinetobacter sp. Gutcm_16 | reverse complement strand
GGAAAGGACGATGACAGAACAAAAATCTGCAGGCTTAAGATTTAGACAAGCACTGGAAGTGGAAAAACCATTACAAATTATCGGTACAGTCAATGCTTATGCAGCAATGATGGCGAAACAGGTGGGCTACAAGGCCATCTACCTTTCGGGTGCTGGTGTAGCCAACTACTCTTATGGATTGCCTGACTTAGGCATGACCAGTCTGGATAATGTTTTGGAAGATGTACGCCGGATTACCGAACGTGTAGACACCCCGTTACTGGTCGATATCGACACGGGTTGGGGTGGGGCATTTAACATTGCCCGCACTGTGAAACAAATGATTGCCGCAGGGGCAGCCGCAGTTCACATCGAAGACCAAGTGGCCCAAAAACGTTGTGGCCACCGCCCAAATAAAGAAATCGTCACCCAACAAGAAATGGTCGACCGCGTCAAAGCGGCTGTCGATGCCAAAACCGATGCAAACTTTGTGGTGATGGCACGTACCGATGCTCTACAAAAAGAAGGCCTACAAGCGGTGATTGACCGTGCCTGTGCTTGTGTAGAAGCCGGTGCTGATGCGATCTTTGCTGAAGCAATGACTGACATTACCATGTACAAAACCGTCTGTGATGCAGTTGGTGTCCCTGTACTAGCCAACATCACCGAATTTGGCGATACCCCATACTACACCAAAGAACAACTGGCAGAACAAGGCATCTCGATGGTGCTGTACCCACTGTCACCGACCCGTGCCATGCAAAAGGCAGCACTGGAAGTCATGCATGCCATTCGCAATGACGGTACCCAAGTCAACGTCCTCGACAAAATGCAACAGCGCAAAGAACTCTACGAATTTCTCGATTACCACACCTTTGAAAACACATTAGACAAGCTGTTTAAACAGGAGAATTAAAAATGGCTGAAGGAAAAGTCCTCACAGGCGCAGGATTGCGCGGACAAGTCGCAGGAAAGACAGCACTATCAACCGTAGGCAAAAGCGGGGCAGGTTTAACCTACCGTGGTTATGACGTCCAAGACCTCGCTGAAAACTGCCAGTTTGAAGAAGTGGCCTACCTGATCTTCTTTGGTGAACTACCCACAGCAGAACAGCTCACCGCTTACAAAGCTAAACTCAAATCACTGCGCCAACTGCCACAAGCACTCAAAGAAGTCCTTGAGCGTATCCCAGCAGATTCACACCCAATGGATGTGATGCGCACAGGCGTATCGATGCTGGGCAACCTAGAAACAGAACAATCCTTTGCCGAACAGCAAGATGTTGCAGACCGAATTCTCGCAACGCTTCCAGCAATCATTTGCTACTGGTACCGTTTTAGCCATGATGGCGTACGCATTGAAGAAAACACTGATGACGATTCAATCGGTGCTCAATTCCTACACCTGCTGCGTGGTGAAAAACCAAATGAACTGCATGAACAAGTGATGAACGTATCACTGATCCTCTATGCAGAGCATGAATTCAACGCATCGACTTTCACCGCACGTGTATGCGCATCAACCTTATCCGATATGCATTCATGCATCACCGGTGCAATTGGTTCACTGCGGGGTCCATTACACGGTGGAGCAAACGAAGCAGCGATGGAAATGATTGAAAACTGGACGTCCCCTGAAGAAGCTGAGCGAGAAATGCTGGGCAAATTGGAACGTAAAGAAAAGATCATGGGCTTTGGACATGCAATCTACAAAGACAATGACCCACGTAATGGCATCATCAAAATCTGGTCAGAGCGCTTAGCCAAAGATGTCGGTGACACGGTTCTTTATCCAGTATCAGTACGTTGTGAAGAAGTGATGTGGCGTGAGAAGAAATTATTCTGTAACGCAGACTTCTTCCATGCATCAGCATACCACTTCATGGATATTGCGACCAAGTTATTCACACCCATCTTCGTGATGAGCCGTGTGACGGGTTGGGCAGCGCATGTGATGGAACAACGTGCGGACAACCGTATTATTCGCCCAAGTGCGGACTATACGGGGCCTGAGTTACGTAAAGTGGTGCCAATTGAAGAGCGTTCAGCGGCTTAATATGAAGTTCTGATACATTATAAAAAAAGCCTCTTCGGAGTAATGCCAGTCAGTAAAGGGTTTTAGAAGTAAAGCCCTTAGCTTTTTAGTTACGCACGACGGAGTCTTATATTTTTAAATCATATACTTGGAGCTCATCTATTACTTTGGATAAGCCCAAAGTAATCAAAAGCATTTGTCATCCGCAAAACTCGCCAAATCCATTTTATTGATTAATTAATCGCAGAAAACTTACTTTTTTAAAATAGTTTTGCCTCGAACAGTTGCGGATGACGTTTCCGTGTATCGAATAACATTATGAATTTAAAAATAAAATCCCAGTCAGTTTCTTCACTGACTGTCATTACCTCTTCTGAGGCTTTATTTTTTAGGCATCAATAAAACAGGATCTTCAATGTTATAACCTGTTTCAAAAGGAATCCCGAGATATTGAACAGTCACTAACGCTTTTTGTTGATTAGGAACTTTATAACTTTGTGAAATGCGCAGCCCATTTTTATAGTCTACTGCTTTGTGCGCTGGACTTTTCAAATTGCTATATTTCACTTGATATTGATAGCTAAACTTCGAGATGGAGATTTTAGGGTCATACCAAGAGGGTTCTTTTGAAGTCTTTTTACTAATGACTCGAATTTTAACCTGCTTGGATGGAATTGGCGTTAAAGTTTTGAGTCGTTTTTTTATTTTTGCAATGTCACGGTCAAACTTTTGACTGTCTTGATCATAGTCAATTTTTTGAGTTTTTGGATTGATATATAAAGATTTTACTTCAATCAGTTTGGAGGGAGTTTTGCTGTTAAGTTGATAATAATACAATTGTGGCAAACGACCACGACCATCTAAATAATGTCGCATCACATAAATTTTTTGATCAGCTTGGTCGAGTCCTAAAACTTCAATATTTTGTGGTCCACCTACAGTTGCAAAACTGTGGCTTGAAAAAAATAAGGTGCTGAAAACTAGCGGATGGATTATTTTCATCATCACGAGGCGCTTCACATTTTTATTGATTATGGTTCAGTTTAAGGGTTCTAAATGTAGAAAAATCAAATTTAGTGTAAAGATTTAAGCATTTTGAACACGTTCAATGACCATTTGAGCGACATTTTTCGTAAGTTGATCAAGTCGCTCGAGTGCACTGCCTAGCAGTAAATAATGGTAAGTACTTAAACTGTTTTGATAATGAATGGCAATATAAAAGGTGCCTTCTGGTTTTTCAGGCGTCGCACTTCCACCAGGTTTGAGCAACCCTGTACAGGAGACAATAATATCGGCATGACGAAATAGTCGATGCCCATGAAGCGCCATAGCTTCAGTGACTTCAATTGACTCCGCTGTATATTGCTGAATAAGTGCAGGATCTATCTTTAAAATTTCACATTTGATACTGGGGTCATAACTGACCAGTCCACCGAGTAAAATGTCTGCGCCGCTATGTTTATAAATCGAAAACTGACTGGAGAGATAACCTGAACTGGCACTTTCGATAAAAGCAATGGTCAGTTTTTTCTGTTCTAAGAGGTTGCAGCATTGCTTGAGTACTTGCACGACTTTAGCCTCCGGATGTCCATTATTTTGGTCTGTTTGACAGCTTAGTCATAAACACGGTAAACACCGACAAAACGATTACATCCTTTACTTTCACTTTTTACAGAAAGAATGGCTTTTTGAAAGTTGAACTGGTAGTGGCAGTTGTTTTCATTATCCGTAATGTTTTGCTTTTGATCGGGTGTAGTGTAGGCCAAAAATGAAATGGTTTGGGTTTCTATGCGGTTATTGGGACTACGATATGCAATACCTTCAATCTTAATTTTATCTTTGGATAGCTGATGCACTTGTAGGTGCACAGGTTGCTTGGCAATGGCCCCATGTTCAAACTTTAAATAGTGTTGCGTCAAACTTTGATTTAATGATGTGTAGAAGTTCAGATCATCAATTCGGAAGTCCATCTGCTGCTGATAGCATGCTAAGGATTTACACTGCTGTAGGCGGTTCAACCATAACTGATGGGTATCGACCAATAAACGCTGAGGGGCGTCACTGATTAAAAAAGCAGTCATTGATTGCGTGTCTAATTTTTGTCGAATGTCTTTAAATTGATCGCTACAGATCTTTTTAAGGCTAGATGAAGTAGGATCATCACAGTCAATGACTTGAGCATAACTAAAGCTGGTACAAAGACAACTTAGACACACTAAAATACTAAATTTTTTCATAAGTTTTATGTCGGTTTTCAACAGCATGATCGCTTATACTTTCACTATGTTGCGCTGCTTGTAACTATAGCGAAAGAGAAAGCGTGAATACAAGATTTCAATCATTTATTTCTTAAAGGAAACTGAGCATGGTTGCACATATTCGAATTGGACAGGGACTAGATGTACATGCTTTTGAAGAGGGTGAATTTGTCACACTGGCAGGTATTCAAATTCCACATACACACGGCTTAAAAGCACATTCAGATGGTGATGTGGTTTTGCATGCTTTAACAGATGCATTATTGGGTGCGTTGGCTTTAGGCGATATTGGTCAGCATTTTCCCGATACCGATCCTCGCTTTAAAGGGGCAGATAGTCGAGTATTACTCAAACATGTCTATCAGCTCATTCTAGATCGTGGTTATCAGTTAAATAATGCAGACATTACTGTGGCATGTGAACGTCCGAAGTTGGCACCGCATAATTTAGCGATGCGCCAAAGCATTGCAGACGTTCTTGATGTTGAAATCACGCAGATTAGCATTAAAGCAACGACCACGGAAAAATTGGGCTTTACGGGTCGTCAGGAAGGTATTTTATCTACAGCGACAGTGCTGATTTCTCACGCAAAATGATCAGGATTGATCATAGCCAGCTTTAATTCTTGTGTTGCTTTACGACCTTGAAGTTGTAAGGCAACAGCATGCGCCAAACCTGTCCATGTGTCATTGGGTTCCCAAATTTGATGCATGGCTTCATGTGCGGTTGGCATATCGATATTCATATAATATTGACGATATAAATACATCAAACTACTGACTCGATAATTTTCTGAACAATGGACCCAAATGGTTTGTTCTTGCACCAAATGATCAATCATATCTAAGACCAATAAGCATTGATCATCAGATGGTGTATCCCATGAAATAGGCACTTGTATATAGTTCAAACCGAGTTCTAAACAGATTTGATCTTCATTGACTAAATGGTTGTTGCTATTACTGAGCGCAAGATTGATGACCGTGTTTACGCCATACTCTTTAATTTGCTGTAATTGCTCAGCAGTCGGTTGTCCAGAAGTAAACAAATGCTCGTGGATAAATTGAAAGTTAAGTGTTTGGCTTAAGTGTGTTTCAATAGCGTTCATAATTATTTCTTAATCTTAGAATGAAAAACGCCATCCGAAGATGGCGTTTTAAAAACTTAACGGTTCGGTAAAACGTCTTTGAGTGCTTCGTGCATCTCTAGTAATACCTTTTCTGTGGTATCCCAGTCAATACAACCATCGGTTACTGACTTGCCGTATTCAAGATCGCATAGGTTTTCAGGAATTTCCTGACGACCACCTTTAAGGTGACTTTCAACCATAATGCCGATAATAGATTTATTTCCATCAATAATTTGTTCGGTAATATTTTTCAGAACAAGTGGTTGAAGGAACGGGTCTTTGTTCGAGTTTGCATGACTGGTGTCAATCATGATTTTGGTGCTGACTTTCGCTTTAGCCAATGCTGCTTCTGCTTCTGCTACAGAACCAGCATCGTAGTTTGGCTTACCGTTACCACCACGAAGTACCACGTGTGCATACGGGTTACCTGAAGTACGAATCACAGAGACTTGGCCTTGGTTGTTTAGACCCAAGAAGTGGTGACCATGTTTAACCGACTGCATTGCATTGGTTGCAACAGTTAAACCACCGTCTGTGCCATTTTTGAAACCTACGGGTGAAGAAAGACCAGAAGACATTTCACGGTGCGTTTGGCTTTCAGTGGTACGTGCACCAATCGCTGACCAAGAGATTAAGTCTTGGTAGTACTGTGGTGAGTTTGGATCGAGTGCTTCAGTCGCACATGGCAAGCCTTTCTCATTTAACTCAACCAAAAGCTTACGGCCAATGCGTAAACCTTTTTCAATGTTGAATGAGTCATTCATGTCAGGGTCATTGATCAAACCTTTCCAACCCACTGTGGTACGTGGTTTTTCAAAATAAACACGCATTACGACATAGATTGAGTCTTTAATTTTATCGCTTAAAACTTTTAAACGGTCTGCGTATTCGTGAGCAGCAACAGGGTCATGAATTGAACATGGGCCAATCACCACAAAAATGCGTTTGTCTTTACCATCTAAAATATTGCGAATTGTTTCACGACCGTGAAGTACAGTTTGATATGCAGACTCAGTGAGAGGCAATTCAGTTTTTAATTCCGCTGGGGTAACTAGCGGATGAATGCTTTGTAAATTCACGTCATCGATGTCGTTTTGGGTAATAGAGTTTGACTGTAGAGTATTCATTGCCGTCACTGGTTCGATCGTATTAAGTTGCTTTATAAGCTGAATATAACACGGTTTAGCTGATAAAAGGTTATAAAAAAGTCGAATGAATCTTTGAAAAAAAAGTGATGAATCTTAGGTTTATTTTAAATCAGAATGCCTACACTGAGGCATTCTTAACTGTTGAAATTTGAATGACTTGAGCGGTTTCGGCTGGCTTCACTGGTTTGGCTTTGATCGGATTCAACATGAAGTTGACACCCAGCGCAAACAGAGTAATACCCAACACTTTACGGATGATTTTTTCAGGAAGGCGTGAACTAATCAGTGTTCCAACAATAATTGCTGGAATAGACCCCACTAATAACCACATAAGGAGATGGAAGTCGACGTTGCCTGAAGTCATATGACCCATACCTGCAACGAACGTAAGTAACACCGCATGCACAACGTCAGAACCAATAATACGAATCATTGGTAGGTTGGGGAACATAATGACCAAAGCCATGATTCCAAAAGCACCTGCACCAACTGATGATAGTGTCACGAAGACCCCAAGAACCACACCCATCATCACAATGTACTTACGTTTATTGCTGGTTTGAAGCTGAACTTTTTCTAAGTCTTCAGTCATGTCTGGCAGTTCATCTTTACGTAATTTGTTGAAAAATTTTTCAATTTGATTACGGAAGACAATTGATAAACCTGTAATGGTCAACATGAAGCCTAAAACCATGGTGAGCACGGCTTTATAGTGGGTAGATTGGCTCAAATAGTTGTCGAGTACCCAGTGCGTTGCAAAGGAAGCAGGAATACTGCCAATTGCAAGCCAAAGCACAATCGGCCACACAATATTTAGTTTTTTGGCATGTACAAATGAACCACAAAATTTTGAAATTGCGGCATAGAGCAAGTCTGTACCAATGGCAATGTGAGGTTCAATTCTGAAAAGGCTAATGAGGATCGGCGTCATTAATGAACCACCACCTACACCAGTAATTCCCACACAAAAACCGACTAATACACCTGCGAGAATAAATTCGAGTGGACCAAACATTGTTATATGCCAAAATATCAAAAAACGTGCATATCTTATGATGTTTTCATATAAGTCGTTGTCTTGATTGTTGATTTACTTATTCTAAAAAGAGATATAGAAGTTATTGTTTGAGCTGTGGCCATGCTTTTATTTTTAAGCCTACAATTGTCAGTAACCACCATAGATTGAAACCTATGAGTGTTCGTATAACATAAACAGGGGCTAGCTGATGCTTTTTCCATTGCTTAAAATTCGCTGCGGTCGAGCTATAGGTCATATCTAAATGTTGCTGACGTGGATTAGCTAAAGTGATCTGTTGAATAAGCACTTCCTTTTTGGTGTTTTTAGATTCCAAAAAATACGCTCCAAATAGTAAAGTTCGACCTGCTTTGCCGTAAATTGGTGACGATGTGATGATTGGTCACATAATGTTTGAACAGGTTCTCCCATCAATGCGCAGTTTGCGATCCATAAATGATGCTGTTGTTTAAATTTCAACGTGCTGATTCGTCCTTTACCAACTTCAACGGTGATTTCATCAAAGGTTTTACTCTGAATCTGAGTGGGGATCCAGCTGCTTGGGAAACAAATAAATACAAGCAAATTGAAAATGAGGGAAATAAAAAGTGTCCAGCCAAAATGATGCTTCGACCAACTGCAGAGCTGTTGAAAGGGGGTGATGATTTCTTGTTGTAACCAATCTAAAGCTGAGCGCAATGTTTTCCCTGTGAAAATATCTATAAAAGTGCTTATTATTGAGCGTGTTATAACTAAAAAATCACGGTGCTTCAACTTAAATGATTTTGATTAGTCTATAAAATTCTGTTGAGATGGTTCTGGCTCATATATTTACACACCTTTTTATTTGGCTCATGATCGAAATAAAAAAGTGTGTGAGTTGTAGAGTAAATACTTACTTAGATTGAGCTGTTTTTTTGGGTTTTAAGTCATTGATGCTTAAAATCAGTATAAAAAGTATCGGGGTTGCAAATACAAATAAACTGACACTCCCCACACCGCGACCCGTGAATTGAATCAATAAAATTAATGTCGCGGCCAGTACACCAAAAGCCAGATATCGGCAGATTTGATAATGTTCTGCACACTTAGCCCAACGTGACTTTTGAGTTTTTGGACGTTGCTTATCGCTCACCAGAAATAACACATAGCATGCGAAAGTGATGAGAAGTCCTGAAATCAGGTAGATCATGAATTGGACTCCTGAACGGCAGTGTTGGCATATTTTTTCTGAATTTTTTGTACAGCTTTTTGTTGGATGGGCTGGATTTTTTGATGTAAGAAAATAGCCAATATTGCAAGGATGAAGATCATAAGATCAACTCGCAAAAATAACCAATATTCATTCAAGTCATGCACATATTGGTGGCTGATTAAATAGTAAAGATTGAAAATAGGCAAAGATACAGCCAGTAAAATGAAGACCTTCAGTTGAGTTTTCCAAAGGTGTTGCTGCGGCGTGAGCAATGCAATGGCTAAACTGAGTAACCAAGTGCCGAAAAATGCGTAAATTTCGTAGTTGGGTTGACCAGCTTCTAACTGAAGTAAACGGTTTGTGCAAAGATAGCTGAGCATGGCAATCGGCAAGCCAATGATGGCAGCCGTATTTAGGCGGTTAACCACATAATGTCCAAAGTGGAAACTTTGTTTTTTATTTTGTAGCTGACGTTTTAAGCTCCAGAGTAAAAGCCCAGATGCAATCATGGCACAGCCTAAAAGCCCTGAGAAGAATAACGCAAAGCGTAATAAGGGCTGCGCAAAGTGTGCCATATGTAAACCATAGACTCCATTATTGAGCGTGGCAATTGCACTATTATTTCGAGTGTCACCGAGCAGGGCACCAGATACACCGTTAAAGCTGAGTTGGGCTTGGTTTCGCGTGATGCTTCGGTCAGTTGACTCAACCAAGTTCACCTGAGCGATATCAGTATTGGGGTGTTTGACCGTAATATTGTCAATTTCTGTTTTACCCCAACGCTGCTCAGATTGTTGTATGAAGTATTCAATTGGTCGCATCGTAGCAGGTGTCGGTTTAGCCTCAGAGTTGATACTAATATTTCTAATTTCATCAAAATATTGGAACGGTTGCTCTGGATAAAGTTTCTTCATGCCATTGGGGAGAATGAGATAAAAGAAAATGGCTAAACCAGTGAATGTAATGGTCAGGAAAAAGGGCAAAGCAATGACAGAGGTGACATTGTGAAAGTCTAGATACGAGCGTTGCCCTTTGAAAGCTCTTAGGGTAAAGAATTCGGTGAATATCTTTTTGTGTGTGATGATGCCTGAAATGAGGATGATCAACATTAAGAAGGCAGCAATCGTGACTAAAAGCCTACCGATAAAATAGGGTACACCATACAGCTGATAGTGAAAGCCATAGAAAAACTCACCGCCTTGGGTTGCAGACAAGGTGACTTCTTTACCTGTGTTCGCATCCAAAGTCTTATTTTCGTAGCCACCATCGGCCTTTTGCCAGTAAATTTTATTGACAGGTGAACTCGGATTAGCTACGCCGATATACCAACTTTGCGCATCTGCGGCATTTTTTTGTAAGTATTGATATGCCGACTCCATCGCTGTGTCTTGTTTGACCTGCATGGTGGCAAATTGAGGTTGCATCCACAAATTTATTTCATGACGATAATAGGTCGCAGCACCTGTTAAAAATATGGCAAATAATAGCCACCCCAGTGTTAGTCCAAGCCAAGAGTGTAGCCATGCCATTGATTGGCGAACAGATTTTTGCATGGTTTAACCTACGAACTTCAGCAATAGAAAAAAGCAAAGGGATAGCGAAATGGTTGACGCACTTAACTTTTTCAGGGATTGAACACAAAAGCTTACAATGACAAAAATGGTAAAGAAAATAAGAGATAGAAAAGCCGCCAAATAAATGGATTCTGCTTTAGCGAAGTGAGGGTAAAAACTAAGGGTAAGCAGTTCTGATAACATGAATGTACATAAATAGCCTAAGCCAAATGCGATCAAAAACCGGAACATAACGGTTATAGGGTATTTAAGCTGACTTAGGGACATAAAGATCACATAAATGAAGTCATAAAGGGGGCTTAACGTTGTACTCACTAAGCATTGAACCTAAATTTAATTAAGCAAAACACAATCATCTCTATTGTGCGTATAAGCAATCGACGTAGCCAAAATACTGGTATTAAGCAGCGTAAGTTGAGCAACAGAGTACACATGAATTAACGATAATGATTCTCAGTAATTTTATGTTCTAATAGGCATCTTATGCAATATTTAAATGATCGAAAATTTAAATTAACCCAACTTTTTTTCGTGTCTTTTAGATGTGTTAAATAGGTCATTCATCTTATATCTGCTGCATAAATAGAAAGACTCGACCAATACCCATCCCAAAAGACGCTATGTTATGATGCATGGGTTGAAAAATAAGGAATAATGCTTTGCAAAATCGGAAACTTAAAATTGGAATCGTAGTGGGTGAAGTATCGGGTGATACTTTAGGTGCTAAACTTATTCGCAGTTTTCGTGAGCAAGGAATTGATGCAGAATTTGAGGGTATTGGTGGCCCGCAAATGATTGCAGATGGTTTCAAGAGCTTTTATCCGATGGAAATTTTGTCTGTCATGGGGCTGGTTGAGGTTCTTAAAGACATTAAAAAGCTTTTTGCTGTACGTGATGGACTGGTAGAGAAGTGGACAGCCCATCCTGTCGATGTATTTATTGGTATCGATGCGCCAGACTTTAATCTGCGCCTTTCAAAAAGTTTAAAACAAAAACAACTGCCAATAAAAACCGTGCAGTATGTTAGTCCTTCAGTTTGGGCATGGCGTCAGGGACGGGTTCATGGCATCAAAGCTTCAATTGATTTGGTATTGTGTTTATTTCCGTTTGAAAAAGCGTTTTATAAAAAATGGGATGTTCCTGCTGCGTTTGTAGGACATCCTTTAGCTAGCCAATTGCCTTTGGAAAACCCAATTTTACAAGCCAAAAAAGAACTGGGTTTAGATCTGACCCAAAAGCATATTGCCTTATTGCCAGGAAGTCGACGTGGTGAAATTGAAAAGCTCGGTCCACTGGTTTTAGATGCTGCAAAATTGCTCTACGCCAAATATCCAAACTATCGTTTTGTGATACCAGCAATCAATGATGCACGTAAGCAACAAATCGAAGCTTTGCTTACTCAATATCCAAAAGCATTGGTCGATCAAATAGACTTGCTTGAAAACTCAGGCACCGAGTCGAAGATTGGGCGTCAAGTTATGAACGCCGCTAATATTGTAGCTTTGGCTTCAGGTACAGCAACTTTAGAAGCTATGCTGTTACACCGACCAATGGTGACCTTCTATAAGTTGAATTGGCTCACCTATCATGTGGTGAAATTCTTGATCAAGATTCAATATTATTCATTGCCGAATATTATTGCGGGCAAAAAAGTGATACAAGAATTAATTCAAAAAGATGCAACACCTGAGAAATTGGCGGCTGAAATTGAAAAATTAATGAATATAGAAACAGCACAGATTCAGGCTATGCAGCACATTACCATGCATAAACAATTGCTTGCAGGTAATAGTGAAAATCCTGTTGAGGCGATTTTAAATATTTTAGATTAATTCTCTTTAAGACATCGTGATAGGTGCAGTGAGAAACAACCCAAACGTATTTGGGTTGTTTCTTTTTATTTTAAGGTTTTAATCCAACGGCTTTAGCACGAGCAGCGTGTAACTTTTTATAACTGTCGATTAAACGTAAGTGACGGTCCAAACCTTCAAGTTTCATACTGGTTTCGGTTAAACCATAGAAACGAATACGACCTTCAACTGTGCCTATTACCGCATCCATACGTTCATCACCGAACATACGGCGGAAGTTTGCTTCATACTCTTCCAGTTCCATGTCGTCATCTAACATTACTTCGAGTACGACATTCATGCATTGGTAGAACAGACCACGTTCAACGGTATTGGTGTTGTATTGTAAGAATGCTTCAACCAAATCTTTCGCTTCTTCAAACTGCTCTAATGCAAGATAGATGAGTAGTTTGAGTTCAAGCAAAGTCAATTGACCCCATTCGGTATTGTCATCAAACTCAACCCCGATCAAAGTCTTGATTTCAGTATAGTCGTCTAGCTCACATTCTTCTAAACGTTCAACCAGCGCTTCAAGCTGTTCGTCGCCTAAACGATGTAAGTTGAGGATGTCTTCACGGTAAAGTAGCGCTTTGTTGGTGTTATCCCAAACCAAGTCTTCAACCAAGTAAATTTCTGAGTAACCCGGTACCAAGATACGACACGCCGTTGCACCTAAATGTTGGTAAATGGCCATATAGACTTCTTTGCCCATATTTTCCAAAATACCGAACAGTGCATCAGCTTCATCAGCATTTGAGTTTTGGCCTTGATTGGTAAAGTCCCACTCGACAAAGTCATAGTCTGATTTGGCACTAAAGAAGCGCCATGACACCACACCACTTGAGTCAATGAAGTGCTCAACAAAGTTATTGGGTTCAGTGACCGCATTTGAGCTAAATGTTGGGCGAGGTAAGTCGTTCAGACCTTCAAAGCTACGGCCTTGAAGTAGCTCAGTTAAGCTGCGCTCAAGCGCAACTTCAAAGCTTGGGTGTGCGCCGAAAGAGGCGAATACACCACCTGTACGCGGGTTCATTAACGTCACACACATTACAGGGTATTGACCACCTAGAGAGGCATCTTTCACCAATACAGGGAAACCTTGCTCTTCTAAACCTTGGATGCCCGCTAAAATGCTAGGATATTTCGCTAAAACCTCTTGTGGTACATCTGGCAGGGTCAGTTCACCTTCCAAAATTTCACGTTTTACGGCACGCTCAAAAATTTCAGATAAACACTGTACTTGTGCTTCAGCTAAGGTGTTTCCTGCACTCATGCCGTTACTAAGGTACAAGTTTTCAATCAAGTTTGATGGGAAGTAAACCACTTCCGCATCAGACTGGCGAACAAAAGGTAAAGAGCAAATACCACGCTCAGCTTTCCCTGAGTTTGTGTCGTATAAATGCGTACCTAACAGTTCTTCTTCAGGGTCATAAATTTCAAGGGTGTACTCATCCAGTACACCTTCAGGCATTTCACCATTTGGACCTGGCATGAACCATTTTTCATCTGGATAATGCACAAATTCGGCATTGGCAATGTCTTCACCCCAGAACTGGTCGTTATAGAAGAAGTTACAGTTCAGACGTTCAATGAACTCACCCAGCGCAGAAGCTAATGCACTTTCTTTGCTTGAGCCTTTACCGTTGGTAAAACACATTGGCGACTGAGCATCACGAATATGTAAAGACCACACATTTGGCACAATATTACGCCAAGAAGCGATTTCAATTTTCATGCCCAGACCAGCCAAAATACCTGACATATTGGCAATGGTTTCTTCTAAAGGCAGGTCTTTACCTGCAATGATGGTGCTGCTTTCAGAAGCAAGGCTTGGAATAAGCAGGGCTTGTGCATCGGCATCAATGCTTTCTACTTCTTCAATAATAAACTCAGGGCCTGTTTGGATTACTTTCTTAACCGTACAACGGTCGATAGAGCGTAAAATGCCTTGGCGATCTTTTTCTGAAATGTCCGCTGGGAGCTCAACTTGAATTTTGAAGATTTGTTTATAGCGGTTTTCAGGATCAACAATGTTGTTTTGTGACAAACGAATGTTGTCAGTTGGAATGTCACGTGCCAAACAATACACTTTGACAAAGTAAGCCGCGCAAAGCGCAGAAGATGCTAAAAAATAGTCAAATGGACCGGGTGCAGAGCCATCACCTTTGTAGCGAATCGGTTGATCGGCAATGACTGTAAAATCATCGAACTTCGCTTCTTGGCGAAGATTATCGAGATAATTAACCTTGATTTCCATGCTGGCACCTAAATTTTCTTATATGTCAGCATGGACATATAAGAGATAAAATATTGAAAAATAAGCCGAATCACGGATGAAAACTGGACTTAAAAAAGTGTAGCTAGAGCGAAAAAGAACAAACAAGCAGTGGTTTGAAGCCATCTCTAGCAAGGATGCGGGATATTATAGTGTGATTTTCACAAGATGCTAATCTTTGTCTGCAAGTTCAAGGTATTTATCTTAGCGCAGAAAGACATAAGCTGAGAGAAGATTGCTATTAAACCATTACGGACGAGCATTTTAAGTTGGGTTTAAATTATTTCTATATTGGCTTGGGCTCATTTGATACTGTCGTTTAAAGCTTTGGCTAAAAGCCGTTTCTGAGTTGTATCCGACCCTATGTGCTATTTGCTGAATGGTTCCTTGTCCATTACGCAGGTATTGGGCGGCTAAACGCAGACGGTGTTGTTGCAAATAAGCCAAAGGGCTTGTGCCTAAAATTTGGCTAAACAATGTGGCAAATTTAGACCGTGACATACAACACTGTTCTGCAAGGGACTCAACAGTCCAAGGCTGTGCAGGTTCCGCATGAATTTTAGCAAGGGCATTGGAGAGTTCAGGATGAGATAAAGCACTCAGCCAATTGTTCGAGTCTTGCAGCGCATCAATATAATCACGCACACATTCAATTAATAAAATACTCACCAAATGATCCAAAATTTTGTCACGGCCTGGGCGTATACGTTGGACTTCTAGAGCGAGAAACTGCAGCCCAATTTGCAACCATTCAGGAACCGTGCTGAGATCTTTGTGTTGAAGGTGAATAAACGCGGGTAAGGCCTGTACTAAAGGACGCGCCATAATGGGGTCCATATGTGCATGTAAGGCCAAGATCACAGTTTTTTGTTGTGTCGCATCACTGCCAAAAGAGACTTCTTTGTGTTGGTTTTGGGCAAATAAGTCAGAAATATCGAATACTTCTAACAGTTGGTCGGTAGTTGAGGAGCGACACTCATGACTTGGCCCCGAAGGGAGTAAGATCAAGTCTCCGACTTCAGCAACAATAATTTGTTTAGCATCTAAACAAATAGTGAGTTGTCCTTGAAGTACCGCATAGGCCATCATGGTTGATTGTTCGGTATAGCGAAAAGCCCACTCACCATGAGGTTTAAGGTAGAGGTACTCAGATTGGTTGAGGTGTATATCTTCAAAAATTTTACTTAAAGCATCCATACTTTACGATTTCTAGTCTTTATATCTTAGGCTTAATATTTGATTTAGGGTCAATTTAAGTCATTTTAGGCCAAGGACGATTACACTGTTTTCTTGGACGTTAGCAACTGTTCTTTATGTCCCATTTCTAGAAATATAAAGGCATAACAAGAAAATTGGAAGAATGGTAATGAATGCATCAGTGAAAATGACGAATGCTAGCGTGGTCGTCAAAAATGCAGCAGGGATCGATAAAAAGCGTTTTGGCTGGTTATTGAGTCCTGGGCTTCCTGTGATTGGCATGGGCATTTTAGCGGGCTATCATTTTGGCCCGAAACCCACCAAGAAAATCTTCGCTTTGGGTGGGCCGCTGTTACTGCATGTCATTATTCCTGCGGTAGATGGTCTGGTCGGTGCAGATGAAAATAATCCTTCGGATGATGAAATTAAGGTCTTGGTAAATGACCCGTACTATGACCGTATTGTGAAATTGTTCATTCCGCTACAAATGGCAGCCAACCTGTTTGCAGGTTATGTAGTGACCCGCCAAAATGTATCGATGCTTGACCAAATATTATTGGGTGTCTCCATGGGGGCAATTAATGGAGTAGCAGTGAATACAGCACATGAGCTGTGTCACCGTCCTAAAAAATCAGATCATTATTGGTCACACATGACTTTAGCGCCGTTGCTCTACAACCATTTCCGCATTGAGCACCCTTATGGGCATCATAAACGTGCTGCGACGCCAGAAGATCCTGCTTCATCGAAAATGGGCGAGACTTTTTATGAGTTTTGGCCGCGTACCGTTTTCGGTGGGTTGAAGTCGGCTGTTGAAATTGAACATAAACGCCTAAAACGAAAAGGGCTGTCTTTCTTCTCCAAAGAAAATGAACTGTTTCATGGATGGGCGATGAGTGCTGGTTTTCATGCAGCCATGTTGAAATTGTTTGGTAAAAAAGTGACGCCATATCTGGTGACACAAGCATTTTATGGCGTGAGTCTGTTTGAAATTATTAATTATATTGAACACTATGGTTTAAAGCGTAGCCAAAAAGAAGATGGAAGTTATGCGCGAACCATGCCTGAACACAGCTGGAATAATAACAACATTGTGACCAATTTATTTTTATACCAGTTACAACGCCATTCAGATCATCATGCCTATCCAACCCGCCCATTTCAGGCCTTAAGACATTTTGATGAAGCCCCTGAGCTACCGAGTGGTTATGCCACCATGTTAATTCCAGCGTTAATTCCAAAGCTGTGGTTTAAAATGATGGATCAACGAGTGTTTGATCACTACGAAGGTGATTTGACCAAAGCCAATATTTTGCCAAAGCGCCGTGCTCAAATCTTTAAGAAATTTGGATTAAGTGCTGACTAAACTGCGATATTTCAGCGATAACAAGCTGCATACATAGTTGACATCGAACTTACAGCTATTGATTCGTTGAGTGCCTGTAAGTTCGATAATCATGATAGTCGTACTGCTAAACTTTCTTTTTGAATAGGCATATAATGCCGAGTATGTAGTGAAAATATTGAACAGAAATGACACCTGCAACCAAACTTTTAAAAGCCAATAAAATCGATTTTTCTATTCATGAATATGAACATGATGCCAATGCAAAAAGTTTTGGGCTTGAAGCCGCGGAAAAATTAAATCTACGTGTCGAAGAGGTGTTTAAAACACTGTTGGTGACCGACGAAAAAAACTATTTTGTTGCGATTCTTCCTGTACACCATCAGTTAAATTTGAAAAAAGTTGCACAGGCAGTGGGGGCAAAAAAACTAAAAATGTCCGACCCTAAAGATGCAGAACGACTGACAGGTTATTTGGTCGGTGGGATTAGTCCTGTCGGGCAGAAAAAAAGGTTAAAAACCGTGATTGACCAAAGCGCGGTACAGTTGGAAAAACTATATGTCAGTGGGGGGAAGCGCGGCTTAGATATCGGTTTAAAACCGCAGGATTTAGCAAAAGTACTTTCAGCCACTTTTGCAGATGTACTGGATCAATAAAGAACAGTGATGTCTTCACTGCTTCAATTATATCTAATTTTGTTTAAAGTTCTTTTGAGCACAAATGAAAGCCCATTCAGTCAACTGAATGGGCTTTTCCTTATGAAATATAGGGGAATTTTATAGTTCGAATCAATTATAAATTCATAAACTATCATTTAAAGCTATGGTGTAATTTTATATAGGCTTTATTAGAAAAACTGATTAAATTTTCAAAAGTATTAAAAAACAATAATATATGTTGGTGTAGTGCGTATATTTTCAAAAATAAACAAAATTGCAAATATAAATGATAATAATTACCATTAAAATGCTTTCTGCAGCGTTGGCCAACGTGAACAGCTTTAAGAAACATAATTACATGAAATGAGCTTGGAATAAGCTTTAAAAAGAGGAAATGGTCAGATGAAAGAGCTAGCCAATCGCTTGGCGATGCAGCATCTTGTCAATGCATACTCACAAGAAACAGGCAAGGCAAGCTTGTTTGAGAAGTATCAACAAAATTCAACTCAACTCGCGTTTAGCCGAGGTTTGACGCTGTTATCTTTGCCGCTTAGTTTAATCCAAGCACAGCTTTTTGTTCCGTTAAGCTATGTCAGTCGTGTTGGGCGACATCGTATTGCGGCTTTACCGCAAATTTTTCAAAAAGGCCAAAAGCTTAACTTTAGCGCAGCAGCCATGGTCAGTCTGTTACTAGAAGAGTTAGTGCAACAATCCGAAGGCCGTGTCGATGCTGCATCCTTGGTTGAGCGTTGGATTCAAAGTCGTGACGCATTACAACAGTTTTTAAATATTCGGGCAGAGGATTTTGATGCGCTCGTACAGGTTGAGCAAGGTTTTATAGCGTCTGAACAGGCTTTGATTTTAGGTCATAGCATGCATCCCGCACCGAAAAGCCGAACAGGTTTTGTCCATGAGGACTGGCAAAAATATTCACCAGAAGCTTGTGGTCAGACCCAGCTGCATTATTGGCTGGTGGCACCTGAATATATTGCAGAAGGAACAGCGCTTGAGCAGGCTTTTTCAATACAACTTAAACAAGAAATCAAATGGCATTTGTCTGAATCGGAACTTGAGACTTTAGCTGCATATGCACATTACAAGCTGCTACCACTGCATCCATGGCAAGCCCGCTATTTACAAAGCAAAGTATGGTTTAAAAGTTTAAAGGCTAAACTGAAAATCATCGATTTGGGCGAAAAAGCATGGATATTTTCACCAACCACTTCTGTACGTACTTTGGCGAGTTTTAATGCGCCGTGGATGCTGAAACCTTCGCTTTCAGTGATGATTACCAATTCTATTCGCGTCAATTTAGCAAAAGAATGTCACCGCGGTGAAATGACGCATCGGCTTTGGCACAGTGAGTTAGGGCAAAGTATTTTAAAACAATGTCCAACTCTAAAAGCGGTCAATGATCCTGCATGGATTGCTCTTCAGTTGGATGGTGAAATCATCGATGAAACGATTTGTATTGTACGTGATCAGCCGTTTACTCCCGAACAGCAAGTCACGTGTATTGCTTCATTGTGTCAGGATCATCCCGTAGAAGAACGTAATCGTTTTAATGCATTATTTGATCAGATTGCTTTTCAACAAAAGTTAAATGATAAAGCACAAATCGCTCATGATTGGTTCAAGACCTTTTTAAACATTAGTCTGAGCCCACTCATGTACGTCTACCATCGTTATGGTATGGCCTTTGAGTCACATCAGCAAAATGTCTTGGTTGAATTGAAAGATGGCTGGCCACAGTGGCTATGGCTACGGGACAATCAAGGTTTTTATTATATCGAAGAACTCGCAGATGAAATTTTACAACAATTTCCAGAACTGAATGACAAAGCCCATGCGGTAGGTTCAAAGGCTTTTGTCGATGAGCGCTTTAGTTATTATTTCTTTGGCAATACCTTGTTTGGCATCATCAATGCCATCGGTGCAACAGGTTTTGTTAGTGAGCAAGATTTACTGTCTGTTTTACAGCAACACCTCTTTGACCTGTTGAAACAGTATCCAGACAGCAGTTTGATTCAAAGTCTGTTGTATCAACCAACATTGCCTTATAAGGGTAACTTACTGACCCGTTTATATGAACTGGATGAATTGATTGCACCCGTTGAAAATCAGTCTGTCTATATTCAGTTAGCCAATCCGCTCTATATCAAACAAGAGGATGCCCTTTATGCTTGATTTTATTGCGATTGGCCTTGGGCCATTTAACTTAAGCCTAGCCAGTTTATTGCATGAAAAGACAGAATTGCACTATCTGTTTTTTGAAAAAAAAGCGCAGTTCGACTGGCATGCAGGTATGCAACTTCCCAATACTGTCTTACAAGTTCCATTCATGGCGGATTTGGTGTCGATGGTCGATCCGACCAGTCCGTTGAGTTTTTTGAATTACCTAAAATCACAGCAGCGCTTATATAAGTTCTACTTCCTTGAGCAGCCTCATATTCCGCGCCGTGAATATAACCATTATTGCCAGTGGGTGGCAGATCAACTGGGTCATATACAGTACCAATCGACGGTGAAGGCCATTTATGCCAAAAGCGAAGGTTTTGAGGTGGTGGTTGAGCAAGGTGGCCGTTTTATTCGTTACTTGTGTCGAAACTTGGTGATTGGTTCGGGCAACCAGCCTTATTTGCCTGAATGTCTGCGTAATTTACAACAGCAAGTGCCTGAAAAGTGCATTCATTCAGCAGAGTACTTAACCCATAAAAAAAGAAAGCTCAAAGGCAATGTCATAGTTTTAGGCTCAGGACAGTCTTCTGCTGAAGTCTTTTTAGATTTGTTTGATCAGCAATATCAACATGACTGTATATCAACAGCTGACTTCAAGTTGCATTGGTTGACGCGTTCTAATGGCTTTTTCCCGATGGAATATGCACCTTTGGGATTGGAACATTTTAGTCCGAACTATACCCAACATTTTTATAGACTCTCAGAAACACAAAAAGCAGCGCAGTTGAAAGATCAAAGCTTGCTGTACAAAGGCATTAGTGCCAAAACCATACGTGAGATTTACCAAAAACTTTACCATCGTAGTATTGCCTCTGCTACACAAGCAACACATTTGCATGCACAAATTCAGTTGCTTAATGCTGAACTACTGGAAAGTCAGCAGATTCGCTTGAGCCTTGAACATACCGTAACCGAGCAACGTTTTTATATGGATGTTGATTTTGTAGTGGCATCTACAGGTTATTACAGCCCTGAGTTTTCATTTTTAAAATACTTAAAGCCTTTGATTACAACAGATCAAGCGGGGCGTTGGAAAGTGAGCCAAGACTATCGCTTGCAGCATACAGCAATGGGTGAAATTTATGTGCAAAACCAAGAAATGCACAGTCATGGTGTAGGTACACCAGATTTAGGTTTAGGCGCTTTTCGTGCTGCGACCATTGCCAATCAACTACTGGGTTATCAGCTTTATGAGCTGGACAGTAATGAACAGACCTTTCAGCATTTTAGACCTGAACAGAACCCTGAAATGTATGTACAGCATGAAACATCTATTACACGAACAGCAGCTTTAGCACCATCGATTCCTAAATCAAAAAATATTGAGCAGCGCAAAATACAAACAGGGTTACATCCCTCTATGCAGCCTTATACATTCGAGAAAATCATATGAGCTTTGCACAACTTCAAGTGAATCAGAAACAGTGGCGTTTGGCAGGACAGCGCTTAATTGAAATGGCGATTGCTGAATTTCTATATGAAGAAATTATTCAAGTAACTCATTTAAATGACAATCGTTACCAGCTGACGTTGGATGATCAAACCTATACTTTTAAAGCACAAAACTATTTATTGGGACATTGGCAGATTGAGGAGGGTTCAGTACGTGAGTTGAGCGTGGTTGAAGACCTTCCTGCATGGAACTTACATACTTTTATTCGCGCGTTTTCAAATCAAACCGAAGTTAAGCCTTTTACCAAGGCATATCTCATCAAAGAAATGAACAATACATGGTTAGCCGAGGCGCATTTATTTGATGAAAGTCGTTTAAGCAGTGAAGCAGCATTGACGGCATCGCATCATGAAATTGAAGGTATGCTCCGTGGTCATCCGTGGTTGATTATGAGCAAAGGTCGTATGGGTTTTGGTTATGAAGACTACTTAAGTGCCGCTCCTGAACTTTCACCAACGGTCAAAGTGCTGTGGCTCGCGGTGCATCGTGATTTGGCAGAGTTCCGTTCCACCGAGGAGTGGCAAGCAGGGAGACTTTATCAACATGAGTTAAGTGCAGAAGAACTCGCAAATTTTGAACAAAAATTACATGAGAGAGGTTGCTCTTGTCGTGATTATTTCCTCATTCCAGTACATGCATGGCAGTGGCATCAATGGTTAGTGCCAACCTATGCCAATGAAATCGTGGATCGGCGCATTATTGAACTAGGCGTTGGGCAAGATGACTATGTACCTATGCAGTCGATTCGCACGCTTTGCAACATCAGTCAGCCTGAGCGTCATTATGTCAAATTACCTGTCAGTATCTTCAATACTGCGGTGTATCGTGGGTTGCCGTCTAAACGAAACTTAGCAGCTCCAGCCGTCACAGCTTGGTTAAAGCAGATTCAATCTCAAGATTCAGACTTGAAACAGTCAGGCGTTGCATTCTTAGGTGAAGTGGCAACTTTGACCATTCATCAGCCTTGTTTTGATCAGATTGAAGGTGCGCCGTATCAGTTTAAAGAACTGTTTGGGTGTTTGTGGCGTGAAAGTGTAGATCCAGTGATTGGAACAGGTGAACAGGCACTTTCTCAAGCGGCTTTATTACATCGAGACATCAACGGACAGTCGATATTAGCCGTGTTGATTCAGGCGTCGGGTTTGAGTCCATTACAGTGGTTAAAACGCTTTGCCGAAGTCTCTGTTACTCCACTCTTAATCTGCTTGTACAAATATGGCTTGGCTTTTTCTCCACATGGGGAAAATACCATGCTTATTCATGCCAATGGCGTACCGCAGAAAATGGTGCTGAAAGACTTTATTGATGATGTCAATTTGGTTGATGAAGACTTTCCAGAATTGGCAAGTTTACCTATTGAAGGGCAAATTTTACTGCGTCATCCTGCGCATGAACTCAGCCATTTTATTTTCACTGGGCTGTTTATGGTGCATTACCGTTATATCTGTAATGTATTTCTACAAGACTACCCTGAGCATAGCGAAGTTGAATTTTGGCAGACCATTTCATTGGTCATTGATACTTTCCATCAGGCGCATCCAGAGTTGGCAGAACGCATTGAAAAATTTGCCATGTTTAGAGCCGAATTTGAAAAAATTTGTTTAAACCGAGTGCGTCTATTTACCACCAGTTATAACGATGAAGCAGAACGTCCTGTCCCTGTATTTTTAGATCCAATTGCCAATCCTGTCAGCCCTGAAACCTTAAAACGATGGTCAGAGCAGGTGTCCAAGTCAACTGACGATACAACCACAAAGCGTATCGCATCATAAAACACTCAAAAATAGCAGGCTTCCACATGAACACACTTTCACAGCAACTTCCCGATTTTTACGAATATTATGAGAATGAGACGCAATTTTACTTGCGCCAAGTACAGTATCCGCAGGACTTAGCACTGTTACATAAATGGATGCATGAACCTCATGTGATTCCACAGTGGCAGCTGAATAAGTCTGAAATTGATCTCGCGGTGTATTTTGAAAAAATGCTGGCCGATGACCATCACCGTTTGTTGATCGTTGGAGTGGATGGACTGGATGTGGGCTATACCGAAATCTATGAAGGCAAGCGTGACCGTCTAGGACGTTATTACGATGGTGATGATTTAGACCTCGGATGGCACTTACTGTTTGGTGAAAAGTCGGCTTTCGGTAAAGGCTACTTGCGTCCAGTGATGCGGCTATTAGGTTTTTATATTTTTGAAAATGCACCTTCCGACAAAATTGTCGGGGAGCCTGACCATACGGTTAAACCCTATGCAGCAGTGGTCGAAGAAATGTGCTATGAGGCACAGCGCTTGATCCCAATGCCTGAAAAAACGGCCATGTTGTATTACTGCTTTAAACAAAAATTCTATGAAAAATTTGGAGGGTATTTAACTGATTCAAATGCATTTATGCAAAACCATAACCCACTCAATAGGACTGAGGAACTTACATGAGCTATAGCTCAGAACATATACAAATTATGGACATGTGCTTTTCAGCGCATGTCACTGTCGCCGAATTTGAACAATGGCTTAGCCAAGTCGAACGTTTTTTCTTAAAAAAACAGCACTTTGTTTTGGTCATGCAAACCGATGTCGGTACGGAATTTCCTGAGGAATACCGTCAACTGCAAGCGGTTTGGTACAAAAAATACAAACAACTTTTTTTTCAATACTGCTTGGGTCTGGTTCGAATTGCACAAGACCCAACCGATCAACAACGACTGAATACACCTTCACTGCATGCTGCATGGCGGGTGCCTTACTACGTCACACTTGATCATTCTGATGCACTGCAATGGGCAGTGCAGAGGTGGATATGCAAAACCTAAATACACAAAGAGCAACACGCCAAATCTCAGCTTTGAGCTTAGCCGTTGTCATTGTTTTATATCTTGCACATGCCTTGCCTTTGTATTTTTACAATGTGGCATTGCCCGCTATTTTGCGACATCAGGGGGTAGATTTACGTTGGATTGGAATGCTGTCGCTGCTCTATATTCCATGGGCGTTTAAGTTTTTATGGGCACCACTCATCGACCGGCTTTATATCAAAAAGTTAGGTAAACGAAAAACATGGCTGCTCTTTACACAAGTAGCACTGGTACTTGGAGTATTGGCCTTGGCCTTTACCCAGTTCTCTTACGGACTGGTGGTGTTTGTTGTGATTGGCTTGTGGATTTCAAGCTTTGCGGCGACCCAAGACATTGCCATAGATGGTTATACCGTAGAAACCTTTTCAGCGTCTGAGTATCGCCTAGGCAGTATGGCTCAGAGTATAGGGGTCGCTTTGGGGAGTATGTTGGGGGGCGCAGCTACACTGTGGCTATACCAGTACTATGGCTGGGAAAGCGCATTGGTATGTTTAGCGCTCATGACCGCTTTAACGATGTTTGCTGTTTTTTATATTCAAGAAAATGCAAACGAACAGACAAATATTGCCAAACAAGCTCCAAGCTTAGTCCGTGCTTTTAAACGTCCTGAAATTTTATCTGCCTTGGCCCTGATCCTGTGTTATCGCGTGGTGGAAGCACCAGCAATGGCGATGCTCAATCCAATGCTGATTGACCAGAAATGGACGCTTGCCCAAATTGGGGTGCTGATGTCTGTGATAGGAGCAGGTGTGGGTTTGTTGGCTGCTGTGAGTGCTGCATTTTTATTGAAAAAAATTCAGGCTACACAGTTGCTCATTTGGGCAGGGTGGTGCCGAACAGCATTGTATGGGGTGATTGGCGCAGCCATTATTTTGGGTTGGTTAAACCAGTGGCATTTGCTCTTGGGGGGATTTGTGATTGTCATGCTTGCGATTCGTTATGTCGCGATGACTTCGTTATATGCCTATTTCATGCAAAGCAGTTCCAAAGAACAGGCAGGCACTGATTTCACCATTTTAGTGTGCTTTGAACTGTTGGTTTATTTCATCGGGGGAGCCGCATCGGGTTTTTTAGCCAAAGCACTTGGCTATGGCAATTTTTATGTGGTGTTGGCGGTTGCGTCTGTAGTCAGTGTACTACTGAGCCAATATATCATTGCACGTCATCAAAAAACTCAACAAAAACTGTTGAATCAAGAAATTTAATAAAAGGAAAAAGAAATGAACCGTTTTATGTTACCTATGCAGTTGACTTGTTTAACACTGGCTGTATGTACACAGTTATATGCTCAAGATAACGTTGTAACAAATTCAGCAAGTCAGACGAGCAGTGTTGAAGCCCAACAAAAAGAAACCACACAACTCGCACCGATTGTGGTGACAGCAACCCGCTCTGCAAAGAGTATTGCAGACATTGCGGGCACCGTTTATAGCATTGATCAAGCTGAAATTGAAAAACAGGCCAATGCAGGTCGTTCAACTGCTGACATTATTGGCTTTTTAATTCCTTCATTGACACCAAGTTCAGGTACAACCAGTAACTATGGGATGACCATGCGTGGTCGTGCAGTGCAATACATGATTGACGGTGTACCTCAGACAGGTTCTCGTGATAGCTCACGTCAGTTGAATAGCATCAGCCCAAATTCGATTGAACGTATCGAAGTGGTATCAGGTGCCAGTAGTATCTATGGTGCAGGTGCGACAGGCGGTATTATCAATATCATTACCAAAAAAGGTAGTGATGATGCACTGAGCTTTGAATCTAAACTCGGTGTGACGTCGGGTGATAATATCCGTAGCGATGCTATGGCATATGAAGCATTCCAATCGGTTGCCTTTAATCAAGGTAATGTAAGTGGTTATTTGGGTGCGAGTTATAACAAACGTGGCGAGTTTCAAGATAGTCACGGTGATCGTATTGGACCTGAGGTTGCCCAGACGGATCGTCAAGATACAGAAACTGTCGATGTGAATGGTCGTCTAAGTTGGCAATTTACTGACAATCAAAAGCTAAGCTTTGGTGCGCAATATTATAATGATGAGCAAGATAGTGAGTATGGTCCTGATTATGGTACAGGCTTAGCCGTCCTGTTTGGTGCGGAGCCGACTTTAAATGCTGTAAAAGGTTTAGATCTCGATACTCAGCCAAGAACCAAACGTTCGAACTTTAATCTGCAATATGAGCATCAAGATGTGTTAGGGCAGATATTAAATGCGGAAGCTTATTATCGTTCAGAAACAGGGCGTTTTTATCCAAGTGCAAATTATTTAGCACATTCTGCAATTCCAAGTGGTGGTACATATATCGTAACGCAATCTGAAACTGATATTGATGTATGGGGCGCTCGACTTGCTTTACAAAAAGCCTTTGATCTGGGTAGCCGTAGTCTGAACCTAACTTATGGTATGGATTATGATTTTGAGCAAGGTTCTCAGACTGCACAACAATATAATCTTGGAACCTTTATGGCGAGTAATGGTTTGACACTCGATCCACAAAATGAATATGCCTTTGGTCCAGATGTTGATACGTCGAAATTTGGTCTTTTCTTACAAACACAATTCGATGTTACGGATCACTTAAATCTACAAGCTGGCATTCGTCATGAGCGTATTGATAGTGAAGTTCAGGACTCGATTCCTTACAGTGAAGCGATGGTTGCAGATGCTATTCCAACATATACACCAGTTGCTTTAAATGGTGGTACGATCAAACATGATGCAACATTATTTAATCTTGGTGCTGTATATCATTTGACGGATGCTCAACAAGTTTTCGCAAACTTTTCTCAGGGCTCAAGTCTACCAGACATTCAACGTATGCTTCGTGATGTACCCGCAAGTTTTACTGTGAATAGTCAAACTATTGATCCAATTAAAGTCAATAATTATGAGCTGGGATGGCGTGTACAAGCTGAAAACGGTTTAAATGCAAGTGTCACCACTTTCTATAATGACTCAGATAAAAGTTTAAAGTTTGGCCGTCCCAACTACACGATTGAAGTACTAGATACCGATGAGCGCGTTTATGGTGTTGAAGGAAATCTGTCATATCGACTGCAGCCAAATTGGACAGTGGGTGGAACTATGGCTTACACCCGCGGACAGTTTAAAAATACCGCAGGAAAGTGGCAAGAGCTAGATGCAATCCGTGTTGCACCACTGAAAGGCACGGCATTTTCTGAGTGGCAGTTTAACAATGACATGAGCCTGCGCGTTCAAGCTCTTGCTATTGGTGGTACTGATAAAGCCAAAAAAGATGCTGTAAAGTACGGTTCAACGGTTCCTGCTGAAATCAAAGGTTTCGCAACAATGGACGTCATAGCCAATGCCAAAGCAGGTCCAGGTACGGTCGGATTTGGTGTATATAACGTTTGGAATACGGACTACAAATCAGTCTATAGTCAAGCGGTGGAGTCAGTTTATGGTGCTATTTCAAGCTTACCAGCTCAAGGTCGAACCTATGGTTTGAGCTACACATTAAAATACTAATTGCACAACCAGAGGTAGCGTTCAGCTACCTCTTTGCTTTGTAATCTCGCCTTAAGAAATGGTTTAAATAATAAAATGAATAGCAATAACAAAATCTTTATTGCAGGCAGCCTTGCCAATGGCGCTTGTTTTTCGATGATTTTACCTTTACTGGCACCGTTTATTCGGCAACTGGGGCTGACGGAACTGCAAGGTGGAGCGTTGGTTTCGGCTGGTGCTTTGGTGATGGCCATTTCAGCTATTTATATTTCTAAACAAACTCAAAAATTCAGCATTTATCAATTGTTAAGTATCGGTTTTATCGGTATGGCGATCACTTGGGGCTTATTTACGGCGGTACTCAGCTATGGACTGAGTTATGCCATTTCATTTGCTGCTTTGTTTAGTTTATTGATATTGACCCGTGCCAGTACTGGCTTTTTTATGGCGATGCCACAAATTGCGCTGCAAAGTTATGTCATGACGGCTTTTCACAGTGAACAGGAACGTAGCCAGAATATGGCGAAGTTTGGCGCGCTGAACAGTTTAGGCGTGGTGATAGGTCCTTTAGCGACGACATTATTGCTGACATGGAGCATGTTAACACCGTTGTGGGGTGCAGTGGCTATTTTAACGGCTATGGCGGCTTGGATTGTACTGGGCTTTCAAGGGAAGCAAGCATCACGAACTCAAGAACGGAAGGATACCACGGCTAAATTACAA
Source organism: Acinetobacter sp. Gutcm_16 (assembly GCF_028649355.1). NCBI lineage: Bacteria > Pseudomonadati > Pseudomonadota > Gammaproteobacteria > Moraxellales > Moraxellaceae > Acinetobacter > Acinetobacter sp. Gutcm_16. Next base: position 115,215 of record NZ_JAQSUV010000014.1, on the reverse strand, counting down.
GACGTGTCTACAGAAAAGCTGCAATGGTCAAAGTTAGGGATTTGGTTATTGCTGGGTTTTAGCTTATATGTTGCTATTGTTACCCTGAATTTAACTGCTGGTTTTTATATCCAAGATCGATTCCATTTCGACACGTATCAGAGTGCAGTGTATTTTTCTCAGTGTTCATTGATTGTGGGGATAGCACTGGTTTTAATGCAATTGGCGATTTCAAAATGGTTTAAGTGGTCGATTAAACAATTGCTTTGGGTCGGTCTTGTGACGATGGTTTTAGGTTTATTACTTTCACTGAGTGCCAGTCAGATTTGGACTTTCCAAGCAGCTTATATTTTTTATGGTATCGCCGTGGCCTGTTTAATTCCAGCTTTTACCACGGGGGCAGCCCAAACCGCACCAGCCACGCTACAAACTAAAATAGCCAGTTTATGCACGGCTACGCAAGCACTGAGTTTCGTTTTTGCACCATTGTTAAGTACAGGCTTATATCAGTGGAATCAGCATTTACCTTATTATTTTTTATTGGCGTTGATGACGGGGCTGATGCTGTACTTTAGCTTTAAACACATACAAGCCAACAAGGATCTCAGTAGTGTGGCCTGAGATTCTTTATCGAGGATGTTTAACCAAGAAGATAAATGACAGCGTGAATTAAACTTGGGCCAAACAGCACCATGAAAATACCGGCTAAAACCATACTGAGGCAGGCAGCGACACCTTCTTCTTTATGACGTCTGAAAGCAGTACTGGTCCCAAAACCATGTGCGGCACTACCCAATGACGCACCTTGAGCAAATTTAGAATCCAATTTTAGAACAAGCAATACTGTGTTAGCCAAGAGTCCACCAACGATCCCCGTAATCACAGTGAATAAAATCACCAGCTCGACTGAGCCTCCGACGGCTTGCGTGACTTCCATGGCAAAAGGGGTAGAGATAGAGCGGCTCATCAGACTGTAACTGGTTGCAGCATCGAAATGGAATAAACGTGCCAAGTAAAAAGAGCTGACGACGCCAACCAACATACCTACGATAATGCCCAAAGCAATCGAAAAAGCATGCTGCTGAATGACTTTGCGATATTCATAGATCGGGATGGCAAATGCGACCGTTGCAGGACCTAACATCCAGACTAACCATTTGCTGTAGTACATATAGTTGTCATACTGAATGTTGAAAAACACCAGACATAAAATAATCAGACAGGGAATAAAAACCGCTGGTGAGAGCAATACATACGGGTGTTTCTGATAAAACTTTTTACCCCAAAGATAGGCCAGTACCGTTCCGATAAAACAGATCAAGGCAACGAAATGAATATGCATGATCGGTCCTTAAATTTGACTTTTCAACTGCTGTGACTGCTTGGGCTTTTTTTGAAACTTGGCTTCAAGCTTAAAGCCCAAGAAAACACAGTATGCAGTGCAGGTCATCACGCAAATGGTCCCAAGGACAATAGATAAAACGAGTTGCCAACCTTGGGTAAGAAAAAGATGTTTATATTTGATTAAGCCAATAATACAAGGAATAAAAAACAACAACAGTTCAGCTAAAAGTAAATCCGAACCCGACTTAATCCAGTCCAGCTTAAATAGACCCGCTAACAGAGAAATAAGTAAAAGCGTTAGACCCACGACCCCACCTGATATCGGTAAAGACAGGGCGACTTGTATCAGCGTTCCGATATACCAAATCCCAATCAGCAAACCTACTTGAAGAGTAGAACGATAAGGCAATTTGAACGAACGCATTGGAAGACCACAGGGTATAAGTTGTTGGTGTTATTTTAAGTTTGACCCGATCTTGTAATTATGAATAATAAAATAATAATTATGCTTAATTGGAATAATTTTGGATTTTAAAGCGCTAAAAATATTTGTGCAGCTGGTGAAAAGTCACAGTTTTAGTCTTGCTGCGGAGGAACTATCGGTGACTCAACCCACTATTAGTAAATCTTTAAAACAATTAGAAGACGAGATAGGACTGCCTCTATTTCATAAAGGTGAAGCAGGGCGCAAGCGAGAAGTCAAACTGACCTATATGGGAGAACAAGTTTATCTACATGCCGTGCAGATTTTGCAGCAGGAGCAACAGATCTTTGAAGCAGCAGATCAAATTCGTGGACTGAAACAAGGTGTGCTGAGATTGGGTTTACCACCTTTAGGTTCAGTACTGCTGAGTTCCTTAATCGTTAAATTTCACAAATTGTATCCCAACATTGAATTGAACTTTTTAGAAGTCGGTGCAACAGGCATTGAAGAAGCCATTTTGGCCAAAAAAATTGACGTTGGGATTTTATTGGGCGAGTTAAAACCCAGCATTCAAGGCATTCAAATTATCGATTCACCGTTGTGTTTGCTTTCCAACTACGATTCACAGTGGAGAAAGCGCGATGTGGTGCAGTTTGCTGAACTTCAAGAAGAATCCTTTCTACTATATGCAGACACCTTTACTTTAAATCATGTGATTCTAGATGCGGCGATGGTGGCTGGTTTTGAACCCAAAGTGTTATGCAAAAGTAGTCAGTGGGACTTTATTGCCAAAATGGTCGAGTCAGGTGTCGGTATTGCTTTATTGCCGCAAATTTATTGTGAACAGTTAGATCGCGCAAAATTCAGCGTCAGTCTAGTGGAACAACCCAGCTTGCGTTGGAACTTAAATATGGCATGGAATTCCACCGTAGTGATGAATCCTGCAACTCGTGCATGGTTATCGATCATTGATGAATATAAAGATCAAATTCATTTTTAGAAGTTTCATCTTCAGACACGCTTTATTAAAAAAAGAGCTCCATGGTTACGCTTTGATTACTTAATATTACCTAGTGGTTACAAAAAAACGCCTAAATGCCAATTTATTGATTAATAATTAAACAAAAATGTTTCATAAAATCAGATCAAAGTCTCTGTGCCCGATTTTTGTATAGTCTAAGTGCAAACATAAAAACGGAGGCCAAATGTTTAAATTTAAGAATGATATTGTGCACGGTGCGCTTTTTGACATGGATGGAACAATGTTTGATACCGAGCGTTTACGGTTTCAAACCTTGAAACAGGCATCCAAAGAGCTAATTGGGGTCGAGTTTTCAGATGCCTACCTTATGGCATGTTTAGGCTTAAGCGCTCGAAGTGCGGAAGCCTTGGCGCAAAAGCAATATGGACAGGAAGTTCCCTATGCAGAGATTCGTAAGCGAGCAGATGAATTAGAATTAGAAACAGTGCGCCAATATGGTGTGCCGATTAAAAAAGGTTTGGTACAAGTTCTAGAACGCTTACGTAAAGCAGGATTACGTATGGCCGTGGCGACTTCTAGCCGAAGAGCGATTGCTGAAGAGTATTTAATCAATGCCAATGTTTATAAGTTTTTTGATGTTTTGGTCTGTGGTGATGAGGTTGAAAAGGGGAAACCACATCCTGAAATTTTTTTAAGTGCAGCGCAAAAACTGAACCTCGAACCTGCGCAGTGTTTCATGTTTGAAGACTCTGAAAATGGTATCCGCTCGGCACATGATGCTGGGGGCATCTGTGTACTGTTTAAAGATATTAAAGAACCCAATGCAAGCATGTTGGCACATGCCAATTATTATTTTGAAAATATGTATGACTATCTAACAGAATTAGATATCTATAGCTCGCATCTGGAAATGCCCAATTTACAAGAAAGCTTTCCACAAACTTTAAATCAACTAATTGTGGGGATTCATGGATTTGGTGCCATTGGCGGGGGGTATATCGCACAAATCCTGTCGCATTGGGATGGCTATACGCGTCCTAAAAAGATCTATGCGTCTACACGTAACAGTTTATACCGTTCAGCCGTAAATGCTTTTGGTGCGTATTGTATTCGCTATGGGCAAGTGTCTTATGATGAGCGTATTGAAAATATGCATATTATTGATGCTGAAGACTTACAGCAGATGCATGCCATGTACGTCGAGTCGAGTTTAATTGCGATTTGTTTAGCTGAAAATGCATTAGCCAGTGAAGCTGCAACCATTGCACAGGGCCTCTATGCACGCTATCTGGCGCAAGATGAGCAAGTTCAAACTCCACTGACGCTGTTAATTATCTTAAATAAAATTGGTGCCAAGCAGTTGGTTCTAGAGCAGGTACGTAAAGCATTGGTAGAGTTAACAGACCATGCTGTTGCTGACTTTATTTTAGAGCAGCACTATTTCTGCGATACGGTAGTCAACCGTATGGTGTCTAAGCTGAGCGATAAAAATCTATATCGTCAATTGTGCATTAAATACAATATTTTTAAGCAATATCAACTTGATGATGAGAGTAATCAAATTGAGGTTGAAGATGTCAGTAAACTCAGTGCAGAACAAGAGCGCCGTGCCAGTGAATATGTAGAAGATTTAAGACAAAATTTCCAACCGAGTCATATTTTACAGCATATGGATTTAATCCTTTTCAATGCTGAAATGGATATGCCGATCTACGTGGAAAACAAAAGTCCTTTACTCAGTAAAATGCGTCAAATGATCTTGGTCGATCAAATTTCAGATATTCAGCTCATTAAAAACCGCTTATGGAATGGCGTACATGCCATGACTGCGTGGTATGCCAGCCTACTCGGGCATCAGACCATTGGTGTAGCGATGGGCGATCCGCGAGTGCAGTATTATGTTGAAAAACTGCTTGCAGAAGTGACGCAAGGTCTGGCGCATTATCTGCCAAAACGCAAAAATGATTTAACGCGTTTAGCCCGAAGTTTTGATCAATCTTGCCAGTATGCCTATAAAGACCCATGTAGTCGGGTTGGGCGTGATCCACTGCGTAAGTTGAGTGCATTTGAACGTGTATTTTCATCGGTAGCGTATAATGTCTCGCATGGATTTTCTTTTGAAGCGCTATTAAGTGGTGCGATCTTTGGCTATTTGTATTTGATGGAAGAAGAGGAACAGCCCATAGATCTGTTGTTAGAGCATTTGAAGCAACAACTTCAACAGATGAACCTGTCAAAAGCGCACAAAAAAGCGCTGTATTATGTCATTCAAAAACGTCTCAATGAATATCAAAAAGGTGAGCTGGGAATGGAAGATTTTATGATCCCTGACCAACCTCAAAATATTGAAATGAGCTGTGCTTAGGTCTTCATGAAGTTCAGATATCTTTGAGCCGACTAAAATGTGAAAACAACATAAGAAAAGCTAGGTAAAAAGAGCTTTTCTTATGGTCTTAAATCTTTTAACGTTAGACCTAAGAGAGACTTGGTTTTTTTTACAATGAAATGGGATGAGATCGGGGAACAACCGTGTTCAATTGCACGAACGCTGTCGGTGATTGGCGATCGGTGGACGATGTTGATTTTACGAAATGCATTCTTGGGTGCACGCCGTTTTGAAAGTTTTCAACAAAACTTAGGTGTCACTCGTCATGTGCTTTCTGAGCGTTTAAAGCGTTTGGTTGAACATGATATTTTGGAGAAAAGACCCTATACAGATCGTCAAGAGCGCTTTGAATATTGTTTGACTGAAAAAGGTTTGGCTTTATACCCAGTGCTGATGTCCATGGCAACATGGGCCGATCAATGGATGGACGAGGGCTTAGGTCGTCCCGTGCAATTTATTCATAAAACCTGCGGGCATAGCATTCAGCCACATTTGGTTTGTAACGAATGTGGTGATGCCATACATGCCAAAGACATCAAAGCAATACCGACACAGGTTTATGTCGATGCTTTAGCTGTTCAATCAGACGTTAAACAAGCTTAAGTTTATAAACAGTTTGCAGGTTTTGGCACGCCTGCCAAACGACTCAGATGGCGCGCTACAAGCCCAGTATTAAACTTTTCTTGCAGTATGGCATTATTGATGTCTGCACTGACTGTTTTCATTAAAAACTTAATCAGCGGACGTGTTGCAGGTGAGTGTCCAAACTGTTGGTAAAACTGACGTACTGCAATGAGGATTTCAAAGTGCCAATCAGTCAATTCAAGCTCTAACGATTTTGCTAGCTCTTTTGCAACCTCTTGATTCCAAATGGTGTAATCAACCAAATGACCATCTTGGTCTAATTCTAAATTCATCTAAACACTCAAAACTATTTCAAACTGATACAACGACTATGGTTTAAGCATAGCTCAGCAAACCTAGCATAGCTGATGGTTTCTAGGTTACTCGAATGGATAGCAGCAATATTTTCAGCATCCTGTTCAAGCACAAATACACAAGCTAGCTGCTGAATACAAGTATGCTGTATATACAGGGCTGCATCACCCATTAAAACCACATCATCCCCTGATTGATAGAGGTTTTGTAATTTACTCAGCGCTTGTTCCGTCGCGGAAAATGGAGACTGTACGAGATAAAGTGTTTTGCTCATAATTGTTTCCTTACCAATACAATACATGGTCAAACTGCTGTATTAAATTGGCATTGAGTTCAACACACTCAAGTTCTTGCTCGGTTTGTTGAACAAAAGCAGAAGCTTGATTCTTAGTTTCAATCCAAATCGGGCTTAAGTCATAAAACTCAAAGCTATCCACCATGTTTGAAGCCAGTTTAAACGCATGTTTTAAGGGTTCAAATGATTGAGCATTGTTTAATAAGCTGAGTGCAGCATCTTGTAATAAGACTTTGACTTCACAGCCAAAAGTTGCAAGAACCATCGTTGCAGAGAGGCTTTCATGCACCTGCAAAGAGTTCAAATTGGCTTGGGTTAAAATAACCAGTACAGATTTCACACAATATACCTTTTAAAAGCAACAAATTCTTGAAAACTTAGCACTTAGAATTGAATTAAGCGCTCTGCAGACTGAACGGCATCGGCCAGTTCCCCTAGGCCTACCAAGTCAAAACCTGTAGCAAGATTATGCTGTGCTAACTGATGACGCTGTGCATTTTCGGCATCGGTAATTCCTCGGGCCAAAGCTGCACTTACACAAACGGGTAGGCGAATGGAGAGTTTTTGCCACTCAGAACATAGATTCCGTTGGTCGTCAGGTACCCATTGCAGGGCATTGGCAACTTGAACAGCATCTTGGTAGAAAAACACTCGAAAGGGTTCATTTTTCGCATGCAGTGCTTGTGCTAAACCTAGAGCATGCCATGCATGAATTGAACTCGGTGCGGAGGTAATTAGTAATAAAGTACTCATCAAACTTCACTAGAGGAATGTCCAAAGCTTGCTTGGTACATTCGGACTTCATAATAAAAAGGTAGTATACAATGATTTTAGGTGGTATCTATAAAATTTCACACCAAATATAAAAATTATTTTAAAAATAAATATTTAAAAACAATAGGTTATTAACTTAATTGGAATATCAAAGAACAAAAATCCATTTTTCATCTACACGAAATTCCCTGTATTTTCTTTCCTTTTACTACATTCTCGATAGAATAAAAGGCAATCTGCACCAAATCTGCACCAAGAAAAATGAAGCTTCCGAAACCAATACAACGTGGGTCAACTTGGCGTATCACTGTTACTTTTGACAAGCAGCGATACTCAGTGACCAGAGATACTGCAAAAGAGTGCGAGCACTGGGCATCAATCAAACTGCTGGAGCTTAAAACAGGTAAGGCTGATTTAGAACAAGGAATAAAGCCAGCATACCCATTTCGCCAATTATGCGATAAGTACTATCAAGAACACGGCAGACATATGCGCTCTGCTAGAACAATCATGCTCAAGATTAAAAACCTCGATCGCATTGCACCCAATGTTGCCGATAAGTCTATCTATGATTTTAAACCCAGCGACATTGTTGAATGGCGAAATAAACGTAAAAAAGAAGTCAAAGTATCAACCTTAAGAAATGAGCACGCTATTTATTCTGCTGTTTTCACTTATGCCTTGAAAGAGCTTTTTTTAATTGAATCGAATGTTTGGCAAACTGTACCAATGCCAAGTAAGGAAAAATCACGAAATCAGCGGATCATGCCTGAACAGCAAGAAGTGTTGCTTAAAGCGTTGGATTGGGATGGTGTATCTACACCTGAGAAGTCAAAGCACTATGTGGCATGGGCATTTCTATTTGCCCTTGAAACAGCAATGCGACAAGGTGAAATACTGGCAATGCGTAGGTCTGACCTGAGAGATGGTTTTGTACATCTGCCAATAACAAAGAATGGTGAATCTCGAAACGTACCATTATCGAAAGAAGCAAAGCGTCTGCTTTCATTGTTACCTTTGGATAGCGACGTTCTGGTGCCGATCGACAAGGATATATGTTGTGCAACGTGGGTGAGAGCTAAAAAAAGGGCAAATCTACCTCACATCAATTTCCATGATTCACGACATGAAGCAATCACAAGAATGGTTAAGGTACGGAAATTACCAGTTGAGGTTTTAGCAAAGATCACCGGGCATAAGACAATTGGGATATTAATTAACACTTACTACAATCCAGACGCTCAGGACCTAGTTGAAATGTTTAATGACAGTGAGAGCTAATTAGCTCTCGGTCTGCCTCTTTTATTTTTTGTAGTGAGTATTCCATGCGCCAGGCGAGGGTTATACAAGCATTTGCCTTGTGTGCCTTGATTAATAGATGCAAGGCGCTCACGGATAGTTGTCGTTGATAGATTGTATTTTTCCGCTAATTTTGCAGCAGATACTAATTCCATCTCAACTTCTTTCAGTTCTTTGACAATACCACCACCGATATTCTGCCCAAGCATGACTTGTGGGGGTGTGTCTGACTCAACTGTAATGATGTACTTTAATGCCCCCATTAAGACACCTCCTTGAGAAGCTGATGCTTCATGTTTTTGACTTTGGCCATCAACAAACAAGACTCATTATTTTCAGGATTAGCCAATTTTTGATAACTCTGGTTGTATCGAACCATGTCGGTTCTACTCATAAGAATTAAGTTATCTAACCGGCAATCTGTTTTATCCTGATTTTTAAATGCCAATACTTGGTTCATGGGAACGGGACCATTTTCTTTTTCCCAAATTACCCGGTGTTTTAGCTCAAAGACATTCGGCTCAGCAGTTTTGATAAGTACATAGCCATCTTTAGAGCAGATACGCTCGTAACCAACAGGTTTTTTATTCCAGGATATTTGGCCCTTTTTAAAGTTTCCTGAGTTTGGTTTGCAGACACCTTTGGTGCCTGTATTCCATGGTTTTGAGCCTTTTTCAAAACAACCCGTTCGTCCAGATTTCCATTTGTTCCTGGTGCACAGGGATTTAATCTGATCAACAGAAAATTCACTTCCAAATACGCCATTAACCTTTTCAGTGAGATCCTTGCGGCTTAATGTACAGTTGGCTTTAATAAAGTCCAGTTGCTCCTGGCTGTAATGAATAGCGCTACCTTTAGCCATAAATCACCCAATTAGGTTCTGTGGAATTTCAACTGAATCGGCGTTTTTAAGCCCACGATATTCAGCAACCAATTTTGCAGCGTTTAAACGCATATTGTTGTTCTTGATGACCTGCTCACTGATTTTCTCAATGGCTTCTGCCTTTTGAATTTCAGCTTCTAGCTCCCCACCTTTTAAATTCGGATTACTTAGGCGATCGAGCTGAGCAAATAGAACAGCATTCAGATCCATTGGTGTATTGTTCATCCCGCCACTTTCATTTCGATATAATTAGACTCTTGGTAATTCACGTATTCTTCATACAGTGACTGGCAAGCTGCATTACCTGTTAAATCATTCTTTACAAACACATAGCTCAGCGATTTCTTTGTACCTTTGCCTGAGAACGTACAGCTACCGTCAGCCAGCACTTTCTTTACATAGCCCAATAATTCAAGCCAAATCATGAAAGCAAGGGCATGTTTGTTTTTAATTCTAAAGATCATCGATACCCCCACGTATTTACAAAGTTTTGAATACAGTCCTCAATCCCAAATAGGTTGATGTCTCTGTAAGTCCTTACCCGCCCGTTGTGCTGAATTAACAGCACACGGGTAATAGAAGAGTAGGTGTAGCTCATGCAATAGCTCTCCCTTGTCCTTGGGTGGTATTGATGATGTGAGCTTTTACATTTTCAAAATGCTGGGCTTCAATGCCTAATAAGCTATCGATTCCTTGATCCTCACAGAAGACAGCAACATCCATTTCAACCTCATTTAGCAGCTCTTGAAGTTCATCACGTTGAGCTTCAGTAATGCCTTTAAAAGCAGGAGGGTTGTACCAGCGCTTGGTCTCGGTATTGAACTGGCAATTCATTTCCTTGCCACGAGCTTTAATTGCACGCCACATTTCATTTACGTATTTATGTTCTGGTACCAATGACTCAGTTAATTGGTTCAAGTCACCTGCATGATTAGCTTCAGTACAAACCTGTTTACAGTGGTTAAAATCAGCAATGTTCTTCAGCTCTTCAACTTGTAACGGTGTCAACGTGTTGATGTGATCTTTGGCTTGTTTCAATAAGTCAGCCAAGAATGTAGGAGAGGCTGATAGCTCAGGCACATTCACTTGACCAGTACAGATTTCTGCGCCATCTTCATTCTTATGAATTCGACCTAAACGACCTGAGTTCTTTCCATGATGTGAATTAGAGGGGTTGAAATAGATCGTACGTAGATCATCTCCATTTTCATCAGTTGAAGCATGCAAGTAACCCATAATGTCTGACATGCGATAGAGCATGCTGCTGTTCTTACCAGCTAAATCAGGACGCACAATCTTAGTTTTATCCTTACCCGATTCTTGCTCAACCGCATGGGCAATGAAGACGATATCTTTACCAAGATTTTCCCATTTGCGAACCATCTTCAAGAACAGGTTTCCAGCTAAACCTTGAGCCTTTAGCGTGAGGGATTTATCACGTTGTAGGTTGTCTGTGTTTTTAGCGAGGTGGTCTTTAATCGCATCCAGCATTGCGCCAACAGTATCAGCAACAATCGTCTTAAAGCTGCTATAGAAATCGTCTTTTAAGTTTTCAAGATCAAGCCAACTATCAATACGCACAATGGTACCGCGACGAAGTTCAGCGGATACACGGTGTTGACCCTTATCAAAGTCGAAGATAACGGGCTTGTCAGCTGTATGAGCAATGGTACTTTTACCCATACCCGGATCTGTATAGAGATAACATTTAATGCTTTCAACGATCAGGGTGTTTTCGGGTGTGAATATGTGAACTCCCATGAGTATTTCCCCTTATCTCGAACCAACCCAACCCATACGACGCTTAAAAGCCCTGCGTTCGCTGAGAGGAATGTGTGTGCGTTGTAGGTCTTGAGCTAGTTTCTTGCGTCGCTGAGCATCTTTAACCCAAGGCAGGCTCTCTAGGCTTTTGCGTAAATCACTAATCAGGTTTTCCTGTTTAAGCAACCAGCGCACGTATGATTGGTCTAAATCAATAAGGGCAGTACCTTTATGCTTACCGAAGTTAATAACTTCCTGTGAATTAGTAGAAGTATTCATTAGCCTGCCTCCACTAAACGATGTTTTTCGATATAGCCTTTGATGAGGGCATTGAAGTTCTGATGGTCGATGTGGTTTGTGAAGTCGTTGTATGGATTGCCTAAGGCATCTGAAACGGTTACTTCGTCTAGGTTGGTTACGTCAACTGCGGTAAATTCGCTACCCGGTACGCCGTAGCTGTCTTCAAATGCTTCAACTTCAAAACGTGCAGTAACACGGAAACCATCTAAGCGAATAACAGCTTCGCCGTGGTTTTCACCAGTCATTTGCAATGCAAGGAGTTGATATTCGGATGGGGCAACGTTGGCAACTACAGGTTGAGCTGCTTGAGGTGCAGTTTTAAACCCACAGCTAAGCACGCCCATTGTTACAGTAGCTACAACAAGAGTTATCTTGATGCTATTGAAAGGGGATGAGGTTTTGTTCATAATTGATCTCGCAAGTTTGCAAAAGCACACATGATTTGACGGTCGGTGTGCTTTTTTAATGTTTGTGAGATAAAATATACCTGCGGGGTAAAATAAAGTAAATACCTGATAGGTAAAATAAGTAGAAATATTTTTACTATATTGGTAAATTAAGTTTTAATAGACAAAAGAAAACCCACTGCTGGGGTGGGTTGGATGGGTGAGGGGGTGCGTAAACACCCCCTCGGGTTTATGCAAACCAAAGTAAGATTGGAGTTAGCGTATAAAGATTAATCTTTATCTGTAACTTCAAACCCTTTTTAGTCTGCAACGTCAGAGAAAACATGGCATTTACCTTGTAATTCACTGGCGGGCGCCCACCAATATTTATATTGGTGTGTGTATTTGTATAGCGCCATGCCGGGCGCTTGCCCTGAAAGTGTGGCCACACCGTAGGGGCGTTTCAGCTCGAATGATTTACTAGTGCATCTCGCACCTGTTTAATCGCTAGGCATCCACCCAATACGCTAAACATGCGTTACTCTCACTCTCACCTTTAGCGGAGTATCAGTCCGCAATTCGAGATTGATGGTCTCGAATTCTTAAATCTTCACTCAAATGACTGCGCTGAGTTCGCAGTTTAAAAAATCATTGAAACCCAACAAAGGGTTACGACTACAAAGAGTAGCCCCAATTTTATATAGTCAAACTTATTCATCTTAGATTCTTCTTATCAACCTCAAGCCATGCTTAGGGTTTATTTATCAGAATATTTTCCTAAAAAGTCATCTATCCAACCTTGTGCAGTTTCAATATTAGTTAGGTCGGTTATCTTTAGATTAATGCCTTCCTCTTCGTTAAATCCCTCAATAATCGCTTCAAAGATGTTTACTTCACCAATGAACTCGCGTGCTATTTCAGCAGGATCATAGCTTTGTTTGGCTTTTTTGAGTGCTGCTATTTGTTTATCAATTCCTGCACCAATTTTTTCTAATGCCAGTTTAAATTCTTGACGATTAATTGTTAGCGCAGTTTTGGATTTATTAATTGTTGCGATCATTATGCTTTCCTTCTTCAAAGGCTTTTATTACACAAAAAGTTGAATTCGTTTAAATTTTTTATTCATCTCAATTTGGCTTTTAAAGAATTTATCTTTATCAATTGCTTCAATAAAATTGTTAAAGGTACTAGCTTCAAGAAGTCTATAAATAAACCTCTCACCAGTCCTAAGAACCACGGTCAACAAGAAGTGCTGATAAAGCACATAGCTGATATTGCGAGAATTTACTTCAATTCTTTGCATGTTTAGTATTTTGATTCCTTTTATTTATATTTTCCAAGTAATTTTAAACCCAAGCCTGGATGTGCTGGAGTTTGTTTTTATGGTTTTACGAGTGCTAATTCCAAACGACCAACAAAATTAATTTCATTTAATTGCTCGTTGGTAATAAATTCATCTGGGTAGCGAACTTTATCTGGATTATCACTTGCAAGCCTTACAGTTTTGCTGCCTGCATAACTAACAAAAATACGTTTCATTCTTAATTCATTACTATGTGTAAAAACATATACATTTCCATTCTTAAGCATATCCGGATCTTTATCGGATATATCTACAAAGAGTGGGCTATCTGGAGCGACTGTTGGCCACATGCTGTACTCAGAAGAGTAAATAATTCTTAAGTTTTCAGGTTTAGTTTGAATACCCATGATTTTTAAAATGTAGGGATCTATATCAAGATACTCACTTACATCTTCTAAAAAGTTCTCAATACCCGCACCACAAGATGCCTTGATATCTTTATAGATAGGAATTCTCACATTGGTGGATTTTGTGTCTCCACTTCTAAATTCAATTGGGGCAATTTTAATGCCGCTCGATTGAGTTTGATTTAATTCCATTTCATTAGATTCAAGCGAAAAAGCATTTGCCTGATCTAGATACCCCTTTGGTTTTCCAAAAGCATCCTCAATCTTTACTGCTGTTTCATCACCAATATTCTTTGTAGGATTTTTACCAATATATTGACTGATTAAGTTATAGGAAATACCGGTCTTTTCAGCAAAATCCGCACGACTCAATCCAGAATTCTTTAATAGATTTCTAGCATTCATTAAACGAATTTCATGAATTTGCATCAAGTCTGTCATACGAACCCCGCATTTAAAATTACTTGTTAAATTTACCTGATGGGTAGAAAAAATAAATACCCTGGTAGGTTGAATTAAATTTACCTTGCAGGTATATTTATATGTAATTTACCTGTTAGGTGTATTTAAATGCCCAACCTATATGAATTCTGGAAAGCTTTAAGCGAAACGGAAAAAAATCAATTTTGCCTGCGCGTCGGAGTGTCTTATGGATATATGGAGTCACATCTAATCCATGGGCGCAAAAAGCCTCGTATGGAAACCATTCAGGCAATAGTGGATGCGAGCAACAATAAGCTTTCACACAAGAAATTATTTGAATTTTTCTTAAAGAAGAATCCCTCAGTCGCATAACCAATTATTACTTAGTCGAAGCTTTATAGAAACGTGAAACAAATCAAGGATTTCACAAATGCAAGAAATAACACTAAGCCGTGAAGCTCAAACGGCAATTTTTAAAATGATTAACCAGACAAAGGGAATTTCACCAAAGGAAATTGCTCAGGTCACTGGTGATTCACATAACACCATTTGCAACTACGGCAACGTAGGGATGCCGAACCATTTACCGAGTTTGAAGAAGCTTGAAACCATCATGACGTACACGCAGAACCCTGAAATTTTAAAGGTGTGGGCGCATCAGATGGGTTATGCACTTGTGCCAGTGGATTGTGATGCCAGCAAACATCATGAGCTTTCAATCTTTGAAGCAATGATGCAACACAACATTAAGAGCGGAAAGGCAAACCGAGTTGTGTATGAGGCTTACGAGGATGGGGTGATTACACCAGCGGAATATGAAGAGATCCACCAGATTACCCAGGGCTTGATCGAGTTGATTACCGCCGTGGATCAGGCAGCACTTAAACAAATGCAGAAGTACACGGCAAATGCTCAAAAAGAAAAAGCCTGATCTTGGGGACCAGGCTTTTCATATTCATCAACTTTAGAGGTGTTAAATGAATAGTTCAAACTTAGCACAATTTTTAATCAAAAAAAAGCCTGAGTTTGACGTCAGGCTTTTAAAGATATCCAACCATGCGGAGTCAGATATGTATTTGAATCTAGCACATAAATTGGGCAAAAAAAAGCCTGATCTTGGGGATCAGGCTTTTTCAGCATTCATTACTCTAGGATGGAATAAATGAACAATCAAAATTTAGCACAAGATTTAACTAAAAAAAAGCCTGAGGCTCGACTCTCAGACTCTCTAGTTCAAAAACATTCTAGTGGAATTGAACATAGGTCTGAATCTAACACACCAAACAGGCAAAAAAAAACCCGAGAGTTGAGATCGGGCTTTAGTATTCAATTCAGAGGGTACATCTTAATGAATAATCCAACTTTATCACAACAAGCTATTGAAAACAATGTGAATACAGATTTCATCAAAGGTGACGTTGTTGTTTTAAGTGACCTAAATCTCTTGTCTGTAACTGAACTTCTGACGCTCCAAGACTTTGATGGGGAGTTTTGGACTACGGATCACTCTATAGGCCGTGTCTCAGAAAAAGTAATCCGTACTGCCACTACAGCAGAACTTCAAGCCAAGCGCCGTTTAACAGATGCCGAACAAGCCTTAGCGGAGGTTCCATGATTACCAACAAGGCTATTCAAAAGAAGCCTGAGCATAAGCAGATGATGCAGCTTCAATCATGGTACGAGCCAGCACTCCGCACATTAGAAGGATTGCTGGAGATCCGTAGAGCAAATCTACGCAAGGTCAATGGCGATGAAAAGAATGCTGCTGTCACGCGAGACGAGTTTATGGAAATGCTGATCAATGAACATCGTGTTTCTGTTTGGTATGCAGGTGAAATCATTTCAAGCCTGCATCGAGCAGGTCAGATTTTTATGTTTGGGCGATTCATTAAATCCATTGAAGAGGCGGGTGAAGAGTGAGTAATAAATTTATACCAAACTCATTCATGGTCGCTAATGCGTTTGTGGATGAAGCAATGAATAAGATCAGCGATGCATCTGTGAAGATCTATCTCCTGATCATTCGTAAAACACGTGGTTGGACTAAGGAGAGCGACGCGCTTTCTTTACGCCAGCTAGAAAGCCTATCTAGGAAAAGTCGCCCTACAGTCATTAAGTGCTTAACTGAGCTTGAAGAAGTTGGGCTGATCAAGAAGCACCATCAATCTAAATATGGAAATGTATTTTCGCCAGTAGATAACTACGACATCGGCAATATCATTAAATTTCCAGCTAAAAAAGTGCTAGTGAAGACTTTCATTTTGTTTAAAAAAGAGGTGGTTAAAAATTTTTACCACTTCGGATATGGAGAAAATACCGCTCAAAATGCAGTCGAATTTTACTTAAATCTTGGTAATCAGAAATCTGTACTGGTTAAAAATTTTTACCACCTTACTACTGTGGATAAATTTCTAATGTGGTCAATATTTTTAACCACCTTAAACACCAAGTGGTCAAATATTTTAACCACAGGTGGTAAAGAATTTTTACCGCAAGTGGTAAAGAATTTTAACCCACAAACTAACACTATCAAAAAACACTCTCAAAATAAA
This sequence comes from Acinetobacter sp. Gutcm_16, assembly GCF_028649355.1. NCBI lineage: Bacteria > Pseudomonadati > Pseudomonadota > Gammaproteobacteria > Moraxellales > Moraxellaceae > Acinetobacter > Acinetobacter sp. Gutcm_16. The sequence continues at coordinate 98,778 of NZ_JAQSUV010000014.1, read as the reverse complement.
AAAGAGAGCTGGTTTGTTTTAAAAACTTTGAAAGATGAAATTGCTTTGGCAAATGATTCAATTCCTGTTGAGAAAATCACAGAGGCGACTTGGTTCACTCGAGAGCTTTCAGCATTCGAAAATTTCAACGAAGGTAAAGATCACAATCCGCAATTCTTGACCTACCTGTTTGCTGATTGGCTAATCCGTGCATATTTCAAATACGAAAAACAAGCTGCTGCAAAAACCATGGTGGATGGATCTACAGCGAATGGTTCTACGAATATCAAACGTGAACCGAAGCAGCTCACTGAAAAACAAATCTCAGCGTTCGCCCAGAAACTTGCACACCTACCTGAGTTTGCCAGCAAGCATAGCGCACCGGGTGACTCATACGAACAACTGGCATCACGAATCAAAATCAAACTGATGAACCCAGCACAAGCGAAGAAATGGGAACCATACCTCAAGCAAGTTGGGTTTACAGGCACGCTTATGGGGGCTACAGCATGATCACTGCAGCTGAACGTCGGATCTCAAGTAAACGAGCACGAAAGCTACGTAAGCGGCATGGTGTGAATGTGTACTGGTCAAAGCGACTAGAGTGCCTAGTTTGGGTGAGCGATGACAACATACTCCATTGCTGAATACAAAAAGATGCTCGGAGCGAATAAGCCCAAAAGAGGATCGAAGCGCCCAAAGGTTAAAGGTGAAAAGGTACAGAGTGAGGGTGAGGTGATATTGGCCACTGCACTGAGAGCTTTAAAGATTGATTTTGAGCAGGAGTTTAAGTTTCTCCCTACACGTAAATGGAGAGCAGATTTTCATTTGAAGGGCAAAAAGATATTGGTCGAAGTGGAAGGTGGGATCTGGAGTAATGGTAGACACACAAGAGCCAAGGGGTACTTAGGAGACTTAGAGAAATACAACGAAGCAACAATGATGGGTTATCAGGTAATACGGTTTAGCACCGAGCAAGTGAAAAGCGGCAAAGCGATTGAGCAAATAGAGAAGATGGTAGGGGATTTGGGATGACGGCAGCAGTAACGATTATGCAAGTAGTAGATTGGACACGTTTTGATTTAGAGGGGTGGTTATATCAATTTGGTGCTTGGATGAATACCGTATCTGGTACATGCGGGAAAAGTATCAATCCAATCGCTGTGGCTATGGATAGTGCTGTGAAAGCTCAAAAATATAAGAAGCTGACTAAAGAGCAACAACAGCAAATTATTGTGGATTACTTAATAGGTGACTTTGAACCACCAAAAGCTAGACGTAGTAAGTTGGTCTGTCAGATTGATGATAATGAAGCCCGCGCCGTGCAACGTTTGGTTTTAGATATGCAGGGACAATCAGAAGTCTTAGATGATTGGTTAGATGCCATCATCTGCCGTTATTTTTATAATAATTCATGGGCTGAAATGAAAAACTCAACCCGTACCGAAATGGATGCCAAATTTGATGTTAAGTGTGGATTGGCTGCTTTGCATGTTCGGTATGGGTTTATAAATTATGTGCACTAGGTGAAATTTACAGGGCTAGTTTCTTATTTGAAGCTCACATAGCTATCAGGGTTCACTAACTTCATTATGTAGTTTTGTTTAGTATTTAAACTGAGGCCACTTTCATATTTTAAATTTGATGTGTGAATGGCAATTAGACATTTTTGGGTACCACAAAGGATAATCTTAGCTTTTGCTGGATAAGAAATAGTCAGCTTTTTATCTTTAATCCAATTAGAAATGAGATCATCATTGATAATAAGTTGACTATATCCAGTGCTGTTAAACATTTTTTCAGCTTCTTTTTGAGCATCTTTTCCTATGCTAATGACGTAAAATGTAAATGTGAAAAACAATAAATAAAAGCCAACTAAGTAGGCGTAGTAGATGCCACCACTTTGTACAACCTTATCAATTTTTTCACTGTTCTCAAGGACATCAAAATTGTGTATTTTTTCTGAAGTATCAATAGCATCTTTAACAGCAGGTTTTATGAAAGTAAGTATATTGCGACCAATACTAATCCAGAAATGACCTAAAACAGATAAAGGTTTTTGCATTCTGCTATTAACGATAGTATTGAAGATAGATAGCAATAATTGCCAAAATTTCATTAAAAACTTTTTGAAGAATAAGTTGAAAACAAAGAGAAAGATGAAAGTGAAAAAAACAAATATGAATTTGACCATCACTTCATATAAATTATTTTGGTAGACAGTATGTACCAAAGTAGCAATCAAAAGAATAAGAAAGCCCACCACTAGTCCAGACATACCACTTACCCATCCATACATTAGATAGTCTTGTATAGATATCCCCAGTGAAACATGGTTGAATCCGTAGTAGCTAATCAAACCATCATAGTAAAAGAATCCGCAGACAAATAAGTAAATAGTAAATATTGTTGTAAAAACGGCTATATCAAAGCTGAAGTTAAATTTCATATGTTTGTTTCTTGGATTGTATTTTTATTCTTTAAAAGTCTCATTCAAAGCCTGTTGAACGGCATCTACACGTGTTTTACAGGCTTTGTATGCAACCATAGACTCTTCAACGATTTTCATTAAATTGTCGATGTCTGGATCTTCCTGTGATTCCAATAGTTCAGCATTATTCTTAAGGACTTCATATCCTTCCTTGAAAGAGAGCTCTTTTTTACTCATTACCAATTACCTTCGTTACATTTGCTTGAATGGTGCCATCCTGTAATTCGACCTGGATGCTATTACCTGAAATCTGTTGAATAGAGCGAATTGCTTTTCCTTCACTACGAACAATTCCGTAGCCTTTAGCCATCACGTTTCTTGGATTCTGAATTAAGGTTTCACGCAGCAATGATTCGACTTGATTCGTTGCCAGTTTGATCTGTTGCTGGGCTAAGTAATGTAGGGTGCTTCGCATCAAATCTACGCTCTTATTTGCTTCATTGATCTGACCATGCGCAAGCGTCTTAATCACTCTCATGTATTGATCATTTTGGCTTTGGTACGCCGTGATTTGATGTTGAGATAAGAGCTTGATGGTCTGAAATGCATCTAAGACGTCCTGAGTCCGTTCAGCAATTAGATTACGAATTCCACCAATTACCTTACTTGGAGTATCAAATGAACGGTTTGCAACTTCATCCAATATAGTACGGTCTTTCTCGTGACCAATGCCAACCCAAATTGGCACAGTTCGTTTGGCCAACAATGCTGCCAGTTCATAATCATTTAAATAGGCAAGGTCGTTCACGGCACCACCACCACGGATAATCACGATGAGATCAGGCGGGGTATTGAAATTAGTAGCCCATTGTCTCAGACCATTACTTAAAGAGGTGATGATACTCTGTGCTGCTGTGTTCCCTTGGAATGTGGCTGAATAGTATTTGAAATGACATACGCCAGCTTTTTCCAAAGCATCAGCATCTTTTTTGAAGTCACCTAGACCTGCAGCATTTTCAGGAGCAATTACCAGGACATTCTGAATATCAAAAGGAATAGGGATGAGCTTATTTTTATTTAACAGACCTTCAGTGGTTAGTCTTTCTAAAATTTGTTGATATCGCCGTGCAATGTCTCCAAGCGTATAGCTTGAATCAATATCTTCAACATTCACTGAAAAGCCATACTGTGGATCAAACTTGGCTCTGACTTTTACCAGGACATTTAAATCTTTTGAAAGCTCTACACCGCTTTCCCTTTCAAACTTAAGCACCATTTTCTGAGCTGTAAATTTCCAGATGGTCCCTTTGCAACTTGCTATAACTTTGTCGGTACTTTCATCCTTTTCAGCTAACTCAAGATAGTAATGCCCACCCTTAATACTAAGATTGCGGATCTCAGCTTTAACCCATACAGGTTCATTGAAAGTAATTTGAATTACTTCCTTTACTGTGGATAGATAATCACTAAGGGAAAACTGAGGTTCAGACATTAGGTCAATTATTTTAAGTGCTTAGATGAATAGTATTAAAGCAAAGTTAGAAGTGCAAATTGAGAATATGCTAACTTGACCTTGATCAAGGTATATGGCATATTTCTGCTAGAGTGGACGAAGTTATAGAAATTCACTTAATTACCGTAAAAAGCTCATCATTTGATGGGCTTTTTTTGTTTTTAAATTTTGCCTTACTTTTCCAAGAAATTGGATAGCTCTGTCCAATCGCTAAAGTCCTTGTTTGCGAGTTGTACTGGTTCATCCTCAATATTTTGTATTGTTAAATTACGAGCCCACAATCTTTCTTTTCTTGACGCAATTTCAATAAGCTCCAATAACACTGACCATAAATTGATCACGACTTTTCGATTTGGCAGTATCCCTCTATGAATTAGATTATTACGAGCAATTCGAATGTGACTAAGTTCGCCATGGCATTTCTTTGTAATAATTCTAGCCAATCTTAAAAGGTTATGCTTAGCAAAAATTTGATCCTTTTCAATACAACTTTTAATTTTAGGAAAACTTTGATACTTTCTTACCCAGCGCGAATAGCTATTTATATTATTAAGATAAATATTCTCCCATAAATAAACTGTGAGCTGTTCTACAACTATCCATAGATAAGTAAGAGCATCAAAATTTTTATGATGAAATAATGATGTATAGCCATTTAAAAATAATAATGAGGAAAATTCGGGTATTTTTTTGATTACTTCATTGCCCTCAGAAAACGCATCTTGTAAAAATTGTAGATTAATTCTCCTTGGATGTATTAATACAGAGCGGTCTGACAAAGAGGCCCAGTTCAATCTTAGAGAAGAGTGAAGGTTAGGAATATAAGAGAAAAGTTGTGATTTTTCATGCAAACAACCAACAGTAAGATCATTTAGGCGAAGCGCTTCCGTATGAATTCCTCCCAATAATAGACTACATAGGATTTCATTCAGCTTTGCAATTCCCTGATACCTTGAAGTCAGATCTTTATAGGCTGGAATAGCAATAGTTCCATCACAACTTATTAGTGCATTCATTTTTATGTCACCCCCCAAGGGAAGTAATCCGACAACTTTTGCTAATTGACTACCGTCATATGAATTATTATTAATTTCATCTAAAGAAAAATTTACTGGATTCCCGGTATCAATATCTATTATTAAGTAAGGTGTTAAGTGCGCCATCCATGCATGGTTATATGAAGGTATACTAGAGATAGGTACAACATAGTCTGGTGGAGCTTCAGCTTGTTCAATCCAATCACCTTGATACCAAACTGATGAATCTGATGGCTTTTCTTTAACGGTTGTTGTAAGTGTTTTTGGTATATTTCTATTATCTGCTGTTAGAGGGTCGTAGTCATCTTCAAATGCATAAATTTGACCTGTTTCTGAATCTTGATAGTGTTTCATAAGTAGTTTATTTTTTCCTTTGTATTATTTATGAGTTACATTGATTTATCAAAAAAATCAAGTAGCTAAGCAATTGGTAGCAATGTGATATAGAGTGAGAATAATAAGGATTAGAATTTTGCGGTGCTGAGCTGTCTAAGTACCAAAACTTAAGTCGTTCTGGTTTGACTCGTGATGAGCTGTTGGCGATGGCTAAAATATTGGTTAACTAAAGTTTTTTCAGAAGTATATTGAGCGAATGATGTGGTGGTATAATCTGTAAATCTTTTACTTATCAACGAGATCAAAATTGAATGCAGTTGTTGTAAACACAAAAAAAGAACTCAAAGTTGCTATAAAAAATTCTGCTGAGGAAATTGATCTGCAAGGCAAGATCCTTAAGCAATATAAAGCATTTAAGTTATTGAAGAAGTATGGCTTACCAACAGCAAGCATTGGAGCTATATCACTTTTTCTACTTAAATCAGGTAAAGGTATTAATCCAGATATTTTTCTGAGAAATGCGGCAGATCAAGGTGATAAGATTGATCCAAAATTAATTATTGATGCCTTAATGGTAATAACACCTGTGATTTTAATGTTAATACCAATAATGTACGCATTATCAAAAGATTATGAAGAGATTGAGTATGATTTAAAAAATGGAAAAGCAAAATTTAAGAAAAAGTCAAAATAAATAAAAAGCCACCTCCGGGTGGTTTTTTTAATGGGTGCCGTATATGAACGCAGATGACTACTTCTGGAAAACCAAAAAGCGCCCACCTAAAACCAAACCACGCTCTAAACCTTTGCCAAAAGCCAAAGAAGCATACTTAGAAGCAGAAGAAAAATTTGAACATGCTTTAGGTGTGCTAGGCATCAAATATGAAAAGAAATTCCAATTTAAATCTACCAAGCACTGGCGTTTTGATTTCCATTTAATTGAACATCGAATCTTAGTTGAGATTTCAGGCGGTCCTTGGTCTGGTGGTCGTGGTGGGAAACTGGCAAATAAGGCTTGGAGCCTAGACCGATACGATGTCGCTGCCGAGATGGGATATACCGTTGTTCGTATTGAGTCAGCCAATCGATACAAGATTGATGAGGTTGGACCATTACAGATTGAATCCAATTTCGCATCACAATGGCTGAAAAACTTAAAGAGACAGATATTCAATGGAACGGATCAGACCATTCCCACCGACGGATCTCATTGATCAGGCTGAGGAAGAAGAAGCAATTCGCCTTGCGCCCGCCGTGGATTTGAAGGATTGGGTGATTAAAAACTTTCTAACCATTGGTGGCCAGCTCCACAATCCAGATCATGACCATATTGCCGAGCTACTACACGACGATGAAACCTTTATAGAATTTGCTTGGGCATCATCTGCATGCCAGTCAAAAAAGCGCATGGTATTAGGCCAATGTGAAAAAGTGATGTTCAATCAAGGTGGGTGGAAGAAAGCCCGCCAAGAACAGCAGATGCGAGACTGGTTTGGTTGTGTACCTGTCTATCTCATCACCATAGACGCTTCATTCTGTGAACAAGCTTCAGATCATGACTTCTGTGCTCTGATCGAGCATGAGCTTTATCACATTGGCGTAGAACGTGATCAAGATGATGAGATTATCTATAGCGACAATACTGGCTTACCAAAGCATTACTTAGCTGGCCATGACGTCGAAGAGTTCTACGGTGTGGTCAAACGTTGGGGTGCAAGCGACAGTGTTAAACGCTTAGTCGAAATCACAAAGAATGCGCCGTTTGTATCTGATTTTAATGTGTCTGCGTGTTGTGGGAACTGTGTAATAGGTTAGTTTCAAAATTTTTTTGCCCACTTTCCTTGATGTACCTTGATGGATGGTGAGTTATGGCAAGGCTTAAAAAAGCAGAAAAAGTCTTTATTGTTCGGTCACTTGCACAGTTTATGACACCTACTGAGGTGGTAGTGGCCATCAAGGAAAACTTCAAGATAGATGTTTCCCCGCAACAGGTGGAATCATATGACCCAACAAAGACTGCAGGTGCGGATCTATCTCAAGAGTTAGTGGATTTATTCCATGAAGCACGGAAGAAATATATTGATCAGCCGATCTACAACATCATAGGTGCAAACGACATTATTCAATTGCAAATCTTGAGTGACCTCTTGGTTTCTAAGAAAGGCAATGTAGTGATGTCGATTAAGTTGATTGATCAGATTCAGAAGATCGTGAAAGGCCACTACGAGCGTAAGTTAGAAATTACTGGCAAAGATGGTGGGGCGATTAAAACTGAAACAGAGCACAGCCAGCGCCCCGCTATGTATACCCCTGAGCAGCTTGCTGAGATGTCCGCGCAAGAGCTATCTCGCTTAGCAATTAATGGCAAATTATGAGTTACGCAATTGAAGAAATAGCGCCCCTCATTAAAGAGTGGACGATTAACACACGTTTGCCTGAAGTCATTGCTGAGATGACCAGACGTTACTATTACCGAGCAGTAATTGAGCAAAGCGAACTCAGCATTCAGGCTGAGATCTACAAGTGTAAGAATGATCCAGCACATTGGTTCAACCATTGGGTGTGGACCTACGATCCAAGGGGGATGCCTTTTGGATTACCGGCAAATATTCCGTTTGTACTGCGCCCTGGTCAAGTTGAATTAGTCGACTGGTTACTTGAGCGTGAAAGCACTCAAACTCATGGCTTGATTGAAAAGAGTCGTGACGAGGGGATGAGTTATGTTGTGCTGGGCTTCTACTTACATAGATGGCTATTTGTCGAGGGCTTTGCTGGTGGTGTGGGTAGTCGTAAAGAGGATCTCGTTGATAAGAAGGGTGATCCTAAAACGCTGCTGCATAAGTTCCGAGATATGTTCTCAAAACTTCCTGATTGGATGAAGCCGAAAAGTTTTGTCGAAAAGGTCCACGACAACTACATGCGTATTATCAATCCTGATAATGGTGCGACCGTTACGGGCGAGGCTGGAGACAACATTGGCCGTGGTGGACGTACCACTATGTACTTTCTTGATGAATGGGCATTCGTAGAGCGTCAAGAAGCTGTAGATGCAGCTATATCGCAGAACACAAACGTTCATATCAAGGGATCAACGCCAAACGGTATTGGTGACAAGTTTCACCAAGATCGCTTCAGTGGACGTTACGCTGTGTTTACGATGGCGTGGCGGGACAACCCAGATAAAAACTGGACTGTCTCACTCCATGGGAAGTTGATTCATCCGTGGTATGAAAAGCAAGTTGCGACGCTTGACGACATTGTATTAGCCCAAGAGGTTGATATTGATTACGCCGCTTCAGTTGAAGGTGTATTGATTCCATCAGCATGGGTTGAGGCTGCTATAGATTCGCATATAAAACTCGAGATTCAGCCATCAGGTGAGCGTAATGGTGCACTTGATGTGGCGGATGAGGGTAAGGATAAGAACTCCTTTGCCTCGCGTCACGGCATTGTTCTGCAGTATTTGGATACATGGTCAGGCATTGGCGATGACATCTTTGGAACAACCCAGAAAGCGATCGATATTTGCTTAGAGCAAAAACTGAATTTGTTCTTTTACGATGCAGATGGCTTGGGAGCTGGTGTTCGTGGTGATGCTCGAGTCATTAATGAGCAGAACAGCGAAAATGGAATTGATGAGATCCAAGCAGATCCATTCAGGGGCTCGGGCGCAGTTCATAACCCAGAGCTTGAGATGGTAGAGGCTCGGAAGAATATCGATTTCTTCGCAAATCTAAAGGCTCAAATGTGGTGGAGTTTGCGCATGCGCTTCCAGAACACTTACAGGGCACTACAAGGCATGCAATACGATCCTGACGCACTTATCTCACTATCGACTGAAGATTTGGATAAGCGCGAACTAGAGCAACTTAAGCGTGAGTTATCACAGCCGACCTACAGTAAAAACGGTGCTGGCAAAATCCTCGTAAATAAGCAACCTGATGGTGCCTTATCACCTAACCGGGCTGATAGCGTCATGATCTGTTTTAGTGACATCAAACCACCTGCACGATTAAGACCAGGAGGGGGAGGTTCACGAAGTTTCTAAAAGGTTTTTAAGATGGCAAAGAAGTCAGAAAGTAAGAAAACAAAGCCTAAATCAGCCGGCTTGATGACAGAGGTTGCAGTTGAGAACCTTGCATTCACTTTGGGGCGTAAAGCCGATATTGACGAAGTACTTCGTCAGGCTGGGCTAACCCGACAACGATTATCAGTCCTTATGGTGGATGATGAAATTGCACAGGCCATGGAGACACGTCTTGATGCAGTTCTCAATGCGCCGTGGCGATTTGTTGAAGATCATGGTGAGCAAACGGTCTTCCTAAAGGATTTATTCTCTCGCTGGCATGCAGAGATCGTCTCAGGTGCATGGGAAGCTTGCCCATACGGTTATTCGGTTATGGAGGCTAACTACGAACTTACCAGTGATAGTAAATTCACCTTAAATGAGATTGTAGTTAAACCTCTAGAGTGGTTTGAGCCTAAGAATGATGGACGCTTAATTTACCGACAAAATGCTACAGAAGTTGATGTAAATACTAAATATCCACTTAAGTTCTTTTTGACACGCCGTAAACCTACATTCAAGCAGCCTTATGGTGATCCATTATTGTCAAAGCTTTATTGGCTATGGTTCTTCCGTACCAATACAACAAAGTTCTGGGTCAAGTTCTTAGAACGTTTTGGTACACCAATTTTATTAGGGAAAGTTGGGGGTAAGGATCGTAAACAGGATGATATTGATGCGATGACCGCGGCCCTACTGAATGCTCATGCACAATCTGTTATGTCTATTGGCGCAGAGGATTCTGTAGAAACTATTGGTGGAAGTTCTTCCAATGGTGGCAGTACAGCATTTGAAGCCTTTGATAATGTTTTAACTCGCCGTATTCAAAAGGTGGTCTTAGGCCAAACGCTCACAAGTGGGACTGATGGTGTTGGAAGTCGAGCTTTGGGTGAAGTGCATAACGATGTTCGCTTAGATAAGCGTAATTCAGACCTACGCATGATCACACCTACGATTCAAGAACTCATAGATGCGATTGTCTGCTTAATAACTTTGAAAAGCACACGATTGTTTTAGGCGGTGAGCAGGATCTCAAAGTCGCAGTTGTTGACCGTGATATTAAGCTTAAAACATTAGGTGTTGAGTTTAATGATCAGTATGTAATTGAGACGTATGGTCTTAAGGCTGAACACTTTAAGATGAGTACTAGCGCTGCCGTCCCTAACACTCAATTTAATGCACTACCTCATCAAGCATTCAGCTTTAAGGCATCTGTACAAAAGCAGTCACCTGAACAGCAAGAGGTGGATGAGCTGACTGATGGTCAGGATGATTTTGAGCTATTGAATCAGGATCAAATTAAGCAACTGGTGGCTGAATCGACAGATCCTCAAGACCTAGCAAGCAACTTAATGCAACTCATCCCCATGGCATCCAAGGCTCAATTCAAAGCTAATTTAGATCAGGCTTTGTATGCCGGGGATGTTTTGGGGTATGTGACAGCACAGGGCGGAAAGTAACTTATGCAACCAGTCACGTTTCTTGAAGCGCTGCAGTATGCGCATAGTAAGAAAGTGGTGCTGCCTGATGAGTTCTACTCAATGGATCTTAAGACACGGCAGATGGCGACCACGGTTAGCTTCTTATCTAGTCTTGAGCAAGCTGAGTCGGTGATTAAGTCACTCAACAAAACCTTAGCATCAGGTGGCACCTTTAACGATTTTCAGAAGCTTATAGCTGAATCGGAAATTGTTTTACCTAAGCATTACCTGGACAATGTATTTCGCACCAATATCCAAAGTGCCTATGGTCATGGACGTTGGCAGCAACAGCAACGGAATAAAGACAAACGTCAGTATCTAATGTATTCGGCTATCAATGACTCACGTGTGCGTCCTGCACATTTAGCATTGAATCGAATTGTATTACCGATTGATCATCCGTTTTGGCTAACGCATTACCCTCCATTGGGTTTCCGCTGTCGTTGTACTGTTATCGCCCTTAAAGAGAAACAGGCGCTTAAATACGGCATCACACCTGATGATAAGTTGCCTGAGGTTGCCGAGGCTTTGGATTGGAGTTCACATCCTTTGCAATTTGGAGAGTTTGAGGCATTGGTGGATCAGAAGATTTCCAAGTCATTACTTGATAAGGAGTATCTACTGGAGCAGAAAGAGGAAATTAAGGCTGAATGGACTGCATCTAGAAAGCTCACCAGTCTTTTAGCTCCAATGGATGAAAAATCGAGAGATCTATTCAACACGGTGGCCAATACAGTTATTCCTTTAGATCCATCCATTAGGCCCAGTGCGATTAAGACTTTCTTGGACTATGTGCAGGGCAATGATGCTGCAATCACGAACTACCTAAATGCGTCTGTGAGCTCGAAAGCGGACGATGTTTTAAAACAGTGGCTCAGACAGGACATGCAAGCCTTAAACGCCGTGGCGAGTAATTCAGCTGCAATCGTGACAGGTGGCGTGACCTTGCAGCATGTAGTCGCTTATGAAGTTGGGCAAACGATTCAATTTAATTCGCCGTTGCTGTTAGCGGAGAATGCTTCCGATGTGGTGTTGCAAATTGAGAATGCTAAAGGGCTAGGCATTGATCTAAACGAGTTGAATGCCGGTCATGGCATATTAATGCCAATGGGTTTGTCATTTGAAGTGGTTTCGATTGAGACGCTGAATGGCAAGATGATTTACACACTTAAAGCATTGGTGAATTAATGTCAGAAAAATGTGAATCGTGTCGACGTGGTTTAAATGGTCGAAATGGAAATGGTTATTCGCCATGCGGCTGCGGGAAAAGAGTGGTTGTGATTGGTAGCCCATCAAGAGTGAATAATCTTGTTCGTGCTATGTGTTGCATCCTATCGCGACCACCTAAGAAACCATGATTAAAAATTAACTGAAGCCGTCTAAAGGGCGGTTTTTTTATGGAGCATGAAAAATGCCAGATGAAGTTAAAAATCATCTCATGCATCAATTTACGGCTGTAAATGTACCCATTAGTGTCAATGATGATGGGGAAAAGAAGCGCCGTACATTTGATGCTGAGGTGTATAGCGGTGGTCGCATTGACAACCATTACTACTGGGGGCGTTCAGGTGTAGTAATTGATCTTCAAGGGCTGCAGTTAAAGTCAAAGATTGGCTTAGTTGAAGAGCATTTTGGTGGGAAACGGGTAGGTGTAGCAACCTCCTATGATGTTAGCACCAAATTTCGAGCTAAAGGCCACTTTCTAAGTAATCCCAAAGCTAAAGAGATTGTTCAAGACATTGATGAAGAGTACCCATTTCAAATGTCATGGTGGGCTGATCCTGAAAGCATTGAAGAAATTGGACCAGGGAAAACTATTGAAGTAAATGGTCAGACATTTACAGGACCAGTGCACATTTTTCGAAATGTCAGGGTGCATGAAATCACTATTTGTGGGGTGGGTGCGGATACTCAAACCACTATCGAAGCCTTCTCAGGTAAACCACAAACCCAACCAGAGGACACAGACGTGACCGAATTAGAAAAGGCGCAAGCCCGTATTCAAGAGCTTGAGACTAAAAACTCTGAGCTTGAAACCCAAAACAAGCAGTTTGCTGCAGCAAAGCGTGAAGCAGAAATTACTGCTTTAGGTAAAGATCTGGGCAAAGAATTTAGTGCTGAAGATATTACCGAAATGAAAGCACTAGATGATTCTGCATTTGCATTTTCAGCTAAACAACTTCGTCAATTCTCTGCAGGTACTCAGCCACCAGCAGATCAACAACAGCAGCAACAAATTCCATCACACTTTCAGCATTTGTTTACTCACCAAGCTACAGGTGGTCAGGGTGGGCAAGGGCAAGGCGGTAATCAAGGTTCAGCACTAGATCAGGCTTTCAGTAAATTCGCAGCCTCTCAGGAGCAAAAATAATGGGAACAATTACTCAAACGATCACATCAGAACAATTGGTCGTTGGAAATGGTGTACGCACTGAAAATGCAAAGGTCACCACCAATACAGCTTATAAGCGAGGAGATTTGCTTAACATCGACGCAGCTAACGTGGCTGGTCATCCAGAAGTGGCGGGTGGCGTAATTGGTGATTGGAATGCTATCGCTGTCGCTGATTTCACAGCGGAGCAAGCAACCTACCATGCAGCGAATGACCTAGAAATGCCGATCTATGTACAAGGTCCTTTTGATGTGGCTGTGGTTACTGTCAATGGCGTGAAGCTAACAGCAGGTCAGATGGATGCTGTTCGTGCACAAGGTTTAAACAACAAAATTGAACTACGTAAAGTAGTGGGGAATTAAGACATGGGTCAAATTTTTACTTTTCAGGAAGCACCTGTAGAGCTCCTAGATGTACCACAGTTGGTGTTACTAACAGATACCACACAGAAGGTAGATACCTGGTTAATCGATCGCTTTTTTCCGCAACGTGTGTCATATAACAAAAATGTGGTGCCAGTTGGAGAATTGAATACAGCCACTCCGCTTGCTCCATTTGTAACCCCGAATGCTGGTGCTCGACCAATTAAAGTTGAAGAGTCTGGTCACGTACAATTCGTTAAGCCAGCGTATTTAAAGCCAATGATGACAGTAACACCTGCAGATGTTCAAAATGCAGCATTAGTTACTCAATTGCGTAAACATGGTGTTATTGCAACTGGTTCAAACCGTCTAAGCGATGCTGATCTTCTTTTGATTGACCAAGCGCAAAAGGCTCTATATCTGCGTCAGTCTATTGATAACCGAAAACTTCTAATCGCACGTGATGTCTTGTTATATGGCAAGACCACATTTGCTTCGGCTGATTTTCCGAAATATGAAGTGGACTACCGTCGTAACTCTGCTTGTAATTTCTCTCCATTAATCAAATGGGGGCAATCGGGTGCAAAAGTGCTAGATGATATGCAGGCGATGATTGATCTATCTATTGAACATGGCGGTTCATCGCCAAATATGATCTTAACAAGTTCAAAAGTCTTCAACGCAATGAAACAAGATGCAGCGTTTGTGGCTAAATTTGTTGCCCCTTATGCAGGTATTAGCGTGCCATTAACACCGACTTTTGATCATAAAGATAAACCTCAGTTCCGTGGTGTGGTGGACAATATTGAAATCTGGACATATGACGTAAAGCACAACATGGATGGTGCAGCAGGTCGCTTTATTCCAGAAGACTTCTTTGGCTTGATTAATGATGCTAATGGTTGGATCGCGCACTGTGCTATTCAAAACCTAGAGGCATTTGGGCAAGCCTTGGAATTCTTCTTAACCCAAGACCAGAAAAAGAACCCGTCTAGCATTGAGCTGTTAGCTGAATCATCACCACTCGCAATCCCTAACAACAAGAACGGTCTTGTTGGTGGTCGCGGGTTTGTATAAGGAAAACCACATGCCAAAGTACATCGCAAAACAGTCCCTCGGCCACTACCGACCAGGGCAAGAAGTTAAAGGGCTTGAAGAAAAACATCTTCAGGCCCTTTTAGCATCTGGAGCTATTGAAGAAGAAAAAGCACCAGAACAACCTAAGGCTGATGGCACTGCCGCCCAGCTTGCAAGCCTTACTTCAGAAGTTGCAGAGCTGAAAGCAAATGAGGCAATCCTTATTGAGGGTAAGAATAAAGCTGATGCAGAAGTGGCAGAGCTTCAAAAGAAAGTTGAAGGCTTGGAAAAATCACTAGCCACAACTGAAGCTGCTTTAAAGAAAGCCACCGCCGAAGCCAAGAAAGCTACTACCGATAAGTAAGGTGACCCATGTACGCGACTGAAGCAAATCTAGTTGCGCGGTTTGGTGGTGAGATTGATGAATTGAAGTTGATGCATGCAAGTGCATCAACTGCTGTTCAGGATGCCTTACAAGACGCATCAGAAGAAATTAATGGGTACATCGGTGGTCGCTATCCTTTACCTCTGCCAAATGTGCCCAGTAATTTAGAGCGAATGGCGTGTGATATTGCACGTTATCGGCTTTATTTCCAGCAACCCACTGAAGAAGTGCGTAAGCGTTATGAGGATGCAGTCAGCTTTTTAAAGCTGGTTGCAACTAATAAAGCACATTTGCAAATTCAGAATGTGGAAACTAGCCAAATCGTGGATGACCAACCCAAAAATAAACCATCTACAGCACCAATAGGCACGACTTATACAGGTGGTGTCTTTGGTGATGATGTCCTTGGAAAGATGCCTAGCATTAAGTGAGGTGATTATGGCCTTTGCTATTTCAATTCAAACAGATAGCTCACCAATAGAAGCGATTCTTAAGAAGCTTGGTGATTTTGATACTTATAAAGATGATTTATATGTGGAAATTGGTGGGTATGGTGTTTCTTCAACTCAAGAGCGTTTTTTTAACCAACACAATGTAGATGGCAATCCATGGAAGCAATCATGGAGAGCAAAACTACAGAATGGTCAGACTGGTCGTAATAATGGCGATTTAATGAATGAGCTGCATTTTAACTTGCGTCCAAACGGTATTGAGTGGGGATCAAACAAAACGTATGCCCATGTCTTTCACTTTGGAGCGCATATCACTCCTAAAAATGGCCAGTACATTACCTTTGCTGTTGGTGGTCAATATCGGAAGGTGAAAGAGGTAAACATCCCCTCAAGAACTTTTCTAGGTATTAACACAGAGGATGAGCAATCAATACTAAACATTATAGGAGCTTTTATTGATGAGCACATTCTTCGCAGTACGTGACGAGATAGTCGAGAAATTAAAGGAAATTCCTGATTTTCTTAAGATCTACACCCCTTTAAATTCAGTACAAATCTCAGAAATGTCACAGGTGGTGCCATCCGTACATGTCAACTTTGCACGTGTTGTTAAGCAAGCTGAAGTGGGAAGAGGGGCATTAAATAAACTAGGTCAGCAATGGGCTGTGACTGTGGCGTGTCGTAATGCAAAGTCGCAACTTAACGATGGACGTGCTGTAAGTGATGAAGTCGGATTGTTGACTGAAAAAGTGATCCAGCTTTTATCAGGATGGGAGCCTGACTCATCAACTAGCGAATTAAGATTTGTCTCGATTAGCGATGGGTATAGTGCAGCATTCGCCTATGTGACGATCATCTTTGAATCTGAAAAATTCATTTAGGAACCTTATGAAAACGCAATACAAAGCCCTAAAGCCAATTGGTCCATGGGTGAATGGTCAAATTGTGGGTGATCTACCACAAGAAAAAATTAAACAGCTTTTAGAGGATGGCGTGATTGAAGCAATCAAGCCTGAGTTGAAAGCAGAAGCTAAACTAAAAACTAAAGAGGTGCCGGCGAATGGCTAAGAAGTACATTTCATTGCGTGGTAAGTTCTCACTTGCCCCAATTGTTGAAGGTGTTGTAGGTGCTATGCGTGAGCTTGGCAACATCCCAGACTTTACGCTAGAAATCACGGCTAACAAGATTGAGCATACCGAGTCCATGTCAGGTGATGATACGACCGATTTGGTGCTATACAACACCACTGCAGTTTCGTTCAGTGGCACACTTGAGCAGGTTGATGCTGATAATCTGGCATATATCCTTTCGGGTAAAAATGTCGAAGTTGCGACTAAAGCTGTAACTGACCGTGATTTAGGTGCAGTCACGAAAGGTCAGAAGATCAAACTAGATGGGTTTAATTTGACTCTACCAACAGTGACTGATGGAGCATCAACACCAGTTCCTATTGAATCAACGAAATATAAGCTAGATGCGATTTATGGAACTATCGAGTTTCTTGATGATTTGCCAAAAGTTGTGATTGGCTATACCACTGGCGCTGTAACACACACTACGATCGCATCTGACTTTGGCAAAGAATATGCATTGTTCTTTGAAGGCATTGATAAGATCAGCAAAGACAAAGTGTTCTTAGCTCTGCACCGTACAGTGAAAACACCTGATTCAAGCTTTGGCCTAATTCATGAAGAATTTGGTTCTTACGAAATCAGCGGTGATGCCTTGGGTGATCTGACCAAAGACAAAGATGGTATGCTTGGCTTATACGGCTATTACACCCAAATCCCTAAAGCTGCATAAACACATACAGGCACTTAAACAGGATGCAATAGGCATCTTTTTTTGTGCCTGTACTTTTTGAGATTTCATCATGAATGATTTTTTTATGGCTTCAAATCGATCTGTCAGCGTTGGTGAGCTATCGGTGCACCAGCTGCAGATGCATAACTTTGATGAGTGGTCGGGTGCAGCGCAGGTCATCAAAGACTTTTTGAATAATCATCCAGATGAAACCGCACAAATGATCTTTAATACTCATCCATTTGAATCGACGCAATTGATTACCCATTGTTTGAAATACAGTCTCGAACAAGTCATTGATCTATTCAAGAACGAGGACTTACTCAATACCTTGTTATTGGATGCTGCGATGAAAGTGAATGACGCATTCTTTACCGAGCCGAAACCTAAACATCGGGACGATGTAGATCCACGTAAAAAGAGTAGTTGGTTTGATGTATTTCAGCTTCTTGTATCCAATGGCCACTCACATGAAAGCATCATGCAAATGAGCTACGGATCATTCCGACACTATCTTAAAGCAGCTCAAAAAGCCGAGCGCATTAAAATGCGTAACCTAGCGATCGCGACTAGGGCGCAGAATGCCATTAATAAAAAGTTCAATGATTTCATTAAGAGTCTTGAGAAAGAACAGTAATT
Organism: Acinetobacter sp. Gutcm_16; assembly: GCF_028649355.1. Taxonomy (NCBI): domain Bacteria; kingdom Pseudomonadati; phylum Pseudomonadota; class Gammaproteobacteria; order Moraxellales; family Moraxellaceae; genus Acinetobacter; species Acinetobacter sp. Gutcm_16. Next base: position 80,824 of record NZ_JAQSUV010000014.1, on the reverse strand, counting down.
TTCACATTGTGATGTGAAATTGAGCACGTTATGATTTAGCCGTTAAATATAAATAATCGGGTAAATTCATGAAAAAATTATTAATTACAGCTGCTTTGATGTCTGTTTTTACATTAGCAAATGCAAATTTGGCAGGGGCTAGCATTAACGGTAAGCAAGTCCGCAAAGGTCAAAGTTATGGTGAAGTCGTTGCAGCCGCAGGCCAGCCAGTATCACATTTTGATTATGTTAAAAACGTGGGTGGTAAAGACGTTTCAGTGCGTGAATTAAGCTATGTCGATGGTAGTAAAACTTTCACTGTTGTAATTGAAGATGGCAAAGTTACTACTATTCGTAGTGGGCGTTAAGGGGAATACTGAAATGGCAACTAAAGTAGCCCAACAAATGATGTTTTGTAAGTCATGCGGTAAGCAAACCCTTCATCAAAAGAACATCAAAGAAATGAGTTGGTTGATGCATCTAGTCTTAACAATATTTACCGGAGGGATTTGGTTAATTATCTGGGTATTCATACTTCTATGGCATATGATTGCCAAACCAGCTTCAGCCGTAGCAAATCGTTGGGTTTGTTCTCAATGCGGTAAGTAATCAAGGCACCTCAGGGTGCTTTTTTAATAATTCATTTAATAAACAAGAGCCACCTTCGGGTGGTTCTTTTAATTAGAAGTCAGACGTATAAGAGAGAGGCTCATTACCGTCGTTCGCAGTGGCTTATTTAATAGAGTTACACTTATAAGAAAAGAATCACCTGTTGACACCTCGTGACCTTATTGGGTTTTAAACCCTATTGACAAGTATTAAGATTTAACCAAGCGAAGCCGATCTAACAAGTCGGCTTTTTTAAGGCCTAACACAACCATAGACACGCGAAAATGGAAATTCCAAATCTACTTATCTATCAAATATTAGTGTTTTTAGCAGCTAGGAATTTCCACCAAAGCCGTGATTTTAAAGGCCCATACTTGCACATATGTTCAAGCACGGATTTTTAGAATCTAAAAAGCAAAAAGCCCGTGACTGCAATCACGAGCTTTTTAGATCAACTCAACCGACAAGTTAAGGAGAAATATCTATATGCAAAATCATACACCAAAATCTGAATTAAAGGGAGATGGAAAAATGAGCGAAAAAGGTGCAGATCGTGCTGGTTTGTTACAAGCAATTACGAGCCTAGTCTTAGCAGTGGGTTTTATTATTACGACAATTATTTTAGCTCTCAAATAGTATTTGATCATTTATTCGCACCGCCTTAGGGCGGTTTTTTAATGCCCAAATTTTGAGGTCTCTATGTCAAAAAATCTAACTTTTAAACTCATCATGGATGGTGATAGCAGGGGGCTTATTGCTGCTGCCAAGCAGTCTGAAAGCGTTACTAAAAAGGTTTTTGAAACGATTAAGACTGAAGCGGATCAACTGAAGCAAACAAGTGCTGCTACTGCTATTGCTCTTGGGAGTATTGTCCCAGAGAAAAGCAAAGAATTGGCAGAAGGCCTTACCAAGTCTTTAAGCGGTGCAACTCAGATCATTCGTGATGCAGGAGACAACGCCAAAAGTGCTGCAACTAACTTTACTGATTTTGGTAATAAGTCTGTAAAAGCTTTGGCATTCTTAAAATCAGATTTAGAAAAGGCAAAGATTAGACTTGAGGCCTTTTCAAAAACAAAAGCTACTCCTGCAGATATTGAGATTGCTCAAAAAGAAGTAGATCAACTTGAGAGAGAGGTTCAACAAGCTGAAAGTGCATTTATTGATTTTCACACAGAAGTAGGTAAGGCAAATAATTCTTTAAAGCATACGGATACAGCAGGGCAAACCGCACAGAAGGGATTGAATGTTGCAAAGTTTGCTGTAAATGCTCTTGCTGGAGCTATGGCTACGCTAGGTGTTGGGGTTGGAATACGTGAATTAAGCCAAGTATCAGACTCCTACACCAATCTTTCTGCAAGAATCAATATTGCGACTAAGAATGGTGGTGACTTTAGATCTGCAATGGCTGGCGTGCACCAAGTTGCTTTGATGACAAACTCAAGCTTGAGTGCAACAGGTGATTTATTCACGAGATTGAACGCTGTTGGCAAAGACTTAGGGATGACTCAGCAGAGTTCCCTTGATTTAACCAAGACCATCAATCAAGCAATTCAAATTAGTGGAGTATCTGCACAAGCAAGCGAAGCATTTACACAGCAATTCATCCAGAGTATGCAGCAAGGTACGCTTCGTGGTGAAGAATACAACTCCATGATGGAGAATGGTTTTGGGGTTGCAGAAGCGTTAGCCAAGGGTTTGGGTGTCACCACAGGTGAACTTAAGAATATGGCTGACAATGGAGAGCTTGGTGCAGAACGTGTCTATAAAGCTCTCCTCAGTCAGAAGGATGCAGTTCAACAAACCTTTGACCAGTTCCCAACAACTATTGGCAATGCGTTACAGCGTATCTCCACTAGCTGGGAGATCCTGATTGGTAAGATGGATCAGTCTAATGGCGCGAGTGCAACAGTTGCTGATTGGCTGGTTACGATTGCATCCAACATGGATGTTGTAGAAACCTTATTAAATGATATTGGTGAAGGCTTTATTTGGGTTGGTGACCAATTTAAGAGAATTGATACAACAACGATTATTGCCTTAAAAACTGCCCTAACCAGTATTTATGATGCAATTAAAACACTTGGTGAAACCGTGGGAGAAGCTTTTGTTATCACTCTTGATGTCTTGAATGATGTACTAAGTGGCTTATATGATTTCAATAACGGAATTGATGCGGCAAATTCTAAAACGAATGGCTTCACCAAGGTTCTACAAACTTTCAATGTTGCCATTGGTTTTGTTAGTGATGGGTTTAAAGGCATTCAAATTGCTGCAAATCTATTCGTTGGAATTATTTATGATTTAGCAGCTGCTTGGGTGCAGCTAGTTTCAAAGTTCACATGGGGTGATATTAAGCAGCAAGCTATTGCTGATATGGATGCAATGGCAACAAAAGCTCAGGAGTATTACAAGAAAGCTTCAGATGGTGCTTTAGAGTTTAAATCCAAAGGTGTGCAAGCTCTTGAAGAGATCGGTAAAACCCAAGATCAGAAAAATGCAGAAAGTCTGGCTAAATCTAAAGCAACCTTGGACCAAATGCTTGCTAACCAGCAGTCCGAGTTGAATGGCAAGAAAGTCACCGAGGATGAAAAGTTAAAGGTTGTTACGGCTTATGCTGAAGCTGCTATTGCTGCAAATAAAGGTGTCATGGATGGCGTGATGCAGGCTGATCTAATAGCGAAAGGCTATATAGTCACAATGGATCAAGCTGGGAAAGTTTCAGTACAAGCGTTTAATCAAGCCACGGATGGTGCAAATAACACTGGTAAAGCACTCGTACAAGCACGTAAAGGTGCTGAGGCTTTGGGAGTTGATCTTGATATTGCCCTCAACCGTGTTTCTGAAAAATTTGCCGCTAACCAAAATCACTTGACCAATTACGCTAATGGCCTTGATGAGCTGGGCTTAAAGGGAGAGCAAGCTACTAATGCATTGTATATGGGGTGGGAGAAATGGTTAGCATCAGCAAAGTCTGAAGTTGAGATAGAGGCAGCAAAAGCCAAGCTTCAATTGTTTGGTGAACAAGGGAAATTATCAACTGCACAAGTTGAGATGGGAATGCAGGCTGTAAAACGCGCCGTGCAAGAAATTCCCGATAGCCTATCACCAGTCGAAGCAGCTTTTGAGCGGTTAGGGATTAAAACCAAAGAGCAACTTAAACTTGCAGCAGATCTCGCCTTGAATGATTTCAATACGATTTTAAAAAGTGGTGAGGCCACTCAAGATGGTTTGCAACAGGCATATGAGGAAACCATTCGTTTAGCTTACGCCTCGGGCGATGCCCAAGTCATGGCTGCTGCGAATGCCAAGGCTGCTTATTTAGGGCTTGAGGTTCAACTAGACGCCACAGGCAAAACCACGGTTACTAAACTGGGTGAGATCCAGCAAGCAGCAATCGAGACTCAGCGCACTGTGAGTCAAGTGAGCCAAGCGACTTCTCGGGAGCAACCTGAGATTAGTGCTGAGCAGCAGGCTACCAATGACCATTGGGATGATTTCAAGGCCAAAATGAAAGCGCGTACTGATGAGCTGAATGCAAAGTCACAATCACGCGGCTCAGGTGGTGGTGTTGGATCATTCTTGTCAAATAACAGCGATTCAGCTCAGCAAATTCCATCAATGCCTGATGCCCCACTTATTGCGACTTCATTCGATATACAAGGAATTGAAAACATGCAACCGACTGAGAAGAAAGTGCTTGAATTGCAATCTGGTGGTAAAGCGGCAGAGCTACAAGGTACGCCTGAAGCAGTAGATAGTGTTGAAGAGATGCTTCGTGAATTTGAAATGCTTAAACGGAGTATGTAATGAAGTTAATTCGTAAAACCGCAGGAGAAACCATCCAAATTGAGGATGGTTTTTTTTGGTCTGATGAAAACTGGTCTGAGATCGAGCAGAACCAGGAATATGCCATTAGTGGTGCTTTGATTATTCAAGAAGGACGTAAGCAAGCAGGTCGACCAATCACTTTACAGCCTGCTAATAAGTCGAAAGGCTGGATCAAGTTGAGCGATCTGAACACGCTTCGCTTGTGGCAGAACCTGCAGGAGCAATTCACGCTTCGGTTTGAATGGCCACACGACCAACGCAAGTTCAATGTGATTTGGAATCATAAAGACGGTGCGCTGGAAAGCTCTACAGTTAAAGGCACTCCAGCAACATCACTTGATACTTATTTTAACGTCACCATGCGATTCATTGAGGTAAGCGATGCCAATTGAAACCCATAATTTAAAGCTCCTTGAGTCAGAACGCATTCGTACAGATGCTGATGATGGCGGGGGTAAATACTCAGGCCGTGAAATTGTCGACGGGCAAAGTAATAACCTATTCAATGATATTTCTGAGATGGATCGAACCACGGGCCGTACATCTATCCAAAAGATCTATGCTGCAGTCGATACAGCCGATACCGATGCCTTAATGGGTGCGACGGTATTTATCTCCCAAAATGCGCAAGATCCAAGTGTCTCCGCCGTGTTATTCAGTACTGACAGTTGGACAGATGAGCGTAAAGAAGCGCAGAACCGTATTGAAAACTATAATGCCAAAGGTGCACAGATTGCTGGTACACCGTTGGACACGCATTGGAAAGGCATGAAGTCTCTACAAGTGGCGATGTTTCCCCAAGAGTCTGAAACATCGATCGGTAAGTCAATTGTCTTGATCTCAAATGAAGGCAAAGACTTAGAAATTGAGCAATTCCTGCGGATCACTGAGGTTTCTACACGTACAGCATTTATGGTTGTTGATCAAAAACAGGTGGAATATAAGATTGCGACCTATGGCCTGAGTGATGCATTAAAAGCTGATTTTGTGGGGCTGTCTGCGAAGCAGTGGTATAGCGGTGAAAAGAGTACCACCATCATCCGTGACACCATTGTGGCGGATACAGGGAAGTATTACTCCAGTGCGAATCTCAAAGAGACAGCACAAGTCGGTGACTATTCGGTGGTTGCAGAGGATGTTTATACGCAGTTGGTGCCCTCAGCGCAGACAGAAACCCCCATGGTGAATATCAATGCTGCAGGTGATTCTGTGGCCTTGGTGAAAGCCAAGAATGGTGTGCTAAGCAAGACTTTTAACAATGTCACGATCAATACTGTGTCGAGCTTATATCTCGGCTCATCAGTCATGCCGAAGTCAGTAGAGTTTACTTTATTTGGCTCAGCGATTAGCGACGTCGGCGGTGAACTTAAGAATGCTGCAGGTACTTCTATCGGCACAATCAACTATCAAAACGGTTCGATTGCGTGGAATGCAAGCGCGGGGACAGGTACAACAAATTTAACGATTAACTTTATGCCTGCAGCAGCCGTAACAGCACCAGTTGAATCCGAGCTGATCTATGTGAATCAGGAGAACATCGGTTTTAACTGGGTAAAAAATTTGGTCCCGTTGCCATCACCGGGTAGTTTGCAAGTGTCGTACCTGGTGCAGAATCAGGTCTACACGCTTCGAGACAATGGTGCAGGCCAATTACGTGGTGCTGATTCCTCCTTTGGTTCAGGCAGTATTGATTACGATACGGGTACCATGGCACTCACCACAGGTGAGCTCGCTGATGTCGGCAGTGCAATTCTGATGACTTGGAACAATATGATCACGGCTCAGGAGCGCTCAGGATTAACCATCAACAATGCCTATATCGAGATCCCTGTAAACGACTCGATTGTGGCTGGGACCTTAATCGTTGACTGGTTATTGAATGGCGTCACCAAGACTGCAAGCGATAATGGCCAAGGGCAATTTACAGGTGATGCCACAGGCACCATTGATTATGCGGATGGTGTGGCCAAGCTGATGCCGACCCTATTACCCAATGGTGGTACCACGTTTAATGTATCAGGGCAAAAAGGAACCAAGTCTTCAATTCAAGTGACTGCGGTACCGACCAGTGGCAGCATCTCAATTGAATTGGATAATGGATCTGCTGCCTTGATTCCGAAGTCGGTGAAAGTGCGTGTACCTGTCAAGTATATGAATTATTCAGGTGAAGTTGAGCTGCGTGATATGCCGATTGATGCCACCACAGGGCGGTTAATCAATGGTGCAGGTCAGCAACAAGGCACGATCAACTATGCGTCTCGTACCATGAGTATCACCCCAAGCACCACACTTGAAGCGATCGAACGCGAGAAGATTATGCAGCCGTTTTATGGCAAATATAATACCGATCAAGAGGCGATTGCTGCTGGTTTGCTGGGGATGACCATTAAGTATGAAAATACCAGTGAGACCCATACTCTAAGCCTGAATGAAGTAGCAACTGCGGTGACGGTGAGTGTCTCGTATCGAGATAGTTCTGCGGCTCAATCCTGGTCGGATACAGTGATTGGTTCTGTGTTAAAAACGGATTTAACCGAAGGCTTTGCTGAGCAGATTCTTGCAGGTTCGGTTCGCTTTACCTTAGCCAGCTCAACCTATGTCGATAAACTCGGATCGCTTTACCGTAATCCATCGGTGACCACGGGTGCGGGAACGGTAGCAGGTCAGATCCATTATGGAAATGGAGTTATAGAGTTATCCGCTTGGGATGTAGGTGGGGCGAATAATCCGACTTTAGAGACTTTGGTGACTCAACTTGAAAGCGTTCAAACCAACCAAGTGTCATTCCGTGCACCGATGATCCCGATCCGGGCGCAGTCTTTAACTTTGTCTGCCACCAAGGTGGAAGGCGGTGTATTGAATATCACCCCTGATGGCTCAGGTACCATTGATACCGCAGAGTGCGATTGCTTCTTTAACTTTGACCAAGGCTATGGTCAGTTTGTTTTTCGTCAAAAGATTGAAGTGACTTCTGCTAACCGTGCTGAAATTATGGCGCAGGATTGGTATGTAGCTGAGCTGGAATACACCAAAGATGGCAAGCAGTGGATTCACAAGCCGATTATGGTCCTGCCTGAAACCGTCAAATACAGTGCAGTCGGTTATAGCTATATCCCGATTGATGCTGAGTTGTTGGGCTTGTCTGCAGTACGTTTACCGATTGATGGTCGGGTACCGATTTTCCGATCGGGTGAGATTGGGATTGTGAGTGCAAGTAAGTCGCAGGAATTACCTGATTATATTGCTGGCCAAACCTACCCATTGAATGATGCACGGATCTCCTGGTGTGAACTTGAAGATGCTGATGGTATTAAAATTCCATTTGATTTGTACACAGTGGACTATGACTACGGCAAGGTGACTTTAAACGGTGATTTTGCCTTGGGTAATCTCACTGGACCACTTACAGCGAAGTATCGCTACCAAGATATGGGTTTAGTTCGTGATGTCAAAATCAATGGCCAAGTGACTTTCACCAAGCCGCTGACGCACAACTATGATCCAGCGCATACCATCGTCGGTTCTGCACTGGTAATTGGTGACATGCAAGCGCGTTATACCCGAAAGTTTGTACAGGCGACTTGGGACAGCCTCTGGAAAGATGAGGCGGTTGGTGCAGCCATCTCAGCGAATTACAACGACACACTGTATCCGATTGCTGTCACCAATAAAGGCAATATTCAGGAACGTTGGGCGATTGTCTTTACCTCGAATGATGCTTTCCGAATCATTGGTGAAAGCTCTGGCCAGATCGGAACAGGTGTGCGGACGGAAGATTGTGCTCCAATTAATCCAGTCACCAATGCACCTTATTTCACCATCAAAAAGGAAGGTTGGGGCAATGGTTGGGCAAGTGGCAACGTGCTGCGTTTTAATACCATCGCAGCCAATCATCCGATTTGGGTGATTCGTACCGTGAAGCAGTCTGAACCTACGGTGTTGTCTGACTCATTCCAAATCATGCTGCGCGGTGACATTGACCGGGTGGCTTAACTTTTAATTCAAATATGACCGCTTCGGCGGTCTTTTTTATGGGTAAAACATAATGGCAATGAAGCAAACACAGACCAAGATGTTTGATTTTGCAGATGTGGGCTTGGACTTTTGTTCGGGTTCTAAAAATCTGTTTCCTGATCGTTTTAAGAAAATGCTGTCACAAGGCTATAACGAGCAGACTGTGGCCAGTGTTTCGGTGACTGGGAATCAAGTAACACTAAACTACGGTGTAGCACATGGTTATGCTGCAGACCGGGTGCTAAAGATTAATTCAGGGCCGTTGGTGGCAATCAATGGCGGAGAATTTTGGATTGATGCAGTGACAGCGACTTCAGTCACCATGACCATTGATGCTGCGCCAATTTTGATTGCAGGTGGTTTTGTCACCAAGATTGCACCGCTTGGTTGGCAATTAGTCTATGACGTTGCGAATGTTCATATTTTCAAGCTTAAAAACCTTGACGAAACCGACTTATTTTTACGCTTGTGTTATCAAAACAATACGAGTTATAGAAATGCTATATCACCATGTGTAGGTAAAACTGTTGACTTGGTTACGGGCACAATTACGGATTCTGAGTCGGTGGTTGCTAATGCTTCATTATTAACGCCTGCACGAGGGTTGTTGTGGAATTTTTCACAATCAGCAAACAATATTCACAATGATTGGACATATGCACAGGGCTACAGCACATATGGAAACTCAAAGGTTGTTGGTAGTATTTATCACATTAACTTAATGTTTTTTTGCGGTAATGGTGACTATCTTTCTCGTTTTTATGCGTTGCAGCCAGTTGCTTGTTTTGATTTAGAGCCACTAAAGCGCCCATTGCTTCTGGGTGATGTACCACCAACAAATATCAATAACACTGGTTATAACGGAGGGCAGGATGGATATGCTGCAGGAGCCAACTCATCTCAAGCTTACATTGGCAAAATCCCAGTATCATTTGATGCGAGCAATGCTCCTGTTACGACCAAGTATTTATTTTATTCAAACCCTCAAGCCTTAAGATCTTATTTAAGTAATTCAGTTGAAGCTTTTAATACTACAACTGCAAGACCTCTTACGATTTTTGAGAAAGAAACATCTCAATTCTTGGGGCATGCAATTGGGCTTTATGTGTGTGGATACGAGGCAACATTATCTTCTAAACCTGCTATTACAAAAGAAAACTTACCAGTGTTAGCGAGCGATATTGAGCAAAATAAGAATTTATTATTGCACTGTATAACGGCAAACAGTAGTACAAGCGCTATATTTTTAGCAAGCCCAATTGAGGAAATTAAAATTGTCTAATATTAGAATTTTAAGAGTCTTTTTTGGCGGCTACAAACCTAACTTTGAAAAGCTTAAGGATTATGGTTATGCAGTCATAAAAGAGCAAAAGCCTGTAATTACAGTTTCAACACCTGATCAAGGCTTTGGACAGATTAAAGGAACTACCAAGAAACTAGGTCAGAATTATTCACCTGTCCCTGTGTGTTGTTTTAAGCGCAGTACACGTGAGTTACTCTGGGAAACGCTATCAAAGCCTGATGGCACCTACTTTTTTAGAAATATTGCAGTAGGGCTTGAATGCTTTGTGGTGGCCTTTGATCCCAATGGACAATATAACGCAGTCATCTCAGACAAACTGGTGGCCAAATGATTCAACCCTCCTTAAAAGCCAGTCTTGTACAACTCCAAGCACTGGCCACATACCTCGATCAAGGAAGCGCAAATGCTTCCTTTATTTTTTATGATGATACGAAACCTGCTTCGGTCTCAGTGGCTGCCAATAGCGCAGCAAAACTGGTGATCCTAACTTTGCCTAAACCGTGTTTAAAGATGATGCATGCTGACCGCATTGAGCTCAATCAAACTGATGCAGCAACGGTGACGAAAGCGGGTATAGCAACTTGGGCACGATTGCTGAATGGTGCAGGTGAAGCCGTTGCAGACTTCACCGTGGGTACGGATATAGAGCTGGCCAATCCTGAATTGGTTTTAGGTAGCACCTTGATGATGAACTCATTGATCCTCAAACCATCTACATAAAAGAGGTGGACATGTGGCGAACTATATTCCACCTGATGCACATCATGTAAATCTCAATTTTAAAGACATTGTAACGGGCTCTGCCGATCTTAACTTTGGTGCGGATGAACAAAACCTTGCATCACTTGAAGCCACGATTGATACTTCCTTTTTGGCTTTGTTTCAGGCACAGCGTTTAGATTTCAATGCACTTGAAGCTGAGATCACTGTTTCATTTCAAGCCGTGTTTCATGCTGTATCAGGGCAAACTGCGCAGCTTGAAGCCACGATCCATACAGGTTTTATCCCTGAGCTACACGTGGTGGGGATTAATGCATATTGCTCCCTTGATGCAGTGATCAATACATCATTCGATCCGGTGTTTGATGCCTTATTTGATATCAATCATCAATTGGGTGTTGAACTGAGATTTAGTGCTGTCTTTGAGCGTGCAATCACCCAGCTTGGTTCAACAGAAATATCCTGGGCGAAACCAGTACTCAGAGTGTCAAATGAAACCTTTTTTTATGACCGTGGATTGGTGCTCAACCATGGTAATGATATTGGCTTTCAGCGTGGAAGGACTTTATCTGAATCCATCCATGCTGCATTTGATCAGGGCGCGAAGCTCAGTCGCAACCAAGGCGTGCGTTGGCAAGAAAACCTAAAGATTCGTATTGCACGTGATTTGTATTTTGATGAGCCGATCAAGCTTCGATTGAATCGTGAATTGACTCATCAGGAGATGATCCGAAAGCGGCGCAATATCTCGTTTTCACATGAAGTCGCGCATGTCTTTGAAAAGCGCTTTAGCTTTGATTGGGACAAAGGGCTGGAGCTGGTCACACAAGATGAGATCCCTTGGGATAAAGCCAAATCCATTCATTATCGCAAGCATCCCGTTCAACCATGGCCAGAGCCTGAAATCCCTCAGTATGAAGGTACGGGGGAACTTGAGTTTGTATGTCTGTGTGATGAGCTGGATGCACACAATGTTGAACTCAACTTCGGTGCAGATGATTGCATCCCTGGCATACCAAATCGTAATTGGTGGTACATATTGAATAGTTTATCTGTGACACGCCTAGATAATGGTGTAGAGATTCAGGTTTATGATGGGAATTATAGTACCGATCGCAGCTGCTGGTGCTGGTCCTATAGTTTGACCATACCAGCATCCCAGATTGGCAAACTTGAACCGATCAATGGCCAACCTGTGATTTTAAAAATTATCGTGAATGGTACAGAACATCAAATGTTGCTTGAGAACCGCCGACGTTCTCGTAAGTTTGCCCAAGACACTTATACCTTGATTGGGCGCAGTCAAACGGCATTACTGGCAGCACCGACAGCACCTTTACGCTCATTCTTACAAGAGAATGATCGAACCTCAGTCCAGTTATGCCAAGCAGAGCTTGATCGTGTGTTTAGCGATACGGTGCTCAATTGGCAGTTGATTGATGCGCTGGGCTGGATCGTTGAGCGTGAATGCTTAAGTTATTCCAATTTAGCGCCAATAGATGCTATCAAGATGGTGGTTGAAAGTGGCGGTGGCTTTATCTATAGCGAAAAGGGCAGCAATATACTGACGATTAAACCGCTTTATAAAAAGACCTTTTGGGATGTGCTGTCGATCGCCGAATATGATCGCTTATTGCCTGAGTCTGCAGTGGTGAGTCAGTCCACGGATTATCAGATCTATCCTGATTACAACGGCATTACGCTGACCAATGATCGTAAAGCGTTGGTGGCTCAAGTGAAACGTACAGAAACCAGTGCCCATACCTTACTTCAACCTGAAAACAATCCATTGTTCAACCATGTCAGCATGGGGGCCTATGGTAAAGCTAAGCTTGCCAAAGCAGGAATGGTCGAAACACACACCTACAGCATGCCGATTTCGCCTGAAGTGGGTGAATGTGTACCAGGAGAAGTACTGGCTTTTAATGCGGAATGGTGGGGCATTGTAGATAGTGTCAGCGTCTCGTTCAGTCATGCAGTGGTCAATCAAACCATTAAAGTGGAGCGTGTCAATCGTGAGTAATGCATTACAGCGTTTAATTGATTTACTGCCTACAGCTGCAGAGTTTGTAGGAACCATTACTAGTGTGGACCATCCCAATTACAAAGTGTTGGTGGTGGGTGGATCTGGCCTGAATTTAGTCACCAGTTCAACCCGTTACAACCTTGGAGCATCTGTATTTGTATCTGATGGTGAGATCAAACGACTCGCGCCATTAGGTGAAGTGATTCAAATCGAAGTTTAAGTTTTTAAAAAGTGTGTGGCGCTCATTAGAGCGCTTTTTTATTGCCAAAAATTAGGAGTGGTCTATGAATGACCCGTTAAGCATCAAAGGCCTACCATGGCTTTTTAAAATTATCGCTGCAGTGGTTGGGGCAATCTTTGCCCTGACATTATCAGGGGATATCGACACTGAAGGACGCATTAAAATCACCATGGGTGTGATTATGAAATTCACCTTTAGCGTAGCAATTAGTTTGTATGGTGGTTCAGCATTCATTGAATATTATGGTTGGCATGTTTATTCACATATGACGCAAGGCTTTGTGATGTTGATCTTTGCAATCTTCGGAATGTTGTTAATTGGCATCTGGTATCAAGCGATTCAGCTGTTGCGTGGTAAAACCATTGGTGAATTAATCTTTGAAATTCGATCAGCTTTTAAAGCAATGTTTAAGTGAGTAAGTGAAAAATGAAACAGATATTTGATTTTTTAAGAAAGATCAGCGGTGGAACACTTACTCAAAAACAAGTTGATGCCACTAACGAACTGATTGCAACAGCTAAAGATTCACTAGTGGCCGATATGTTGGGACTTGCAATCGACCAGATGGTGGTCAGTCTTTTTGGTGTGGATCTCATCTGTAGTTTAGAGGGTAAGCGACTTACTGCCTATGACGATGGTGTGGGAGTGTGGACGATTGGTTTCGGTACCACGGTTTATCCGAACGGCATTAAAGTCAAGAAAGGTGATACATGCACTGAAGCACAGGCGAAGGCATACATGGCGCATGATTTAAAGAAATTTGAAGCTACTGTAAATAAGGCAGTCACAGTGCAACTTAATCAAAATCAGTTCGATGCCTTAGTTTCACTTGCCTACAACATCGGGACTAATGCATTTAGAGAATCAACTTTAGTGAAAAAGCTGAATGCCAATGATATTCATGGTGCTGCGGATCAGTTTGATGTATGGGTGAATGCAGGCGGTAAACGTATGCAAGGGCTTGTGAATCGACGGGCTAAAGAAAAGGCTTTGTTTCTATCATGATCAAAGCCCTAATGCTGTGCATCCTGCTTTCAGGCTGCACAGCGCATTCGATTTCGACAAAGGTGCATGTCACCGTCTGTGTGCAGTGTGTGAGTTAAGAAAGCCCTCAAGTGAGGGCATTTGTATAGGAAATTTTATATTAAATAGACTTCTGTGAAGTATGATCACTTTGCCTTAGCACAAATGATTTACAATCAATCATTATAAAATGTAGAAGTTTGTTCAGTCATTCAGTCATATAGAAGAATTTGTATTCACCATTTATATAAGAACTATCCATACCAAAGTGTTGATCTAGAAATTTAATTAATGAGTGAACACTTGTTTGATAAGCGTTCATATTTTTAAAAGAAAACTCATGTTGATATTGCGGTGCAAAAGAGAATCCTACATATGTAATTGGTTTTTTATAATGAACTAAACCATTTCTAACATTAATGAGGGTTTTTAGATTTTTTATGAAATTAATATTATCCGTTTTTATCTGGTTTAGTCTACATAACTCTTTAAACTTCTCAATAGTACCTCCTCTTATACTTCTTTCATCAATTTTTTGAGTCTTTTCATTCGTTATCCAAACTAAATTTACTACTGATTCTAGTGTAATAGCCCAACCTAAAACACAATCTACACAAGTCAATATAACTACTTCATTTTCAAATTCAGGACCCAAAAAATTTTTAGATTGTCCTGTGATTGGATCAGAATCTGGTACCATCTTAAAATCATTTTTGATTGATGACCATGCTTCATCAGCTCTTTTTAGTAAAATTTGCTCTAAGTTTATTCGATATCCATAAGTCATGTTTATTTTCTACGCTTAAGTTAAATTTTTTGAAGGAAGTATTACTACAGGAAAGAGATAAAACATATATTCATTCAATAACACATAAAAATCCACTATCTAAATTATAGGTTTTGATAAAAATATTAAAGAAGAATTAAATAATTAAAGAACTATCAAAATACTTTTTAATTTTCCTAAAATTAACATAATACCCCACTCGAAACTTGCAACTTTCATATAAGGATCATGGTTTTAGTCTCATACGTTCTAGTGCTTAGTAGGCTAGAACATATTTTTTGTGATTATTCATGTTCCATGCATACAATTTATTCAACCTATTGATAATCAGCGAAAGTATGTGGGTTGCCCAAAATGGCATGCGATGGTGATTTCAATAGTTAAAAAACTCAATAATTAAGGGCTAAATGGCTAATGAATTTATACTCGAATTTTGTCCAATAACTTCAACTCGAACGAATCAATTAGTGCAATTGTGGTCCCTAACATTACAATTGTATTGTCATAGTTAAACTTTATTTCTTGTTGTAGACTTACGTCGTTATAGCTATACCCAACTTGATACTTAAGTGTATTCGTTAATGAATATAAAGGGGGGATATCATTAATTTCCAAACCATAAAATCTATATGCTCTATATGGTGCAACAGAAATTTCCTTACCTTTCAATATTTCCAACTCAGCAAGGTAATCATAATAATTTTTGTATTCTTTAATACAACTAATGTAAAAGTTTTCAGAGTGCATGAAATGATGGTTAATTTTACCAAATTTTTCAAAAAGCGGCTTGTCTTCTAAAAATTTTATATTTTTTACAATTTCAAAAAATTTTTGGTCTATATCATTTTTACTATAATTAAGTATTTCCTCATTCAAAACAAGAAACTCATTCGTCTTTTTTAACGTGTAAAGATTATCCAACATAAAACTTAACTGATATCGAACTTGAGATAAAACCCCTAGAGCTTCTAAAACTTGTTCTTTAGTAGTTGCATAATTTGCAGGATCTCTCCAGTCATTAAACAATTTTACTGCTACATAGGCCGCAAAAAAAGTCGCACTTGCGGACAACAACGATCCTAGTGCGGAGATGTTCTCAGCATTTTGATTGAATATTTTTAAAGTCCAATAAATTAGTAAAGTAACAGCATAAGCAACTATGGCCCAAAGAGCGATATCTATAATTTTTTGTTTATCCATTTATTTATTTCTTTTGACGATTGCAAATTTCATAATCTATTGGCCTAACTATCAATAGTCAACATACCTTCCCAACTAAAATAATCCCTCGTCAAACTTTCATGATGCATTAACCAATAGCAACGCATGCTGCGGTGATTTCTATGGTTGAAAAAAAGCCCTCTAAGTGAGGGCTCTGTGGCTTTATGAAACTCTTTGATTGGCGGATAATAAAAGTCTATTTGGCTTCGAATCATCCTTTAATTCTTCAAATTTTCGGAATTTCGTACTTACACTAAATTTATGTGTATTTGAGTTGTACTTAATTCTTTTCCTTGCAAGATTGTAAGCTGTTGAATCATGTTTCAAGTGCGATTCTTTTGAAAGTGCTAGTACAGCTAAATTGGAGTCTTTAATAGAATTTGAAAGAAGCTCTGTTTGAGTAATGCTGAACTTAGGCAAAGAATTTTTTCTTAAAGCATATTTTCCTTTATACATCTTCATACTATGTAATTTTCCAGCTAAGAATGCGTATTCATCTGTTATGACGAATTCACCATGCTTTCTTACTTTGTTGTGTGCTTGAAAAGCACGCATAGTTTGTATTGATGGTCGATTATTAACACTAGTAGTCGTATAGGATTTGTTCTTCAACATTGGTCTTAGGTCTATGCAATTTTCTACAGAAATTTTATTATTTTGATTTGCGAATTGGGTAAATTTTTCATAATTCAGAAAGTCGTATGTTTTTGATAATACAACTAAAGCATTAGCTTTGTAACTATTCAAAGTCTCTGTGAAAACGGGTTGATTTGGTTCATAAATTTTTACAGTTTGAGAAATAATTTCAGCTGTTGATATTTCTTCATCCACATGTGCTACCACGTTAGATACTTTGTTTTTCAATTCAGCATTCTTTGGTTTGAAGGCTTGATATGCAGCATAAATCACAAGAGGGAGAAACCCACCTAATAAGTACGGCATATACAATGATAATTTATCAATGAAATTCATTGCTTACCTCCCGCATGAAAATTTTTCACTACAATAATTAATAGTGTGGAGCTTACAACTATAAATGTATATATCCAAAACGATTTAAGCAATTGTGGATCGTAATAGTCTCGTAAGAATATGCTTGTATGTGAGTTGTCTAAAGAAAGACCTTTGGTCTTAAATTGAAAGAAGTAAACGCTGATCATTAGTCCACAAACATACAAGTAATATGTTACTGCTTTAGATTTCCAAGATTCATCTTGAATCTTATCCCAAATCTCCAAGTAGCAACTTATTAATATGGTGAACAACATGGCAACTACGTCAATGTGAGTTAAAAAAATGATTTTCTTATCTGTAATACTCATCCCCATTTGTAGCAAGTAAGGGGTAAAGCTAAGCATATATGTAGTAAAGAACCAAGTAGAAGTTTTCACAAAATAAATTATTGAAACAAAAAAGTGTATATTTATTATATGCTATTAATTCTTTGAGTTGTAATGCTTTTTTTAAACTTATAAACGTAATATTGCAGATAATAATAGCTTACTATTAATTATTAATAGTCAACATACCTTCCCAGCTAAAATAATCCCTCGTCAAACTCCCTCGACTCATCGACCAGCCACGATTCGGCAATTTACATGGTCCGATCGCAAGCTTCTTATCCCCAAACCTTTCCTTAACACCTTCCATTGCGAGCTGTAGTTTCTCATTTCGCTCTATCGATTCAACATCAGTGAGCAGGTCAGGAATATAGGCTGCCTTACTTTCAATACAAGTTAAAATCACACCGCACTTTTTAAATTCGATACCTTCTTGAAACAGTTCATCCATTTGCTTCATCACAGCTTTATTCATGACTGCAGCAGAGTCGGTAGGCTCAGCAAAACCAACACTGATTGATTTCTTATAAAACGGTTTATTCTTATCAAATGGATTGGACTCAGCAAAAGCAATCACACAGCCACATAAGCTTTTGTCTTCACGTAGACGTTTAAAAGCTGATTGCAGGTAATCACTCATTGCCTCAGACAAAGATTCTTTATCCGTTACACGTTGGCCAAACGACCTCGATGAGATGATTTGTTTTTTAGCGGGTGGGGCATGTTCAATCTCAATGCATGAAATACCTTGCAACTCGGCAACCGTCTTGGCCATAACAATGGAAAAGAGTCTTTTCATATTGCGCGGCTCAGTTCGGGTGAGATCCTGAACGGTGTGAACACCCATGGCGTGCAGTTTCTTACTGTACTGTCGACCGACTCCCCAAACCTCAGATACATCGATCAAACTAAAAAAGTAATCCTTATGTTTTGGGTCCATGGATACCAAATTACAGACACCCGAAAAGCGTTTGGCTTTCTTGGCCATATGATTGGCAATCTTGGCTTCAGTCTTACTTCGACCAATTCCAACCGATACAGGCAAGCCGATCCACTTAGCGATACGCTCACGCATGTCTTGTGCGTATTCAGTTAAATCGAATTTATGCTCATATGCGGTGAGATCTAGAAAGCATTCATCGATCGAGTAGATCTCATGCTCTCCTGGTGCAACATATTCGGCAAGGATACTGTGAAAGCGTTTAGACATTTCTGCATAGACTTTATAGTTGCTCGAAAGCACTTCTACATTATGCTTTTCAACAATGTCTTTGATTTGGAATAGGGGAACACCCATTTTAATCCCAAGATCTTTGGCTTCCTGCGAACGTGCAACTGCACAGCCGTCATTGTTAGAAAGCACAATGACCGGTCTATTATTCAACTTTGGATTGAACACACGCTCACAACTGACGTAGCAATTGTTTACGTCTATTAAGGCATAGATCTTACTTTCGCTTCTCATCTGAAGCTCTTTAGAACGCGGGTGACAACACCCCAAATAATGAACTCTTGTCCTTCACTGAAATGAATGTCGTCATAATCAGGGTTTTCAGCTTTTAGCCAACATACCCCAGCATCTTCACACATGAGACGCTTTACGGTGAACTCATTGTCGACCAGTGCAATCACGATGTCCCAATGCTTTGCCTCAAGACTACGATCGACAATTAACTCATCCCCAATATCGATACCAATATTGATGAGAGAAAGTGAATTAACACGTACGATGAACGTAGCAGCTGGATTCTTTATCAGGTGCTCATTTAGGTCTAAGGTCTTATCAACATGATCTTGGGCTGGGGAAGGGAAACCGGCTTGAACGCGCTCAGTGGCCAATGGAATAGCCATATGTGTGACTGGATCAACTTGGCGAATGTTATCGATTTCAGGATTGGCTTTAGCTTTCTTTAAAAAGGCTTTAATTTCTAAAACAGACGAGTTTGGTACACGGATAAGCGTGGTCAGTTCTGAGCGCTTTCGCCCTGCACCCGGTCTTGTGCCACCGTGCATTTTTAGATCATTCATAGCCAAACTTGATTTCTGTAACAGATTTCAAGATTGTAGATTTCGGTCAAAATAAATTCAAATTTAAAAGCTGTGGATAATCAACGGCCCTTCAAATTAAATTAGGTTGAGCACCATTTTCAGATAAGCGGGATTTAGGGAAGGTAATGTACTCATCCTGCATTTCAAGGAAGAACTCATGAGCATCTTTAAAGCTGCAATTCAGCCATTCTTCGCGGTATTCATCAGGTATAACGATGATAGAGCGCTTCTCATCTTTAGGCTTATGGAATTGCTTCATGAAGGGATGATGGTCTGCATTGATGGTGAGCATACTCATCGATCGGATTTGCTCTCCAGCAATTACGGCATTCTCATATATAGCCGCTACGGTAAAGGGCATGCCATCTTTACGGGCAATGCCATACCAGTGCGATTTCCCATCTATGTATTTAGGCTCAAAGATGGTTTCGACAGGGATTAAACCAAATTGAGACTTATGCCAAGACTCCCTAAAACTGGGTTTTTCAGCGACCGTTTCAGTCCGGGCATTGTATGTGTATTTGCCGAAACTCTTTTCCTTGGCCCACTTAGGAATCATCCCAAAATTAACCGATCTCCATTCGATCTTGCCGACATTGGAAAAGATCAAAGGTGATGGAAAGTTCGGGAATATATCTTCAGGAAACTCCAACTGATCAGGCTCAGGGAGATCTAACAGAAATGCACGATTCTTTCTGATCGCTTCGAAGTTTGCGCACATAGACTTATCCCTTTTTATTCTTTATGATCATCGCTCAAATAATAACCCAATAAAGAATAAAAATGATTTCAAAACAATTTAGGATCATCAATGGGATACTTGCAGTTATTGGTATCGCTGCCTTCATCTTTTTCCAATACCAAATGAGACCTGACAAGCTAGGTGGCTTCAAGGAAGGCACAGAAGAGTATTATGGCTATCAATACGCACGTGATAACAACTTAAAAAATGCAGATCAATGTGATGATGAAAAGGATGATCCAGAAATGAATATTAATGAAAAATTCTTGAAAGGTTGCAGGAAGTATTTTGGTAAATAATTTGAGAAACTAATCTTTATTAAATTTTAAAATTAAAAGAATCAAACTAATAAAATTGTATAAATGGTTAATAAATATACCGAATGGTAAATATTTGTGTAATTTTGCAATACCTTTTTTGTATTGATAATGAAATAATATTGGTGGTGAATTTATTCACTTAATAGTCATTACTAATTAGAAAATGACTAATAATCAATATAAAGGGTATAAGATGATTCAAAATATTATTCGTGGCGCTATTATTACTTGCGCACTGGGTGTTTCTATCAATGCTGTTGCGGCTCAACACACAGTTTCTGTTGGCTATGCACAAACAAAAGCAGAAGACTTTAAAGATTTAAAAGGCGTGAATGCACAATACCGCTTTGAAAATGAATCTCCAGTAGGTGTAGTGGTTTCTGCATCATATGTATCTGGTGATGACAAATCTAATTATGGTTATGGTGTAGAAGAAGCTGAAGTTAAATCATTTTCACTTTTAGCTGGTCCAGCATACCGCTTTAACGAGTATGTAAGTGCATATGCCTTAGCTGGTTTTGCTAATGTTAAGAGCGATTATAGTGATCATGAATTTGATGGAAGTTACAGCTATTCAAGTAGCCTTACTAAAACAGAATTTGCATATGGCGTGGGTGTAGCTGTTAATCCAGTACAAAATGTATCTGTACATGTAGGTTATGAAGGCACTAAAGTTAAATTTGAAGGCGAGAGTGCTAAATTAAATGGCTTTAACATCGGTGTTGGTTACCGCTTCTAAGCTAATTTAGTTTTAATAGTCTTATCGACAAACAAAAAAAGCCCTATTACTGAGGGCTTTTTTTGTAGGTAAACTCCCTTATATTAAGGGAAGAATTGTGAACTTCTGGCCGCGATTATTATTGCAGGTATACATCTTCATTTTGCCATCATAGATATCTAGGCACTTTCCGCTATCTTGACTACGAATACGGTAACCATCAAAAAACCATTTTTGATTGGGTTGGTTATTACATTGATATGCAATAACTTGAGCACCATCATTTTTATTTGCGCCAGATACGTCTAAGCATTTTCCTTGTACTGTTATGCTTTTATCTTGATGATAAACAAGCTTCTGATTAGACGTGTTTTGGCAACGTGAAGCTAAAAGCTCTCTTTGATTAAAAGGACTGAGCTCTAAACAGCGATTATCATAGGTGCGAATTTGAACCTCTTTAAAGCGTTCAAGAGGTGGTTTAATTGGATAATCTACAGTGGTGGTTACTTCTTTATTTACAATTACTGGTACAGGATATTCAACAACAATACATGCTGTAAAAAAAGCGCATGAACTAATTAAAATTATAGGTTTAAGCATTTGATTTTCAAATTTATCTAAAGACTAAATGTAATATATTTTAAAAATATGTATTAAAAATGGACTAATAAAAAATACATTACCTTCATGTATATTAATTGAACATTTACTACTGCAAGTAAAGTGCTTTCAAATGTTGGACCATATGAGGGGATCTAATTAAACCACCAATAAGAACTAAGTGATCAATCAAAGTCATCCTAGTTTTATGTAAAGGATGACTTTGATATTTAATTAATTTTGTAAATTCAAATATTAGAGAGCGCATTTAGGTGCTCATTGAAATCGCATTCAACTCCAACAGCATTTACATGGTCGAAGTAGTTATACCAACCGCTTGCTTTGATACCTGCAAGTAGAGCATTGCAAACTTCTTGATTTGGGAAGTGCCAAACGGCTAAGAATTGATGTTCACTACTTTGATCAATTTTAGAGTCGATTTGAGTTAGTGTTAGCGCTTGAACTCCAGCATCAGACAGTCCCGCCATTGCAGCTCCAACATTATTTAAATAATTTTTGCGCTCATCGAATGATAAGGCTTTCCAAGCAGAATTTGGAGTATAAAGCTCGACAAGATAGTGGTTCATATTCATTCCTTATTGGTGAGGTTGTTTGAGACTTTTTCTAATAATTGGGTCAATTGATCACGCTCTTCAAAAGAAAGATTGCCAAATAAGCCTGAAATCCAGCGGCTATGTTGGTCAAAAACTTCTTTAGCTATTAACTTTCCTTTTGAAGTGAGTTGTATTTTTAAAGCACGACGATCCTCTGTGTCTGCTTGTCGTTCTATTAATCCTTCACGTTCTAGGCCATCAAGCAAACCAGTTACTGTTGCGCGGGTAATTCCAGCTTGTTCTGCAAGAGTTTTAGGGGCAATTCCTTCACCAGCTGCTTCAAGTAAAAATAAAAGAATGAATCGCCCTTCAGATAGACCATGAAAAGAGAGCTGATTTGCACAATCACGATCTATGCTGGATGCAAGTGAAAGCGTCATAAAACAAAGTTGTATTCCTTCGATATCAGGCAAGTTTCTTTTTCGTGCTTCGCCTAAAAGAGCTTTGTATTTTTGATCAAGTTTCATTTAATTAGTTGCAATATAGTGAGTCGCCTAACTATATAAAAAGAGAAAAATATTGTCAAATCAATTGCAGACTCTTTGAACAAAATCACGTAGCAAGATTTCGGGCTACACAATTCCTTCAATAAGTATTTTCCTTTTCATAAACGATATACAGTACATAGCTATAACTGTAACACATGCGATATTCCGAACCTTTAAAATGGTGATATAGTGCTCTTGCAGATTGGCCGACTCAAGAGAATTTTGAGTCGGTTTTTTGCGTTTAATATCTGTGGATAAGTCATTTGAAACACCATAAATACACCAATAAAACGCAACTTGCTGATTATTATAAGGAGTATGTATACAATGATTTTAGTGACTGGTGGTTTAGGCTTTATAGGCTCTCATATTGCTTTGAGCTTTATGGCGCACGGGCAAGAGGTCATTATTGTAGACAATTTATCCAATGCGAACTTACAAACTCTTGAACGATTAGAATTTATTAGTGGCATGTATGTGCCTTTTGTCAAAATTGATATACGAAATACGCCTGCTTTAAATAAAGTTTTTGAGCAGTATTCCATCGATGCAGTGGTGCATGCAGCAAGTTTTAAATCGCTTGAAGAATCTGTATTGAAGCCTTTGGAGTACTATAACGATAATGTCAGTTGTATCATGAGTTTACTGCGTGCCATGCAGCGCACAGGTGTCCGAACTTTGGTTCATCTTTCCAGTCTTGCGGTCTATGGTGAATCGAGCCTACAGCTAGAAGAAGATTTAGAGCTGAATTACGGTTATCCAAACCCGTATATCAAGTCGCAGCAAATGGTCGAAGAAATTATTCGAGATACAGCAAAAACGGATAATGAATGGAAAATTGCAATTTTAAGAATGGGCAATGTTGCTGGTGCATTTGAAAATGCGATGCTCGGAGAACTGTTCCCGCCTTTACCGAAAAATATTATTCCACTGTTGATGCAAGTTGCTGCAAAACAGCGTGATCATATTGAACTTAGAAAAAGTGCACAAACCACAGACCATACCGTAGAGCGTAGTTTTTTACATATCCTCGATGCCTGTGATGCGATTGCCGCTTCGTTACAATGGTTAAGCACTCAACAGTTTGCTTGTGAAGCTTTTAATATCGCAGGTCAAAGTGTGTCGATACAGCAGTTGGTTGAAAAAGTTGAAAGCGTGACGCAAAGTGACATTGCTACAGTCGATGTAGTTGATTCGAACATTGTGGAATTAGATCAGGTCGCAGCAGAGTGTAGTAAAGCGAAAAACGTTTTACACTGGCAAGCGAAGCGTGGCTTAGAACAGACTCTTGAAGATGGATGGCGTTTCTACCGACAAAGTTTAGATGGCCGTTAATTAATTTACTGATAATAATTATCATTTACATATTTTTACTTAATCATTAAGATAAGGAAAACAAGCGCAAAATAATCATTTTGCAATTCACTTAAAAAGGAAGAGGTTAAAATGCAAACACGTATTGAACATGACACGATGGGCGAAGTTGAAGTACCGAGTGAAGCACTTTGGGGTGCTCAAACTCAGCGTAGTTTACAAAACTTTAAAATTGGTAGTGAACGTCTACCACGTCCAATGATTCGTGCCATGGGCTTAGTGAAAAAAGCAGCAGCATTGACCAATGCTGAGCTCAACCAAATTCCACAAGAATTGGCGCAATACATCGTGGGTGCTGTGGATGAAGTGATTGCAGGGCAGTGGGATAGTCAGTTTCCTTTGGTGGTATGGCAAACTGGTTCAGGCACACAAAGCAACATGAACTGTAATGAAGTGATTGCCAATATCGCCAATCAGAAACTCGGCAATCCTTTAGGCGCCCAAAAACCTGTACACCCGAATGATCACGTGAACCGTGCTCAGTCGACCAACGACTCGTTCCCAACGGCGATTCATGTCGCAGCAAGCATTCAGATCAATGAATTACTGATTCCTGCGGTTACCCAGCTTCGAGATACTTTAGAGGCAAAGTCTCAAGCATTTTCAGACATCGTCAAAATTGGCCGAACTCATTTACAAGATGCGACACCCTTAACCTTAGGTCAAGAATTTAGCGGTTATGTTTCCCAGCTCGATCATGGTTTAAAGCGTTTACAACAAGCACTTTCAGGCTTGTATGAGCTGCCTTTAGGTGGAACAGCTGTAGGTACAGGGCTGAATGCTCATCCTGATTATGCAGAAAAATCAGCGGAGCAACTGGCAGAGTTGACAGGGCTGCCTTTTGTGACTGCACCAAATAAATTTGAAGCATTGGCTGGGCGCGATGCAGCAGTGTTTGCCTCAGGTGCATTAAAAACGCTTGCGGTAAGCTTGAACAAAATTGCCAATGACATTCGCTGGTTGGCAAGTGGCCCACGATGTGGTTTTGGCGAGTTACGTATTCCTGAAAATGAACCAGGCTCAAGTATTATGCCGGGGAAAGTGAATCCGACTCAAAGTGAAGCGATGACCATGGTGGTGGCGCAAGTATTAGGCAATGACACCACGATTAATGTTGCGGGTGCATCGGGTAACTTTGAACTGAATGTATTCATGCCAGTGATTGCGTTTAATTTGTTGCAGTCGATTCAGCTTTTGGGTGACGCATGTAATAGTTTTAATGATCACTGTGCAGTAGGTATTGAACCAAACCGTGAAAAAATTGACCACTTCTTACATGACTCATTGATGTTAGTTACGGCTTTAAACCCAGTGATTGGCTATGAAAATGCAGCGAAAGTTGCCAAAACAGCTTATAAAGAAGGGAAAACGTTAAAACAGGTGGCTGTAGAGTTGAACTTAGTTACGGCTGAGCAGTTTGATGAAGTGGTACGTCCAGAGCAAATGATTTCCCCAAATGTAAAATAGCCCTTGGTCCAGATGCTCAACTAAAGAGCAAATGAACATCAGCGGTTTTTATCTTTGGGCGAAGTCGGTACAATGGTCGACTAAAGATAAACTGCTGATGAGTTACCATGCTTGATATTTATTTGACAGATGTTCAGAAAAACGTGCAATTTAACGATTATCCGGGTGAACATCCTGTTAAATTTGTTTTAAATTTCAAAAAGATTTTCCCAAGTGTTATGGAGTTATTACTTCCTGTACTACCTGAAAATGAAAATCTTGAAGAAATGACATGGGAATCAACTACGGCTGACTTTGAACTTTTCAAACTGTTGTTGAGTGGTTGGGGCGTGATTGAATTACGCTTAAACGCGATCAAACAGTTTAAAGATAAAGATTTTGCAGATGCTCTAGTGAAACGTGCACAACAAAAGCGCAAAGATTTTGCAAAAGCACAGCAACAGTTGAAAACAGTTGAACTTGATTATTTATTTATGCATGAGATTCATGCATTGATCGATGCAGAATTGGTTGAACTAGGTGAAAAGTTCTATTTACCTATTCTTCGTGAATTATGGAAAAATAAAATTTCCACTCAAGTCTTAGAAGCCAAATTTTAAGTCATTTAAAAATCCTCCAAATGGAGGATTTTTTATATCGATAGCAAAACTATGTATTTGCGAGCACAAGAAAGTATTTAAACTGCATCTAAAGCACTAAATTTTATTATTTAGTCAAAGATTGGAATTAATATTGCTTGATACATTGCGTCATCATTCACACTATAGCCGTAAGGATTTTATAATATGTCAAATCAGTTCATCGACTTAATTACAAAGCGTCGTACCATTTATACCATTGGTAAAAAGGTCGAGCACAGCCCTGAATTTTTAACTGATTTGATTCAAACAGCCATTAAACAAAGCCCATCATCGTTCAATTCACAGTCATCTCGGGCGGTAATTTTATTTAATACGGAACATGAAAAGTTTTGGACTTTTGTGGCTGAAAAACTGAAGTCTTATGCTAAAGATGAAGAAAGTGCGGCTAAAACAACGGCAAAAATGACCAGTTTTGCAGCAGGTGTGGGAACTGTTTTATTTTTTGAAGATTTAGATGTAATTCAGGGGCTACAAGAGCAATTTCCATCTTATGCTGAAAATTTCCCAGTATGGGCAGAGCATTCAACTGCAATAGCGCAGTTTGCAACTTGGACTGCATTACATACCTTAGGTTTAGGTGCATCTTTACAGCATTACAATCCAATTGTAGATGAAGAAGTGCATGCTGAGTGGGATGTGCCTGCAAGTTGGAAACTGCGTGCACAACTGGTCTTTGGTTCGGTTGAGGGCGAAGCCAAAGAAAAAGGCTTTGTGGATGATGCTGTACGCTTTAAAGTCTTCAAATAATCAATTAAAAAGCCGCTTCATATGGAGCGGCTTTTTAGACTTAGTCTTTACAGATCGACTACTTCTTCATTTTCCGGTAGTCACTCGGGCGAATAGGGCGGGTGCCGCGCCATAAACCTTTCTTGTGCTTTTTCGCATGACTTTGTAAAGCATTCATATGTTTCAAATGCTTTTTATCCTTAATATAGTCCTCATAGACCCATGCTGCACCACGTTTAACCATCTCCTCATTCATACTTCTCCGAAAACGGTAGATTTCACCTACACAACGACCGTAACGATCAATGTCTGTAATGCGAACACGAACCACTTTCCGATAAACCATTTTTTTGATTAAGCGTTTGGATTCAGGCCCATAGCTTTGAGTCGACTCAGGCGCATCAATATAGGCAAAGCGTAATTTGGTTTCAGAGCGTCGAAAGTTAAAGCGATAACATGTCAGTGTATCACCATCACTTATAGCCGTAATTCGACACCAATAGGTTTTACCTTTTTTAAAAGGATGGAGAAATTGGCTGAGAGCATTTTGTATTTTATAAAAAATAAATACCAGTATCAGGCAAAGGGCGAAGCCAATACCGATGAGCCAGCTATTGGACAGGTGATCAAACATAGAGGAGAGCAATGGAAAATAAAAATATCAAAAAGACATTGTATGGTAGATACACTATTTAAAATGTTTTAAGTGATCACAAGTGTTTATTTTTCATAAGAAAGTAGATGTTTAATTAAACAAGTAAACAGGAACAAAGTTCTAGCGAAATAAAAAAGCAAATAGCTAGTTTATTTAGAAATAGCCTAAGCAAAAATTTTATAAATTTCGCTTCTTAAAAAATGATGCCTTTTATTCTCCATTAAATTTTTATGCCAAAAAATTCCAATATTCATTTGCGGCAGTTTTACAGGAACATCAAAAATATTGAGTAGAGGGGAAACATGCAAATGGCTCAAAATATTTTGAGGAATCGTTAAAATTGCATTTGGATATTGCTCTAAAATTTGTAGTGCAGTGGAATAGTGCTGACAACGCAAAAAAACCTGCCTAGACAGTTGCTTACGATTTAAATGAACATCTTCAACCAAAACACCAGTACGCCGCGAAGATACACCAATATGCGGTGCAGCCAAATACAATTCAGCATTGATTTGCTGGAGCTGAGTACAAGCCACAAACTGGTCTTTGACCAAGCTCTCAAATTGAATTTTATCGCCAAAGTTTTGTTCCAAATCAATCACAAAATCAATTTGTTGAGAAACTAAATCAGCATCTACTGTTTTACGATCCAGCTTACTACTCATGAACTGAATACTTAGTCCAAGTTTCTGAAAGTGAGCAACTAACTTTGGGAAAACAATTGGTTCGATTTCATCATGAATCGCAATTTTTAGGCTTTGAACCATGTTCGGGTCGAAGCTTTGCTGCTGCATGGAAATACTTTGAATTGCAATTAAAGCATTTTTAATAATTAGGTAATTTTGTTCTGCAAAAGGTGTTGGAAGCATTTGGCTGCCAGAGCGAACAAATAAATCATCCTTTAAATGGCTACGTAGACGCTGCAGGGCATGACTGGCAGCAGACTGCGTAATCGACAAGATTTGAGCTGCTTTAGAAATACTTTTTTGCTCATAAATTGCAATAAAAAGCGGGTATAAATTGATATCGATGCGATGAAAAAGCCCCATATCAATGGGTGACTTACTATGAATACTGTTCATGCTGATCTATAAAATAAAATCATTTTGTTCATATTAGTTTTCAGGTTATGTTGATGTAAAGCGAAAATATCAAAATAGATCGAAGGAAGCAGCCATGTTTGAACTTTCAGCACGTGCTCAAGATTATGTAGAACGTACCAAACAATTTATTCAAAACGAAATTGAGCCGATCGAAACCGATTTTTGGCATGAGGTACATGAACTGAACCAAGGTGGCGACTGGACCAAATGGCAGTGGCCTGCACAACTTGAAACGCTCAAAGCCAAAGCAAAAGCTGCGGGCTTATGGAATATGTTTTTGCCATGTCCTGAATTGGGTCAAGGTCTATCGGTTCAAGAGTACGCTCATATTGCAGAACTTACAGGTCGGAGTCTTCTTGCGCCGACCGTATTTAACTGTAATGCGCCTGACAGTGGCAACATGGAGGTATTGTGGCGTTATGGCTCTGAAGCTCAAAGGCAAGAGTGGCTTACGCAGCTTTTAGATGGAAAAATTCGCTCTGTTTTCTGCATGACAGAACCGGCTGTTGCTTCATCTGATGCGACCAATATGCAAGCAACAGCCGTAATCGAAGGTGATGAAATTGTGCTAAATGGCCGTAAATGGTGGTCTTCAGGCTTAGGCGACCCCAATGCCAAAATTATTATTTTTATGGCACATACACCAGATGAAACGAAAGATCGCCACCATCAACACTCGATGGTTTTAGTGCCTGTTGAAACGGCTGGTGTCAAAATAGAACGAATGTTACCAGTCTTTGGTGACTACGATGCTCCACATGGTCACGGCGAAATTAGCTTTAGTAATGTTCGTGTACCTATTTCTAACTTTATTGGTGGCGCAGGTCAAGGTTTTGAAATTGCCCAAGGTCGTTTAGGGCCGGGTCGTATTCATCACTGTATGCGCTGTATTGGTGCTGCGGAAAAGTCTTTAGAATTGATGATCGATCGTGGTATGAGTCGTACTGCATTTGGCAAAGAAATTTTAAAATTAGGTGGAAACCTAGAGCGCGTGGCTGATGCACGTGTTGCAATTGATCAAGCACGTTTATTAACCTTGTATGCTGCGTATAAAATGGATACTTTAGGGAATATGGCAGCGTTAACTGAGATTTCTGCCATTAAAGTAGTTGCGCCAAGTGTGCTTGAAAAAGTGGTCGATATGGCGATTCAAATTCACGGCGGAGCAGGTGTTTCGCGTGATACGCCTTTGACAGGTTTCTTCGCTCAAGCACGTTCACTGCGTTTGGCCGATGGGCCGGATGAAGTGCATAAAGGTATGATTGCAAAATTAGAACTGGCAAAACGCGGCTATAGTACGCGTCGTAAAAAATAATAGAGGAGAAGATCATCTCTTTAATTCATCGTGTTGAAATAAGAATAGATGATCTTCTAAGTTATAAAGAAAAGATTGATAGTTTGGGAAAAAAGAATGTCAGCGATTGATGTAGGTGGAACAGTTCGGGCGGGTGAAGAACTGGATGCTGTAGCCGTAGAAAACTGGCTCAAAGCACAAGGTGTCGATCTACAAGGGCAGGTTGAAGTCACGCAATACTCAGGCGGTGCATCTAACTGGACGTATAGATTGAAATACGACAATGTCGATCTAATTCTACGCCGCCCACCCAAAGGTACCAAAGCTAAATCTGCACATGACATGGCACGTGAATATCATGTGCAAAAGAATTTAACCCCTTTTTATCCTGTACTTCCCGAAATGGTTGCATTGTGTCAGGACGAATCTGTTCTTGGCTGTGACTTCTACGTGATGAAACGTGTAGAAGGCATTATTCCACGTGCCAATTTACCGAGAGAGCTAGATTTTAAAGAAGCCCAAGTTCGTGAGTTGTGTATCAATGTGATTGATAAACTGATCGAACTTCATCAAGTGCCATACCAAGGCACAGAACTTGAGAACCTTGGTAAAGGTGATGGTTACTGCCGTCGTCAAGTGGAAGGTTGGGACGCTCGTTTTGAAAAAGCCAAAACCATTAACGTCCCTTCATTTAAATATGTGCGAAAGTGGCTGAAGGATAATATTCCAGCAGACTCAAAAACTTGTGTGATTCATAACGATTGGCGTTTTGATAATGTTATTTTAGATCCGAATCATCCGACACAAATCATTGGGGTCTTGGACTGGGAAATGGCAACGCTTGGCGATCCACTCATGGACTTAGGTTCGGCTTTGGCATATTGGGTTGAAGAGTCGGATAGTGCACTTTTTAAAGCCACACGTCGTCAACCGACAAATCTTAAAGGCATGTTCACACGTAAAGAAGTGGTCGATTATTATTTAGAACAAATGGGTTTAGAAGTCGAGAATTGGACCTTTTATGAAGTCTTTGGCATTTTCCGTTTAGCCGTGATTGCCCAACAAATTTATTATCGCTATCACCATAAACAGACCAATAACCCAGCTTTCAAAGATTTTTGGATTTTAATTCACGCTCTCCATATTCGCGCACTTAAATTGATTGGTTTACAGAAAATTGAAGCCAATGAAGTTGCTCAAAAATACATTGTTAAAATGAAGGAAATATTAGGCAAATGACCACTATTTATTTCATTCGCCACGGGCAAGCATCTTTTGGTGCAGAAAGTTATGATCAACTTTCTCCCAATGGTGAACTCCAAGCCAAAATTTTGGGTCAATATTTTGATCAGATCTTAAAAGAAGCGCCTGTGGTGGTGTCAGGCTCCATGCAGCGACATCAGCAAACGGCATGTATTTCTTTGGCTGAATGCTTTCCTGAAGTAGATGTCTTAACAGATTCTGCATGGAATGAGTTCAATCATCAGCAAGTCTTTGCTCATTACGAACCGCGTTTTAACGAGCCACATTTACTAAAAGCCGATGTGGCTAAAGAGTCGAACCCACGTGCATATTTGGCCAAGATATTTGAAGGGGCAATTGAACGATGGACAGGTGGCGACTATCACCATGAGTACGATGAATCATGGCCTGAGTTTAAAAGTCGAATTGAAGTCGCTTTACAAGATTTGTGTGATGAACTGGCT
Organism: Acinetobacter sp. Gutcm_16; assembly: GCF_028649355.1. Lineage (NCBI taxonomy): Bacteria > Pseudomonadati > Pseudomonadota > Gammaproteobacteria > Moraxellales > Moraxellaceae > Acinetobacter > Acinetobacter sp. Gutcm_16. Next base: position 49,236 of record NZ_JAQSUV010000014.1, on the reverse strand, counting down.
CAAAGCAAACCGCGCTATGCTGTGGTGTTTACTTCAGGCGGTGTAATTTCAGTGGTTGCAGGTAAGCTGTTGGGTTTAAGTCCAAATAAAACCTTTGCGCTTAATTGGGCTATTGCCAACAGCAGCATGACCACATTACGACTGGTGGGCAATGAACCGCAGCTTTTAAGTCTGAATGAACATCATTTTATTAAAGCCGAAAACTCAAACTTACTGACATGGATCTAGGGACAGGATTAAGACATGGCTAAAACAATTTTAATTACAGGGGCAAGTTCTGGCATTGGTGCAGGTATGGCACGCGAATTTGCACAAAAAGGCTATAACTTGGCAATTTGTGCACGACGCTTAGATCGCCTTGAAAGCCTAAAAGAGGAACTTGAGAGCAAGTACGGAATAAAAGTCATCCCTAAAGTTTTAGATGTGACCAATTACGATCAAGTGTTTGAAGTTTTTCGTGCATTTAAACAAGAATTTGGCCATTTAGACCGTGTGATTGTAAATGCTGGAATTGGAGATGGGCGTCGAATTGGCAAAGGCAGTTTTGCGATTAATAAAGCCACGGTTGAAACCAACTTTATTTCAGCTCTAGCGCAGTGTGAAGCTGCAGTTGAAATTTTCCGTGAGCAAAATGCAGGACATTTGGTTGTTATCTCTTCTATGAGTGCAGTCCGCGGTATGCCAAAACATTTGACCGCGTACGGTGCTAGTAAAGCCGGCGTTGCACATTTGGCTGAAGGCATTCGTGCAGAACTGCTCAATACCCCAATCAAAGTCACCACGATTTTCCCTGGCTATATTCGTACAGAAATCAATGAGGGTGCAAAACCACTACCTTTTGAAGTGGATGAAAAAACAGGTTCACGACTGTTGGCCGCAGAAATTGAAAAAGCCCCTGTAAAAGCCTATGTTCCTAAATGGCCGTGGTTACCACTTGGTTTAGCAATGAAAATTTTACCGCTGAAATTGGTCAATAAACTGGGTTAATGATTGAAATAAAAAGGCTGTAAATCAGCCTTTTTATTTTTAACTATGCCACTGCCTTCTAAACACACGTTGCTATTTCCAGATGATCATTTGAGTGCATTCATGAGTTGGTCATAAACTCGAGGTAGCATTGAAGAAAAAAGGTGATCAAGATGTCCACACAATTCGACTTTGTTTCAGTTAGAAAAAAGCCCAATGTCCATTTTGGTGGGCGCGCAATCAGTCATGTCATTCAATGTGAAGATGGTTCACAAAAGACCCTTGGGGTTATTTTGCCTACAGATCAACCGCTGACGTTTGAAACGCATGTTGCGGAGCATATTGAAATTGTTTCAGGTCAATGCCAAGTTAAAATTGGGCTACAGACTGAAATGAGGCTGTATTATGCAGGTGAAAGTTTTGATGTTCCTGCCAACAGTCGCTTTAGTATGATGGCAAGTGAAGTCGTAGATTATATTTGTCACTTAGAAAAATAGCCGAAGACAAAGACTAAAATTGTTAGAATAATATTAAGTCTTATAACTTTATGATTGTATTTTTTATCATTAACTTTAAAGCAATATTTCTAAAGACTATTTAAGTCAGTGTATAGACGCAATTCAAAGTATACTATTTTCATCTCTCAGTTAGCTTAGACTCAGTCACTGAATATGCGATTAAAAATTTATACGCTGGCTTTGATTCCAGTCATTCTTTTTCAGGGCTATGCCGTCAAAAAAAATACACCAAGATTGGCTGAACCCGAAGGAGAGCGCATTGGACAAAAAGGCGTGGGTAAGTCGCTTTCCTTGCTCATTTTGGGGGATTCAGCGGCGGCTGGTGTTGGTGTAAATATTCAAGATGATGCTTTATTGGGTTCAATTTTAAAAGAACTGTCATCTGAATTTAGTATTCAATTTTATTTACACGCAATGACGGGATTCACCACAGATCAGGTCATTCAGTCCATCCAAACGCTTGAGACACAGCATTTTGATGTCATTATTACTTCTGTAGGCGTAAATGACATTACAAAATTCATTTCGCCGCAGGCTTGGATCGCAAAACAGAAGCAGCTTTATGACATACTCAAACATAAGTTTAGTCCACAACTAACAATTGCATCAGGTGTACCACCGATGGATCAGTTTCCTGCACTTCCAAACCCACTTGCATGGTTGTTCGGTCAATATGCCAAAGCGATGAACTTAGAATTAGGCCAATTTGTCGCACAGCAAAATCAGATGGAGTGGGTAGAGTACGATCTAAAGAAGTTTTTGGCTTTAAACTTAGTTATGGCCGAAGACGGTTTCCACCCTAGCAAAGAAATTTATCAATTTTGGGGTAAACAAGTGGCTAAAAAAATACGCCAATCTTTTTAAAATTGAATAAAGACAAATTTTCTATAGCTTATGACACATTCAGTTGAAATTGAAAAACATCCACTTAAACCTTTCCTGCCAGCTAATGCCAAATTATTGATGCTGGGCAGCTTTCCACCGCCTAAGGCCCGTTGGAAAATGGACTTTTACTATCCAAACTTTCAAAATGATATGTGGAAAATATTTGGTCTGTGTTTTTTCCAAGATAAAAATTATTTTCTCAATATCGAGCAGAAGACATTTAAAGAACAACAGATCCGTACATTTTTAAATGAACGGGGCATTGCGATTTTTGATACGGCCTATGAAGTGATTCGCCAAAAAGGCAATGCTTCAGATAAGTTTTTGCACATTATTACCCCAACCAATATACAACATTTACTTGAACAAATACCCGATTGTCATAGTGTGATGACCACTGGCGATAAAGCTACTGATACGCTCATGCTGTCTATGCCTACAGGTACGTTAAAACCACAAATTGGCATGAAGTCCGAGACACATTTTGCAGGACGAGACCTGAGGCTTTATCGGATGCCATCTTCTTCTCGTGCCTATCCTTTGGCTTTAGAGAAAAAAGCTGAGGCTTATCAAAACTTATTTTCTGAAATAGGCTTACTTTAGGTAACTTTTGGGATTATCCACATGACTGAATCTTCCAACCATTCGTAGATAGTGGTCTGCTTTAGTCTTCGTATTCAACATAGTCCCAGAGATTAAGCCGCGCTTTAATCTGTTTACGTAGTTGCGGCAGCATAGGAAATAAGGTTCCATCAATCCAAAGGCTGAGTGCACCTGCCGAAAGTGGTTGTTGCGATTCATCGATCAATTGAGCACCTTTCACCAAAACAAAAGTCTCTTCACTTGCAGCTGTTTCGATCCCTTTAAACTGAACCAAAAGTTCATGGCCTGTATCTTGGATTTGCCACTCCAGTTCAATTTGGACATTTTGATTGGATTTTAAAACAACTTGTCCTTCAACCATGTCATTGTCACTCAAGCAGTCATGTTCTACACGCACTTTACTTAGAAACCATTCTTGTCGAGCAAGATCTTCTAGTGTTTTGTATGGGGTTAAAATATTGCTGAGATTAAACTGACGACTTAAATCAAAAAATTGCATTACTAAACTTTATAAAGGAGAGATAAAAAAGAAGGGCTGCATGTTAAATCAAAGTGTGTACTGAGTAAAACCTTTCAAGTCCTTGAATGAATTTAGATATGAAATCCAATTATTCTGTTCGAGTCTTATATTCAATGGCGTTTATTAAGAGTAGTAATAGCTAAAGCATTTTTAAGCTGAGCCTAAAAACAAAGCAACTCAGCCTAAACAGAAAGCTATCTTACATTAGAGAACATGGATAGCGTCATTCACCTGTAATTACATCATCCATTCAATGGGTAGGTATGACACGGCTTTCATCATAAAACGCTGAAATTTTGTAGTTTCGGGTTCTTTTTGATGTTCAATCACAGTTCCATCTTTTTGATGTTCAAGCCAAATGATATCGCCTTGAGGATTAAGCTTTAACTCATATGCAATATGCGGGAGAAATTCATCTAACTTGTGTGAGATTGCATTTTGCAATTGATCTGACTCCACCACTAAGCCCACTTCTGTATTTAAATGGGCTGAGCGCGGGTCAAAGTTAAACGAACCGACAAAGACTTTTCCATCTATATCAAAAAATTTGGCATGGAGCCGTGAGGAACTTCGACCTTTAGCTGGAATCACATGGCCAGTTACCACTTCATACCATGTGTATTTCTCTCGTTCGATATAAGGTTTAAACTCATACAGTTTGACACCATTTTCGAGCAAGCCACGGCGATATTTTTTATAAAATGCATGCACAATGGCAACATCATTAGCCAATAACGAATTGGTTAAGACCCGAACTCGAGTTCCATTTTTTGCCAAATTGGAGAGATAGTCGGCACCTGCTGTAGTTGGAACAAAATATGCGGAGACCAACTCCATATGCTTTTCAGGCTTGCCCATCAAATCGAACATTTGTTTGACAATGATTTCATCAGGCTTTGCTTCACCACGAATTTTATTGGGAGAATCGGCAATGAAATGAGCCTTTGCCCAGTTAACAGGATGTTTGGTTAGCTCTGAATCGACTTGTATACGAGCCAAATCAATTTTCTGTTCAATCACATTTTTATCTAAGGCATCTGCCTCATAGTGCTGTTTTAATTGAGCCAGTTCTTCTTTTGTTCCACGGCCCACTAATTGAGGAATTGCATAACTGAGATCATCATTCCAGAAACTTAGAAATACATTATTGGCATGTTCTACAGCTTGCCCATAAAACAAAATGTCCAAATCGGTAAATTGGAATTTTTCACTGGCGTCAAAATATTCACTGCTGATGTTACGACCGCCAGTTACTGCTATTGCGCCATCAGCAATAATCAGTTTGTTATGCATACGATGGTTAATGTGATTGAAGCGGAAAGCATAATCAATCACACGTAAATGACGGTATTTGTAAGGATTGAATAACTTGATTTCAAAATTGGGGTGAGCGCTCAGTTTTTTGAGAGTTTCATCAAGTGCAGTGCCATTTTGGTCATCAATCAATAAGCGTACTTTCACACCACGATCTGCAGCATTTAACAGTTCATGCAACATCATATGGCCTATAAAGTCATCTCCCCAAATATAGTATTGGACATCTAGACTGTGCTTCGCCTCTCGTATCAAATGTAAGCGTGAGGCAATACTCATAAATGCTTCGTCTAGAGCTAAATAGGCCGTAAGTCCCTGTTTTTGCTGTACAGATGCATCTTGACCATTAAGCCAATGCTGTGCATATATCTCTACAGGGTCTGAAGGCTTAGCTTGATTGGGGGCGAGTTGACATCCCGCCAATGTTAAAACGGTGCTCAGCAAAATCAGCGGTCGACAATGAGTTGGTATCGGCATATTTATTTTAAAGACCTAATTTTTATACGTTATACATTTCACATGTTATAGGTTGAAACAGAGAATAAAAAGCGGTTACTGTAGCGCATCTGTTAAAGACCTGTTAAGGATAGCGAAAATGAAATCACGTGCAGCTGTTGCCTTTGGACCTGGACAACCTCTGGAAATTGTAGAAATTGACGTTGCTCCACCACAAAAAGGTGAAGTTTTAGTCAAGATTACTCATACAGGTGTATGCCATACCGACGCATTTACTTTATCTGGTGATGATCCTGAAGGTGTTTTTCCAGCAGTTTTAGGCCATGAAGGTGCGGGTATCGTAGTTCAGGTCGGTGAAGGTGTAACCAGCGTTCAGCCGGGTGATCATGTTATTCCACTGTATACAGCTGAGTGTGGCGAGTGTTTATTCTGTCAGTCAGGCAAGACCAATCTATGTGTTGCAGTTCGAGCTACGCAGGGCAAAGGTCTGATGCCCGATGGTACAACGCGTTTTTCTTATAATGGACAACCGATTTATCACTACATGGGCTGTTCAACATTTTCTGAATATACCGTTGTCGCAGAAGTGTCTTTGGCTAAAATCAATCCAGATGCTAATCCTGAACACGTCTGTCTATTGGGTTGCGGCGTGACCACTGGTTTAGGTGCAGTCAAAAATACAGCTAAAGTACAAGAGGGTGATACCGTTGCAGTCTTTGGTTTAGGTGGTATTGGTCTAGCAGTTGTACAAGGTGCAAAAAAAGCCAAAGCCAGCCGTATTATTGCGGTTGATACGAACCCTGATAAATATAAATTAGCAGCAGAATTCGGAGCAACTGATTTTGTAAACCCAAAAGATCATGAGCGTCCTGTACAGGAAGTCATTGTTGAAATGACGGGTTGGGGGGTTGATCACTCATTTGAATGTATTGGTAACACTAATGTTATGCGTTCAGCACTTGAATGTGCACACCGTGGTTGGGGTCAGTCGGTGATTATTGGTGTGGCAGGTGCAGGCCAAGAGATTTCAACACGTCCATTCCAACTGGTCACTGGCCGTACCTGGAAAGGGACGGCTTTTGGTGGTGTAAAAGGTCGTTCACAACTGCCAGGTATGGTTGAAGAAGCCATGACTGGTGACATTCGTTTAGAGCCATTTGTTACGCATACTATGGGTCTCGACAAAATCAATGAAGCCTTTGACTTAATGCATGATGGAAAATCAATCCGTACGGTGATTCATTTTGAAGACTAATTCACTGTAATGTGTTTAAAAACCAAGCTGCGGCTTGGTTTTTTTTGCTTGAAGAAAAGTGAATTGGCAAAACTGTTCATGTTGTTAGACAAAAATGATAAAAAATGTCAATTCATTAGATTTTGTCCTTTTATGACATAGTCGAAAATAGGTTCTCACCTTATCTTGATGTCTCAATAATGCACACTTGTATAAAAACAAACTAAAGTAGAGGGTGACTATGGGAAAGCATGTTGAATACCGTCCTGAATGGGTACGTGAAGATTTCATCGATTTTCTGGCTGAAAAAGTAAATCCGCTATGGGCATGGAAAAAAGCCAAAGCGCGGATTGTTGCAAAGCATCACTTATCAGATGACTTCGTGTACATGCAGTTACAGCCAAATCATCATTTTAAAGCAACCGACTATCAAGCTGGGCAAAGTATCTTAGTGACAGTACTCATTGCTGGTGTACGTTGGCAGCGCAGCTATTCGATTGTCGAGATTATAGAAAATGGCAATCTTGTGATTGCTGTCAAGCAACAGGGCAAAGTTTCAAATGCACTCACTCAACAGCCTGTAAAAAGTGTAGTTGAAATTTCCCAAACGCAGGGCGAATTTGTTTTAAAAAGTCAGCCTCACTCTGCACTGATGATTGCCTCGGGAAGTGGTATTACCGCAATTTATGCATTGATTAAAGCAGCATTGAAACGCCCACAAACAGTTTCCAATTTCGATCTCATTTACTTTACGCGGGATGATGCCTTTCATACAGAACTGCAACAACTTACTGAACATTATCCGCAGTTTAAATACCATCATGTAAATACCTTGCTGGATAAACAACATCTGAGCCTAGACTTGCTTAGCCAAAAGGTGGAAGGTTTTGAACAACGTGAATGCTATGCCTGTGGTGCTGCCAATATGATGCAAAGCCTGACAGAAATTTATCAGGCTTTAGACTTAGTTGACCATCTGCATACCGAATACTTTCAAATTGTTGTCGATCATACTCAGAGCGCTCAAGTGGTCAGGTTTCAACGTTCGCAGCAACAGTTTCAAGCTCAAAGCAATTTATTAGACAGTGCAGAACAGGCGGGTTTACGTCCCGCGCATGGCTGCCGTATGGGCATTTGTAATACTTGTTCATGTACTAAAGTTAAGGGTGTGGTGCGGAATCTGCTCACAGGCGAGCTTGATCAAAACAATAACACACAAATTAAATTATGCATTTCACAGGCGGTTAGTCCTGTTGTAATCAACCTTTAAGAAGGTATAGATATGAATCTTCCCGTTTATTTTAGTGAAAGCAGTAAATCCAAATATTTAAGTCCTGCACAAGTCGAAGAGTTTGGTGCGAAAGTTGAAGCGATCCGTCGTGAAGTGATGGAAAATCTCAATGAAAAAGATGCTGAGTATATTTACAAAATCCGAAATTTTGTGCGTTATAGCGAAATAAGCGCACGTGCAATGCTGATGTTTGCAGGATGGCTGCCTCCAGTATGGCTTTTGGGCACAGGTTTATTAGGGGTATCTAAAATCGTAGAAAATATGGAGCTTGGGCATAATGTCATGCATGGTCAGTTTGACTGGTTAAATGATCCGAGTCTCAATGGGGCAAATTATGATTGGGATACTATGGCCACAGGCCCCGACTGGAAACATACGCATAATTATATCCACCATACCTACACCAATATTGTTGGTATGGATCATGATGTCGGCTATGGCTTAGTCCGTGTGAGCGATGCACAGGTCTGGGAACCTCGTTTTTTGCTGAATCTGCCTTTAGCTGCACAGTTGATGGTGTTTTTTGAGTGGTATGTTGGTATACAAAATCTGCATATAGAAGATGTGGTGGCCTATAAAACAAAAACTTGGCGTGAAGTTTGGGTAGAGTCATATGATTTTAGGCAGAAAATGAAACGCCAAGTGATTAAGGACTATGTCTTTTTCCCCATGATTGCTGGGCCAAATGCACTGCCAGTTTTTGCAGGAAATGCAGTAGCCAATGTTATTCGTAGTTTATGGGCATCCGCGGTGATTTTTAATGGTCACTTTACTGAAGATGCTGAAAACTTTGAAATGGACAATATTGACAATGAAACACGGGCCGAGTGGTATCTGCGCCAAATTCGAGGCTCAAGTAATTTTAGTGGGACACAGGCCTTGCATATCTTAAGCGGGAACTTGAGTCATCAAATCGAACATCATCTTTTCCCGGACATGCCAGCCAATCGCTACGCACAAGTCGCACCCAAAATTAAAGCACTGTGTGCAGGGTATGGAATTCATTACAATGAAGCGAGCTTTATCAAACAGTTTTCATCTGTTTGGGTGAAGTTGGCTAAATACTCGCTGCCAAATGAATGTTATGAAAAAAGTGACCCTACACAGTCTTTTCTGAAACACAATTTGAGTTTATTGAAGAAAAAAATCGTTAAATCATAGCTTGCAACTATCTACTAAATCAGAAGCCTGATTGGATAATATTTACCAATCAGGCTTCTGATTTTTTTGCACAAAAGTAGGGCGTAAAGCTCCTATGAATAACGTCTTTATGTAAATAGAATAAACTTAATCATTATGTGAATTATCGGTCTTTACTTAAAATAATGTATTGTTATTATTAGTTTTTCACTGAAATTTGTTTGGCTTAGTTATGTTGCTAAAATGCATGCTCATGTGCTATTGAAAGCCGCGCTCAGTTATTTGTCTGAATTGTGTAATAGTTGCAAATTTTCATTGGTATACGCTTATATAAGTTGTATATGATGCATATTGTGATGGTAATCACGCACTGTCGTTATATTTATATTTATTTTTTTGTTTTCACTGTTTTTTCATGACTTTGCTTGATTTCTTTTTTAAACAATATGTCTGGTTATGGACTAAACCAGCGAGTTTAAGTTGCAGATAATTATTATGTCTCGAACCCATTCACAGCCTAAAATTAAATCTAAAAATATTGCCTATGATCAACAGGCAGGAAAGCGTTCTACTTTAAAAAAAGACCACCATCTGATTGATATTATTCCTCAGCTTTTTTGGATACATAATGATGTCTGCAAATATTTAAATTTACCCTTACGCCAGTATGTGGGGGGGATGGATTTATCCGCAGATAGCTTCAATTTAGTTGAATATATTCATCCTGAAGATGTGCCAGCATTAGATGAATTTTTGCATCAACCGATAATTGTTGAGCTTACATTTGAAAAAACCTGCCGGATTCGTAATCATCAGGGCCAGTATCATTGGTTCTTAGTCCAAGGTGAAATGGATCGCTCTACCGCTGGATTTCAACTGAGTTGCACTGATATTCATCAGGGCATGAAAATTTATATCGAGTCTTTAGCGCTATTACGTGCTCATTCGGATATGTTAAATGCCAGTGTAGACTGCATTATTGTAGTTGAACCAGATAGTACGGTCACCCATATGAATAAGTCGGCATGTGTCATGTTGTTGGGAAGTGAGGATGTTAAAGACTTTGGTATGTCTTGGGTCGAACTTTTGCCTCTTGCGGTGCGTAAAAAAGCCAAAAAAGCATTGCATAGTGCAAGCCAAGGCCAAATTTCTCATTTTAATGGCATGAGTTTATCAGACGGAAAAGTTTATTATTGGGATAATGTTCTAACCCCTGTACTTGATATTAATGGAAAGACCCAGAGCATTTTATGTGTATCACGTGATATCACATTGCAATATTTGGCCGAACAAAAATTAAAACAAGGCAGTGAACGTGATGAGTTAACGGGTTTAAATAACCGACGTGCGTTTAAAGAAAAAATCAGAAAACTGTATAACAATGCACGTGACAAAAAGCAGAAGTTAGCCGTCATGCTGATGGACTTAGATCACTTTAAAACCATCAATGACACACTGGGTTATGCCGCAGGCGATCACTTGTTAAGGATTTTATCGAAACGTTTAAAACAAATTCTAGAAGGGCGAGCTTTCTTGGCACGCCTTGGTGGGGATGAATTTGGGGTGATTATTCCACATGTGCAGGATATAGGCGAACTCAATCAGATTGCCCAGCAGATTTTGCAACAACTTGAGTTTCCCATTACTTTTTCGGGTAATTACATCAATGGTGGCATGAGCATTGGATGTGGTCTATATCCAGATGATGCGAATGACCTCAGTGAGTTACTCAAATGTGCCGACACAGCACTTAATGATGTTAAAGCACAAGGCCGTGGCGGTATGCGCATGTTTGATCAGGATATGTTTAATGCAGTACGGGAACAATCAGAACAACTGAATTGTGCGCACCAAATTATTCGTAATGTTGCAATAGAGGCGTTCTTCCAACCGAAAGTGTGTTTAGATTCAGAACGAATTATTGGTTATGAAGCGCTATTACGCTGGCGTGATGATCAAAATAACATTCAAAGCCCTGCACGAATTGCAGCAGCTTTTAATGATTATGAGTTATCCAGCCGTATTGGTGAGATTATGCAGCATCAGGTTTTCAAGCAGATTACTGAATGGCGCGCAAAAGGCTTACAGATTGTACCTATTTCGATAAATGCAGCACCTGTTGAATTTATGCGTGATAATTTTGCTGAGATCTTTTTAAAACGTCTCAAAGCCTACCGTATACCCTCGAAATTTGTTGAAATTGAGGTTACTGAATATCATTTGGCTGAACGCGGCTATGAATATGTGGTTCGCGCCCTTAAAAAACTTAAAGCAAATGGTGTCCGAATAGCGCTGGATGATTTTGGTACGGGGCATTCTTCTCTTACTCATTTGCGCGACTATCCTGTTGATATTATTAAAGTTGACTGCTCTTTTGTACAACGCTTAAGTGATGATAAATCGATTTATGCCATTGTCGAAGGGTTAGCCAAACTCGGCCCGATTTTATCAATGGATATCGTTGCCGAAGGCATTGAAACCGAAACACAATTGCAGCTGTTAAGAGATATGGGCTGTCATATTGGGCAAGGTTATCTGTTTAGTCCACCTGTTTGTGCTCAGCAGGCAGAAATGCAGTTGCTAAAACTACACTAGGCTTCATAGCGACTGTTCTCATGAACTCAAACATGATAGGCCATTAAGTTAAAGGCAAAGGCTTAAACGGAATAGAACAGAATTTTTTGTATAAAAAAGTGTTGTAAAAGCAAAAAAATCAGCGTATTTTAAATTTCAGATAACATATTTTTGAAGATATAAAAATGTTAAAGCAACCTGTAACCTCTAACGCAAATTATTACTTTTGGCAATTTAGATAATTGCCTGAACGCGTTCGGGCATCAAAAGGTTGCCCACCTAGTTAATACCTGATCGGCAACCCTGGTCAGGTTTTTTTATATCTGCTGTTTTAATAATTTTTGGAGTACTTCATGAAAACAACTAACTATTCATACTTTAGCAACTTTTATTGGTTTTACTTTAGTCAATTTATGACTTTAGCCCAGCAATCCATTAGACCCATAACGCTCAAATAAAAGATCGGACTGAAGACCACAGTCCAAAGGATACAAACCAATGAATGCTCTAAATACTGCACTACAAAGTACTCAAACGACAGTTCAAGAAACACTTTTAAGTTTGCCGCAGCAACTCAAAGCGCAGTTGCCACTTTCAGCGCCATTAAAACTACAAATTGCTGAACAGCGTCAAACCATTCGAAATATATTAGAAGGCAAAGACCATCGTTTAATGGTCATTACTGGCCCATGTTCCATTCACGACCCTATTGCGGTTTTAGAATACGCTGAAAAGTTAAAACAATTACAAACCAAAGTTTCAGATCAGATTTTCTTCGTAATGCGTGCTTATATTGAAAAACCACGGACAACAGTGGGTTGGAAAGGTTTTTTATACGATCCTTTACTTGATGGATCTTCCAATATGCAGTTGGGATTAGAGCAGTCTCGAGCATTGTATTTAGCGATTATTGAAATGGGTTTGCCGATTGCTACAGAAATTTTAAGCCCGATGGCGACTGCTTATTTCGACGATCTGTTGGCATGGGGAGCTATTGGTGCGCGTACCAGCGAGTCGCAGATTCATCGTGAAATTTCGAGTCATATGCCATTCAGCATTGGTTTCAAAAATGGCACAGATGGTTCAATTCAAATTGCTCTGGATGCGATTCAGTCTGCATTAAACTCTCACCAGTTCATGGGAATTGGGCAGCAAGGCATGGCATGTATGCTTCAGTCCCAAGGAAATCCGAAGCCGCACTTGATTTTACGTGGTGCAAACTCAGGGCCTAACTATGCTTTAGCAGATATTCGTCATATGCAAGATAAAGTCAAAGGTGAATTACCCGCGTTGGTGATTGACTGTAGTCATGGGAACAGTAGTAAAAATCCACTCAATCAACCTGATGTATTACGTAGCATTGTTGCGGAACGCACGCAAAGCAATGTGTGTGGTGTCATGCTTGAGAGTCACTTGGTTGATGGTAACCAGAAAATTTCAGATGACATGGTCTATGGTCAGTCTGTTACCGATGGCTGTTTAGGCTGGGAAAAAACTGAGCAAGTACTCTTAGAGGTTGCCGACACATTACGCAGCCACGCTGTTCAACGTAGTGCTTAATCAACGCAACCAAAAAGACCTTTCAATGAAAGGTCTTTTTTTTGTGATGTAGTTCAATAAATGAAGATAATAAATTGAAAAATAAGCTAAAAGTTATTTATCAAACGATAAATTAGGTTGAGCTAGAGCAGAAACTTATGCAAAATCAGAAGCCTGAAAGAACACGATAAAAAATTGTATTTTGAATAAAAGAAATGCTTTTTAAAGTCAGCTATTTGCACTAATTTTTAGAGAACACTATGTATTCTGCAGAACTTTTAGAAGAAGCCCGTCGGATGATGTTTCACATGCTCAGCAAAGTGGTTGAGTATGGTGGTTCAGACTTATTTATATCTGCAGACTTTCCGCCAAGTATTAAGCATCAGGGCCTCATGAAGCCACTGGGTCAACAAAACTTGCCATCTGATCAGACCAAACTCTTTGCTTATAGTTTAATGAACGAAAAGCAACGATTGGAGTTCGAAACTGAGCTGGAGTGTAATTTTGCAATTAGCGTTCCCAATGTTTCACGTTTTCGTGTAAATGTTTTTCAGCAGCAACTGCATGTAGGTATGGTGATTCGTACGATTACTGCGGAAATTCCTAACTTCACTAAGTTACAACTTCCAACGTCTTTAAAAGACGTAATTATGGAAAAACGTGGTTTAGTACTCGTTGTCGGTGGTACAGGGTCGGGTAAATCTACGTCTTTGGCAGCGATGATTGATCATCGAAATGAGAACTCGGCAGGGCACATTATTACGGTTGAAGACCCAGTGGAATATGTTCACAAGCATAAGAAATCGATGATTACTCATCGGGAAGTGGGTGTGGACTGTCATTCTTGGCACAATGCTTTGAAAAATACTCTGCGCCAAGCGCCCGATGTCATTTTAATAGGTGAGATTCGTGATACGGAGACGATGGAACATGCCATAGCTTTTGCGGAAACAGGCCACTTATGCCTGGGGACACTGCATGCCAATAATGCAAATCAGGCTTTAGATCGTATTATTAACTTTTTCCCAGACGAACGTCGTAATCAACTTTTGATGGACTTATCTTCTAATATGAAGGCGATTATTTCACAGCGCTTGGTACGAACTGAAGATGGGCGTGGTCGCCGAGCAGCAGTGGAAATCATGCTCAATACGCCGTTGATGTCAGACTTGATACTTAAAGGGAATTTCCATGAACTCAAAGAAGTGATGTCGAAGTCACGAGAGCTCGGTATGCAGACCTTTGATCAGGCTTTGTTTGATTTATACAATCAAGGTGCAATTACTTACGAAGAAGCGCTACGAAATGCAGACTCGGTCAATGAATTACGTCTACAGATTAAGTTAAAGAGTAGTCGTGCCAACCCGCAGTTAAGCTCAAATAGTGCTTTGTCTTTTGATCAAGCGATTGCTGAAAAAGCCAAAGACGCTGAAGAAGAGAAGGCCGACGCTTAATTTTTGAGTCCGTATGTTCATTACTATGGGCATACGGACTGATGTTTTAAGCGGTTTTCTTTCTATTCGTAATAAAGGCATAGAAAAATAAACTTAAAACGGTTGTCAGTGCACAGAATAAATAGGTAAAGCTATAACCTTGCTTAGAAATGAGTATGCCCAACAATATAGAACCAAGTGCAATACCCAAGTCATACATGGTAAAGAATGTAGAGGTCGCATGGCCAATCCGATGCTTTTCAGCACCTTGAATAGCTAAAGTTTGTAGACAAGGCTGTGCAGAACCAAAGCCCATACCAACGCATACAGCAGCAACCAATAAACCCGTCAAAGATTGAATCTGACTGAGAATCATAAGCCCCAAGCTAAATAATATAATCGCTGGGTAAATCACATAGCTCGCTCCGCGACGGTCATAAATTTTGCCTGTAATTGGGCGTAGACTCATCATAGAAATTGCAAAGACATAAAAAACAAGCTCGCGTAGTTCAGCAGATGTTTAGACTCTGCATAAGTTGAAATGAAGGACATGATACTGGCATAGGAAAAAGAAACGATCATGCCCATAATTGAAATATTCAAGGCTTTGGTTTCAACAAAGTCATGGATACTGAGCTTGCGCTTCACGGCAGGTTTCAATTTTTGAGTGGTTTGCTGAATTGGGATAAAGAAGCAAAACAAGAAACCGAGACAGACATTAAACGCTAAAATTCCTGCGACCATTGGATAGGATACGGACTGGATCAGGGTTAAACCGAGGAATGGCCCAAGTACAATCCCCAGATTAATGGACATGACAAAATAGCCCATGCCTTCGCCTTTACGTTTTTCTGGAATAAACTCATTGACGATAGGTACGGCAACTGTGGTGACGATGCTGAACCAAATGCCATGTAGAAAACGAATCAGTAACAACAGGTGTAAATTATCAGCAAACAAATAAGCCAAGGAAAACAAACAAAATAGGGCTTCCGCGATAAAAAGCGTTTTCTTATTGCCCAATTTTTCAATAATCAGTCCGCTAAAAGGGCGAACTGCGATAGACGATGCCATGAACAAAGTCATGGCTAAGCCTGCTTGTGCAAGGCTACCACCCAAATCATTCAAAATATAGATTGGAAGGATTGAGGTCTGTGCAAAGTAAAAGATGAACAAAAACAGATTGTTCGCTAAGCACAGAATAAAAGACTTATTCCATAGTGATGATGTATTGAGAACAGACATGCAGAACCCTTGGCTCGAAGATGAGGCCACAGGACGTAAACTGTTGTTATTATTTTATGCAGAAGCTAGGTCACGGCTGTGAAACTAGAACAATCAAATTATAAGATAATACACGTGAAAAGTATAATTATAGTGATAAATATTGGTATTTAAACGAGTTGAATATATAAATATAGAGTTAATTTATCAAAATAAGAGGATAGTTGCAAAAAAATCAGTCCGCAGACTGATTTTTTGAATCGTAAATATGAATACTAGGCTTATAGACCCGCTTCATAGGCTGTGTTTGAAAGGAGTTGTTCTACATCTGCGATATTGTCTGGTTTGATTTTATAAATCCAACCTTTGCCATAGGGGTCATCATTGACGAAGTCAGGATCATCTTCCAGATTGGCATTGATTTCTACTACGGTGCCAGAAACTGGTGCATGAATATCAGAAGCTGTTTTTACAGATTCAACTACACCCGCTTGTTCGCCTGCAGTGATTTGTTGACCAACTTCTGGTGTTTCAACATAGACTAAATCGCCTAAAGCATCCTGTGCATGGTCTGAAATACCAGTTACAACAAGATCACCTTCAATACGCACCCATTCATGTGTACTCGCATACTTCAATTCTGAAGGATGATTCATGAATAACTCCTTAAAATACAAAAATCATTTTTCGCATGATTTATACATGCTTTTCTATCAAAACAAAAGATCTATAAATACGGATCTTTACGCCAATTACTCGGGCTGCGTCCACTCCAACGCTTAAAGGCTCGGCTGAAATTTGCCACATCACTATATCCGAGTTCATCCGCAATTTGCTCTAAGCTATAGTCTGTACGTGATAAAAGTGACGTGGCATGACGGTAACGCACTTCATCCACAATGGTTGAAAAGGACGTGCTTTCAGCAGCCAATTGGCGTTTCAGTGTGCGATCAGACATGTGTAAGAGGTCAGCCACATGCTCGATGCTTAAATAGTGTTGTTCTGAGCGCGTTAAAATGTCACGAACACGCATCGATAATCTTCGGCGTTCGCCCATGGCTGAGAGTTCAGCTTCACATTGATTAATGGCTATTTGGCTTGCAAGTGGATCAGCATTGACCATTTTAAAACCTAGATAATGCTTATCAAAACTCAAAAGTAAATGTGGTTGATCAAAGCGAACACTATGGTTAGGTAGCTTTGCACGATAGCGATCAAAGCCTTCAGGTTCTGGAAAATCGAAATCAATTTCCCCAGCCAAATTTTCAATGCCAGTGAGCGCCTTACTCATAGAAACAATACCAAAAATAATACTGATCGCAATATCGGTACGCAACGGTTCTATATCGACATCACAGCGTAATTGTAAAGTCGCTTTTTCGCCGAAGGTGGAAAAGAAAAGCTGCAAAAAAGGCATGCGCAGTTGAATAAAACGATTAGCAAGTACCAATGCTTCGCCAATATCATGAGTTGTCATAATGGCATAGCCAATGAAGCCATGAATTGAAATACGCATTTGCGTGCCTAGATGGTAGCCAAGCGTGGGCTCACCAGTGAGACGGCTGGCCAACTTCACAAGTTCATTGGCAGTATGAACAGGTATGCGAAAGTCAGGCTCTGCGAGTTGTTCGCTCGTGAGTTGAAAAGGGGAAAATAGCGTCTCTGCATTATAGCCCCAACGAGACACAACATCTAACAACAATAAGCCATAAACACCAGGAATTCCTTGATCTTGGCGAAGTGAAACTGTTTTCATGCGCGATCCATTGCATTTTTCTTTCTTTTCTGACTGAAGTTATATTGGCATGAATATTTCAAATTCATGGAGCATATTGTTGGACAATATGTTCCGAGCCTATATCAATTCAGTATCCTTTTCATTTCTGATTTAGTGGAACGATATTATAAATATCATAAATTTCTGAGCAAAAATATAAGACTCTCGATAAAAATAAAGGCTCAGAAAATGATGCTAAAAGTTAAGTAAAATCTTTTCAAAATCAGCACACTACAATCATTGATGATAATGATCTATGCGTGCTGAAAATGGAAAGTAAAATTAGGCTTCTTTCTTTTTAATCGGATGTTGTTCCGTTAAAAATCCACCTGTTTGACGCTGCCAAAGGTGCGCATAGATACCATTTTTTTGAATCAGCTCTTCATGTGTCCCTTGTTCTGCAATACGACCTTCATCAAGCACGATCAAACGATCCATTTGGGCAATGGTTGAAAGACGGTGCGCAATCGCAATCACTGTTTTATCTTGCATTAAGTCATCAAGGCTAGATTGAATTGCAGCTTCAACTTCTGAGTCTAGGGCACTGGTGGCTTCATCTAAAATTAGAATCGGCGCATCTTTTAAGAACACACGAGCAATGGCGATACGCTGGCGTTGGCCACCTGAAAGTTTCACTCCACGCTCACCAACATAGGCTTCATAACCTGATTTACCACGTAAGTCAGTCAGCTGAGGAATAAACTCTTCGGCTTTGGCTTTACGTACAGCAGCATACATTTCTTCATCACTGGCATTGGGACGGCCATATTTGATATTTTCTGCGACACTACGGTGTAGCAGGGAGGTATCTTGAGTCACTAAGGCAATATTACGACGTAAGCTGTCTTGGGTGACATCTTCGATATTCTGTCCATCAATTAAAATTTCACCCTGTTTCAATTGATAAAAATGCAGCAATAATTGAATCAGTGTCGATTTTCCTGCACCAGAGCGACCTACGATCCCAATTTTTTCACCAGCTTGGATGCGTAGGTTTAAATTGTCGATGACATTTTTACTGTTGTACGCGAAAGTGACGTCTTTAAATTCAATCACGCCTTGTTTAACTTCAAGGTCTTTGGCATCAGGTTTGTCTTGAATCGTGATCGAACGACCGAGGGTTTTCATGCCGTCTTGAATGGTGCCGACACTTTCAAAAAGTGCTGAGGTTTGCCACATGATAAATTCAGCAATACTGCTCAGTTTTAAAATCATAGCCGTTGCAGCAGCAATAACTCCAAGTTCAACTCGCCCATTCATCCATAACCAAACCGCAGTGCCCAATACACCTGCGTACAGCACTATATTTAAAAACAGGATGCTGATTTCATATTTGGCACCTAAACGCATTTGTTTATAGACGGTGACCATGAACTCTTGCATCGAGGCTTTGGCATATAAACTTTCACGTCCTGCATGGGCAAAAAGTTTCACTGTTTGAATATTGGTATAAGCATCGGTAACACGGCCAGTCATCACAGCTCGGGCATCAGCCTGTTCATTTGAAACTTTGCTCAAACGTGGAATGAAATAATACGCTGCACAGATAAACAAAGCTAACCAGACCAGTAAAGGTAATATTAGGAGCGGGGAGATAGCGGCAAGTACCAGATTGACCGTGACAAAATAAATGAGCACATATGCCAACATGTCACCCAAAATAACCCAGAACTCACGGATTGCCAGTGCAGTTTGCATGACTTTTGCGGAGAGTCTTCCTGCAAAATCATTATGAAAAAAGTCGAGACTTTGCTTCAACAGTAAATTATGAAAGCGCCAGCGCAGACGCATGGGAAAAGTACTAAATAATATTTGGTGTTTAATAATCGACTGTAAACTGGCAAATAAAATATTGGCCAATAAAATACAGAATAGAAGGACTAAGTTTGAACCATGTTCCGCTAAAAATGTTTCTGGCTGGCTTTTACTGAGCCAATTCACTAAGTCACCAATTTTGGCGTAGAACAAAGCTTCAAAGCTAGCAGCCCCAGCCGTGAATAAAATCAAAATCAACAAATAGCCACGCACACCTTTAGCGGCCTGCCATACAAACGGAAAGAACGTGGTCGGTAAAGGTTGGTTTAAACCTTCTTCTGGATAGGGATCAACACGTTTTTCAAACCATTTGAACATGAATAAAACCTTCTAAAAATAAGTCATTTATGAGGTAATGACTTGTTTTATAAATAAGCAGAGTTTGAAAATTTTAGCATGAAAAGACCTCAGTGGTCTGTGTAAATTGCGAGAGACTAAACGATGTTGTAGCAGTATTGATAGCAAGAAATGTAGATGAATAGATATAAAAGTCTGATATAGAGAAGAGTGATAAAAGGGAATCCAACCAAATGAATCCCCCAAGATGCTTAAAGCATTAGTTTGCTTGAGCTTCTGATGTCGCAACCGCATCAGATGCAGCAGCTTCTGAAGCAGGTGCTGCATTTTCAGTTGCAACAGCAGCTTGAGTGGTTTCTACAACTTGAGTTTCTGCTGCAAAAGAAGATGTCGCTGCTACAGCTAAAAGGGCAGCACATAAAGATTTATTTAAAGTATTCATTTTAGAAAGTCTTACAAAGTGAAAAGGAGTGGCTAATTTAATGAAGAGAAAAGGTTGATATTGTGATATTGCGGTATGTTTCATGTAAATAATCACATAATTAATTTACATAATACACAACTTAAATAACACAGTTGTTGAAAAAATAATGTTATGTATTTCCAGAATCTTTATTCTAGAGTGGGCGATTTAGAACATATGTTGAAACGCTTATTCTGCGTTTTTAAGACCTTGGTATGCTAAAACTAGAGTGGTTTTTAGCATACCAAAGTGAAAAATTACGGGTTTGACATTGCGATTTGCATGTCATATCCCGATGGTGCTTGGTAAATTTTGAGACCAAATTCGGGAAGAATGGCAATTAAATGATCGAAAATATCCGACTGAATCGCTTCATAATCTTTCCATGCAATTTGAGTGCTAAAAGCATAAATTTCCAGTGGCAAGCCTTTTTCAGTCGGTTGTAACTGACGTACGATTAAAGACTGGTGTTTTGAAATGTTCGGATGCTGATTAAGGTACAGCTCAACATACGCACGGAAGGTACCGATATTGGTTAAACGTCGCTGATTACAAGGAGATGTATTGCTCAATTTCTGATTAAACTCAACCAGCTCTGTACTCTTGTGATCTAGATATTGGTCTAATAATAAAAACTCTTTAAGTTTGCTTTGTTCTGCTTCAGACATAAAGTGAACGCTACTTTGGTCAATATAAAGTGAGCGTTTGATACGACGTACGCCTGCCTGCGACATACCCCGCCAGTTTTTAAAAGTATCTGTGACCAATTTGTTGGTTGGAATCGTGGTAAAGGTTTTATCAAAGTTTTGTACGGTGATGGTATGTAATGACATATCAATGACATCACCGTCTGCATTCAGAGATGGCATTTCAATCCAATCTCCAATGCGAACCATGTCGTAGGATGAAATCTGAACAGAAGCCACCAAAGACAAAATGGTGTTTTGGAAGACCAACATCAGCACTGCTGCCATAGCACCGAAGCCCGCTAGCAAGGTGAAGACATCTTTTTTCAGGAAGGTGCCTAAGATCATCAAGCCACAAACGATGAAAATAATCAGTTTGATTAGCTGTAAATAGCCTTTGATGGGCTTATTTCTAGACTTTGGATTACGTTGATAAACCAAATTGAAGATATTCAGTAATTCACCAATCGCGAGCGCAATGGTTAAGAAAATAAAGGCCTGTGCCGCCATTTGGACAAAGCTGACCATTTTCGCAGACAGGTGAGGAACGGTAACGATACCATTCATAATGACGATTGCTGGGACAATGTTCGCAATTCGACGAATCACGCTATGCTGCGACATGATGTCGTGATTGGCAAATTTTAGCTTAGTGATGAGATGCCGAATACCACGAACGACAACATGCTTGGCAATAATATACGCCAGTATAGCCACTAGAATGAGTATGCAGAATCCTGTCAGCATTTCGATCCAAGGATACTGATCCGACCAGTCTTTTAAACTCTGTATAAAATGAAAATTATCCAAAATGCGATCTTCTTTTGATTAAAACACTGCAAATAGTGTAATCAGCTATACGAATTAAGCAAATTGTGTCACTAAGTTTATACATGTTTTCAACGACTTGTTTATTTACTCTCTTAGATTCCGCTTTTAAGTCATTATTTGGATGTCGTGAAGTATAGCTCGTTGATGGTCGGGATATGTCAGATTAGTGGAATGGTAAATTAGTTTTATAATGAACTAGGAAAAAAGAAGCTTCCAATATGGAAGCTTCTGATGGCTCAATAATTACCACATGAGATCATCAGGGATCACGTACGCAGCGTATGGATCTTCCTCATCGGTGACTGCTTCATTTTTCTCTGAGGTATTTACGATAATAAAGCCTTCAAGTTTGGCATTAATACGATCAGCTAAAGCTTTAGGTAAGATGGCATAACTTTCATGATCACGTGCAATCACGAGGCTACCAGCAACCAAGGCATTATAAATTTGTTGATTGATATATTGTTTTTTGATTTTGCCATCGTCAATAAACTGATAGGCCACGTCACCATCGGTATCCCGAATTTTATGCTGCGTGATCATTTGAATGATCGTCGCTTTGAGCTCTTTTTCTTGCAATATCGCTTTCTTCTCAAGTTCAATGGCTTGATCTTTGGCCTGTTTTTGCTGTTTGTCTTGTGCAATTTTTGCCTTGATCTCAGCTTCACTGCTTTGACCTGTTTTTTGCTCATGCACTGCTTGTTTAGAAAGTTTTTTGGCCTTTTTGTTGTCAACTAAACCGGCTTTGAGTAACTGAGCCTGTAATGCATTTTTTACCATAGCGAATTCCACAACTGCGTTTAAAAACGACGATAACGAAAGTAAATGATCCAATATACAACACTAAGGATCAAGCTTAATGCTGTTGGAACTAAAAAAGAATTGAGTTTTAAATAGGGATACATCCAACTTGCACAGAGACCGCCGATCAAAAAGCCACTTAAAATCAAAAGATGTAAAACTACGCGCCGACGTTCAACTAAGAGTCCGCGCACACGATAACCAAGCGCTAAGCCGAGATCGGTAAGAACACCCGATAAATGTGTGGTGCGGATGATAGTGCCTTTATAATGGCTCACCATGGCATTTTGCACACCCATTGCGACGCAGGCCCAGAGTAAAGCATAGCGTGGAAAATAAGGCAGAAAGAACCAACACAGAAAAATAAAAAAAGCCACTAACGTGAGTGGTACGCCATAGCGGCGTCCCAATCGAAAGTGACTATTTCCCAGAATTACACCGCTATAAAATGAACCGATGACATAGCAGACAGTTACTAATAGCAAATATAAAATGCTTTCGGGTTGCCAATGTACAAGCGACATCGCCAAAACACTTACATTACCAGTCATATGGGAAACAGACTGGTGTAAAACAGTCACCAGTCCTAAGACATTAATCATTCCTGCATTGACTGCAAGAAAGAATGCCCCCAGTTGAATCCAAAGTGGTAAGTGTTGAAATGGCATAACTTCAAAAAAGAAATAATATACTGATTCTACAATATATTATTTTGAAGCGCGGTCAACTGCTGCAGTAAATAATACGTCAGTTGATGAGTTCAATGCGGTTTCAGTAGAGTCTTGTAGTACGCTAATCACCATACCAATTGCAACCACTTGCATTGCAATATCAGATGAAATACCAAACAGTCCACACGCAACAGGGATCAACAGCAAAGAACCACCTGCGACACCAGAAGCACCACAAGCTGAAACTGTTGCAAGCACAGATAAAATCATCATGGTGGTAAAGTCAACATTAAGACCTAGTGTATTGACTGCTGCCAGTGTAAGCACAGTAATAGTCACTGAGGCGCCGGCCATGTTAATGGTCGCACCGAGTGGAATGGCTACACTCGCTGTAGATTCAGCAACACCCAAACGTTTTGCAAGATCTAAGTTCACAGGAATGTTCGCAGCAGAACTACGCGTGAAGAAAGCAGTGATACCACTTTCACGTAAACACTGAAATACCAAAGGATATGGATTGCTACGTGTTACCACAGCAACCATAAGCGGGTTGATGACTAAGGCAACGAAAGCCATTGTGCCGAGTAAGACAGCCAATAAATGTGCATAGCTTGCTAAGGTACTTAAACCTGTTTCTGCAAAGGTTACCGCCACCAGACCGAAAATACCGATAGGCGCAAAGTTAATCACCAAACGAATCACGCTATTTACTGCGTGTGCAGTATCATTGAGTAAGTCTTTGGTTGAGTCTTTGGCATGACGGAATGCAGCACCCAAGGCTACAGCCCACGCTAAAATACCAATGAAGTTTGCTTCACTAATGGCAGTTACAGGGTTAGCAATAAAGCTCAGCAGTAGGTTCTTAAAGATTTCAATCAAGCTGCTTGGTGGTTGTAAGTCAGTATTTGCAGGTAAGTTTAAAAACAAAGTACTTGGGAAAGCGATGCTGACAGCAACTGCTGAAAAAGCAGCCAGTAACATACCCACGGCATACATGATGATGATAGGACGTAGATTCGCACTATGACCTACTTTAAAATTTGCAATAGAAGCAAGAACCAAGACAAATACAAGTACAGGCGCGACAGATTTTAACGCTTTAATAAATAAGTCGCCTAGCAGGCTCAAATAAGGTGCAACGCCTGGGAAAACAAGGGCTACACCAATACCCAAAATAATGGCAATAATAATTCGAGTAACTAGACTCATTCGCGCTAAAACAGAAAACATAGAGGCGCCTTGTTGAAATTACGAGGACAAAATACGGATTTTAAGTGCGCCATTTTATACCTAATTTGCTAACTGACTGAAAAATATTTAGATATAAAAATTAAGTTATTGTAATTCCAGTTTTTATTATTCATTTTAATTCATTAAAATGACATATTTAACGGATTTTTATCATAAATGCCTGCTTGATATTTCTCACTAAATAGAAAAAGTGCAAGCAGACATTCGCTCTCTTATGAAGTTTTAAGCAGCTGAGGTGAAAGGGTCTGAATGGCTTGATAGTGAGTTAAAAAGACATTCCCACTCAAAAGTTTCAATAGTTTTGAGCTTTGCAGTCGATCCATCACAGGGCCTTTAACTTCGGACAAATGCAGTTGAATGTTTTGCTTGGCCAATTCTAGATTAATATCTTCCAGCATTTCTAAAGCACTCAAGTCGATACTACTCACACTGGAGCAATTAATCACCACATGAGCTAACTCAGGTTGTTGGCTCACAGCATTGATCAGCTCGCCTTTCAATATATTGGCATTTAAGAAGGTTAGGCTTTCATCTATACGCATTGACAATACTTGTGCCGTTGTTTGAACTTGATGGCGTTCAACATTGCGAAAATGTTGCGTCCCCTCGACCAAGCCAATCACAGCGATATGTGGTCGGCTAATCCGCCAAAGCAACAAAATAA
Source organism: Acinetobacter sp. Gutcm_16 (assembly GCF_028649355.1). Classification (NCBI taxonomy): domain Bacteria; kingdom Pseudomonadati; phylum Pseudomonadota; class Gammaproteobacteria; order Moraxellales; family Moraxellaceae; genus Acinetobacter; species Acinetobacter sp. Gutcm_16. The sequence goes on along the minus strand of NZ_JAQSUV010000014.1, from coordinate 24,283 downwards.
AGGTCGAAACCATGCCAATGATCAGGCCGGTTGAAATATCGATACAGACAACACCAAAAAAGGTAATCCACATCGCGATACCATCTGCTTTAGAATACTTCCATGCTTCGATGAAGGGTTTAAAGTCCACAAGTTTCCATATCGAGACGATAATCGTTGCAGCCAAAATAGCTAAAGGAAGGTCCTGAAAGAAATCTGTAAAGTATAAGCTCACTACAATAATCAACAGCGAAGAGAGCACACCAGCCATAGGCGTTTGAGCGCCTGCATCTGCATTAACAACAGTACGAGAAAGGCTGCCTGTTACAGGAAAGGCCGAACTGAAACCTGCACTGATATTGGCTAACCCCAAAGCGATAAGTTCTTGGTTGCTATTAAGTTGACTTCGGTTTTGTAAAGCAGTGGCTTGAGCAATGGAAAGTGACTCTACAAAACTGATCATCGCGATCATAGTTGCACCTGGCAAAAGTTGCAGAACTAAAGTCCAGTTCCAATACGGCATATCGAGTGGAGGCATACCAGATGGAATGATTCCAACCGTTTTGATTCCAAGCGTTTGCAGCTGGAAAAAATAGACCAAGGCAATCGAGGCAACCACTAAAAATAAAGGAATAGTACGCAAAAGTAATACGGTCGATCCGAACCAACCTTTTAAGGCATTAGTATTCAGCAACTTTGGTACATAAATTAAAAATGCGATTGCACACAGTCCAAACAACAGCGTACCTATGTGAGTTAAACTGATGTATTGCCAAACACTTACCACAAACTCGGGAATGTTATTAGCTTTTAAAGGCAGATCGACAATAAACTTCAACTGCCCCAAAGCAATCAGCAAAGCAGACGCAATAATGAAACTTTGGATGACGGGGTGGCTAATCAGTTGGATGAGGAAACCAAAGCGAAATAACCCCAACAGCAGGGAAATGATACCGACCATTAGGGCTAATAAACATGCCGCTTGTATATAAACTGGTGAACCAACTTCAAACATCGAGTTCAAAGTCGCAAAGGTCATCATCGAAATGATGGCAACAGGACCAATAGAAAGTGTGGGACTGCCACCAATGATGGCATAAATAATCATTGGGATAATGCTGGCATATAACCCAGTGATTGGCGGTAAGCCTGCCAACATGGCATAGGCCATGCCTTGAGGAACCAACATGGCAATGACGATAAAAGAGGCAAGTAAATCTGACTTAAATGTAGGCGTGTCATAGTGCTTAAGCCATTGCCATGCGGGTAGATAATGGCTTAGACGACGATTCCAATCAGACATAAAAAAATCTAAATCACAAATTTAGATATATTATGCATAAAAAATGCTAAGAAGTCTTAGCATTCGTTTTCATAGCACAGAAAATATAGAGTGATTTGGTTTAGAGACGTGGTTTTGGGCAGTACAAGCTATACAAAGTATTTAAAACTTCAATCATGCGTTCATCTTTAATGGAGTAATAAATTTGCTTACCATCACGGCGCGTATTTACCACATCACTTTTACGTAACATCATTAATTGTTGAGAAAGAGTCGGCTGTTTGATGTCGGTAATTTCTTCAATTTGAGAAACATTAAGTTCTTGTTGTGACAAATGACACAAAATTAATAAACGATCAGTATTGGCTAGAGATTTTAAAATACTTACAACAACTTCAGCAGAGTCGCGCATAGACGTTATTTCAAGTCCTGTGTTCATTTAAAACCTACTCATAAAACAAAACAACTGTGCGCTTAGTATAAAACCAAGCCGTTCATAATGCTGTCTTTTCAAGTCCAATATGCATGGCTTTTAGTGAAATAAAATATTAGCTAAAGTTATATATGCTGAATGTTTACATCAAAATTAGTTATTCAAAATGTTGCTTAAGTTCTCGATATTTATATAATTTAAGTTGATTTTTTAAATCAAAAACTCATTCTTTATGATTATTTATAATAAGCTTTGAATATTTTATCATATAGAGCATTAAAATCATAATTACAGAGCTTTTTAAAAAATTCATTATAAATTTAAAAAATACAAACATTTATTAAAAGGCATAATTATTGCTAGATAATATTTTTGACCAAAAAGTAAACTTTGAGATGAATGTACAAATTTTTCCATCCCATATAGAAGATGCTGATTATGTGGTTTTGTCGTCGGGTTTAGGTGGACATGCGCAGTTTTGGCAGCCACAAATTCAAGACCTACAAACCAAATTTCATGTCCTAACTTACGATCAAGAAGGTTGCCATGGCGACAGTACATTATTAAAACCAGATTATTGCATACGCGATTTGGGGCAGCAGCTTTTGCTGATTTTAAAGCAACAACATATTCAACGCTTTCATTTTATCGGTCATGCACTAGGTGGTTTTATTGGTGCGGAGTTGGCATCCTTATGCCAATCGATCGAGTATCAGATGTTATCAATCACGATTTTAAATGGTTGGGACACGTTAGATGCGCATACCTATAAATGCTTTGAAACCCGAATTAACCTTTTAACATGTGCAGGCACTGAGGCTTATGTCAAAGCACAGGCCTTGTTTTTATATCCGCCAGCTTGGATTTCAGCAAATATAGAAAATATTCAAAAGCAAGAACAGTTTCAAATTCAAAACTTTCCACCGCATGAAAATGTATTGCGACGGCTAAGTGCTTTAATGGACTTTGAACTGAGCGAGGAGATACGAGCCGCTTTGCAGAATATACCGATGCATTTGATTGCGAATCAAGATGATTTCCTTGTACCTTACGAACGCTCACAAAACCTAAAACAGTTGTTTCCGCATGCACAGTTGACTCTTTTAAAGCAGGGCGCTCATGCAGCGACTGTAACCGAAACAGTACTGATGAATAAGGAAATGTTGGGCTTTTTAACAGGGCAGGAAAGTTTAGTTTAGATTATTGATTGTTTAATTTGGCTTTATAAAGTGAAGGTGTATAGGTTTTGAGATCTATACACTTTTTTTATTTGGGCTAAAAATATAAAAATTCTAGTTTGGATCATTTACCGCACAATCATTGATCACTCCTCACAGAGATAGTGCATAAAATAAAAACTAATTTTACTTTTTGGTAAAAAATATGATTAAGTAAAAATATTTAATATATTGAAAAATAATAATAAATAATAGTTGGCATGGCTTGTGCAAATATATTTCTATCAAACTAAAGGTTAAAAGTCTTGCTGTATTTAGCCTTTGATGTTCTGCAAATAATGAAATAAGTGTAGAGGATAAACGAGATGAAAATAGGTGTATTTTGCCCGATTGGAAATAATGGCTGGCTGCTTTCGGAAACCGCGCCACAGTACATGCCTTCATTTGAACTAAATAAAAAAATTGTTCAACGTGCTGAGCATTATGGTTTTGACTTTGCTTTGTCGATGATCAAACTGCGTGGCTTTGGCGGGAAAACAGAGTTTTGGGATCATAACCTAGAAACATTTACCTTGATGGCTGGGCTCGCTGCGGTGACAAGTAAAATCCAAATCTATGCAACAGCTGCGACGTTGGTGATGCCGCCTGCAATTGTGGCACGAATGGCGTCAACCATTGATTCCATTTCAAATGGTCGTTTTGGTTTAAATGTCGTGACAGGCTGGCAAGCACCCGAATATACGCAAATGGGGATGTGGCCAGGAGATGAATACTTTGTACAGCGCTATGAATATCTTTCTGAATATGTAGAAATTTTGCGTGAACTCTGGGCGACAGGTCGTTCAGATTTTAAAGGTGAGCATTTTACTATGCAGGACTGCCGTGTGAGTCCACGTCCGCAAGCAGACATGAAAATTATTTGTGCGGGTCAGTCTGATACAGGGCTTGAGTTTTCTGCTAAATATGCCGATTACAACTTTGTTTTCGGTAAAGGGCTGAATACACCGACAGCCTATGCTGAAATCAATGAGCGTTTAAAACAGCAAACCGATAAAACAGGTCGTGATGTACAAACCTATGTGTTGTTTATGGTGATTGCTGCAGAAACTGATGAAGAGGCGCATGCGAAATGGCAAACATATAATGCTGGTGCGGATATGGAGGCGATTAATTGGCTGATGAACCAAGGTGGTAAAGATACCAAATCTGGAACAGATACCAATATTCGCCAAATGGCATCCTCGGTTTCGCCTGTGAATATCAATATGGGAACGTTAGTCGGTTCGTTTGAACATGTTGCTTACATGTTGGATGAAATTGGTGAAATTCAGGGGACTGAAGGTATTTTGCTTACCTTTGATGATTTTGTTCAAGGGGTCGAAGACTTTGGTCAGCGTATACAACCTTTGATGAAATGCCGTGAACATATCGTGGTTGAAGCGGATGCACCACGCGTTGTTTTGGAGAAAAGCGCATGAATGAATCTATAGTCTGTGCAGAATTTACAAAACAAAGTCTGCACGCAAAAACATTAAAAGCAGAACCTGAACATATTGCTTTAGCACCTGAACACACGGCATTGATTGTGATTGATATGCAAAATGCCTATACCTCAGAAGGTGGTTATTTGGACTTGGCTGGGTTTGATGTATCTAAAACCAAACCTGTGGTTGAAAACATTCAAAAAACCATTACTGCTGCACATGCAGCTGGCATTCAGGTGATTTACTTTAAAAATGGTTGGGATGACCAGTACCGTGAAGCAGGAGGGAGTGATTCACCAAACTTCCATAAGTCGAATGCTTTAAAAACCATGCGCAAAAATCCAGAGCTGCAGGGAAAACTACTGGCAAAAGGTGGTTGGGATTTTGAGTTGATTGATGCACTCAAGCCTGAACCACAAGATTTAGTCATAGAAAAGCCTCGCTATAGTGGATTCTTTAATACTGCGTTGGACAGTATGTTGCGGGTGCGAGGAATCCGAAATTTAGTTTTTGTCGGTATTGCGACCAATGTCTGTGTCGAGTCGACTTTAAGGGATGGTTTTTTCTTGGAGTATTTTGGGGTCGCTCTTAAGGATGCGTGCTATCAAGCTGGGCCTATCGAGGCGCAAGAAGCAAGTCTCTATAACATCAAAACCTTTTTTGGTTGGGTGTCTGATACACAAAGTTTTGTGAACACCTTTGAAACCCCAAGCAGTCAAACACTGGCAAAAACAGCATAAGTCATACATACGAAAGATAGAGGAAACCTCATGCCTAAAGAAATTATTGTGCCTGAAGGCACAGCGAAACCACTTGCACCATTTGTACCTGCAACTAAGGCTGACAATATCGTTTATGTATCAGGCACCTTGGCCTTTGATGAACATAACAACGTTGTTCACGTTGGTGATGCAGCAGCACAGACTCGACATATTTTAGAAACCATTAAACGAGTCCTTGCAACTGCAGGAGGCACAATGGATGACGTCACTTTTAATCATGTTTTTGTGAAAGATTGGGCCGATTATGGCGCGATTAATGCTGTATATGCCGAGTATTTTCCAAATGATAAACCTGCACGCTATTGCGTACAGACTGGACTGGTCAAGCCAGAGGCTTTGGTTGAAATCGCTTCGGTTGCACATGTGGCTTAAGTGGAATAATCAAATTTTAATGCCCTGATACACGATTTTTTTAGGGCATGGAGAATACGATGAATGCAAAACTGATGAATCAAGATCAAGTTGAAACCATGCTGAATCATAAAGCACCAGAGGCAATGGGTGAGGCGATGTTGGACCAACACACATTTCGTCAAGGTATGGCGAATCTAGGGGCTGCGGTCAATGTGATTACAACAGATGGGGGTGCGGGTCAGGCAGGCTTTACTGCATCGGCAGTATGCAGTGTGACCGATACACCGCCAACGTTGTTGGTGTGTTTAAACCGTTCAGCCTCTGTGTTTGAGACATTTAAAAGCAATCAAGTGTTATGTGTAAACACGTTGTCGAGTCAGCAACAACATTTATCTAATCTGTTTGGAGGTAAAACTCCAATGCCTGAACGTTTTGCTCAGGGCACATGGTCCACACTTTTGACCAATGCACCTGTATTGGAGGATGCATTGGTGAGTTTTGATTGTGAAGTGGTACAGACCATGTCTGTAGGCAGTCACGATGTGTTGTTTTGTCAAGTCAAAGCCATGAAGCAAAGTTATGGACTAAATGCGCTGATGTATTTTAACCGTGGTTATTGTGAGCCATTACCAATGTGCTAATTCAAAAAATCCTACTTTTACAAGGAGGGGAAACCCATGCAAACAAAAGAATCGTGGTTTCCAAAATTTAAGCCTTATCAAGGCGATTTAGATACAACGCCTGTGCAAACAGATGAATATTTACCTGCAGGCAAAAGCATTATTTTAGGGTTGCAACATGCTTTTGCCATGTTCGGTGCAACCGTACTTGCCCCATTGCTGATGGGCTTTGATCCGAATCTAACGATCTTCATTACAGGCATTGGTACGATACTCTTCTTCCTCATGACTGGTGGACGTATGCCAAGTTATTTGGGGTCAAGCTTTGCCTTCATTGGGGCAGTGGTCGCAGTTACGGGTTATACAGGTGTTGGAGCAAACCCAAATCTTTCTTTAGCACTGGGTGGAACCATTGCGTGTGGAGTGTTGTACGCGTTAATTGGCTTAATTGTGATACGCACTGGTACGGCATGGATTGAAAAGTTGATGCCACCTATTGTGACAGGCGCCATCGTGATGATTATTGGTCTACACCTTGCACCTGTTGCGATCAAAAGTGTGTCAGCCAATCAGTTTGACTCTTGGATGGCGTTAATCACGATTATTTGTATTAGTGTCATTGCGGTATTTACCAAAGGTATGGTGCGCCGTTTACTGCTACTTTTAGGTTTAGTTGCATCTTATTTTATTTACTTCTTACTCACCAATGTCATGGGTTTTGGCACTGCAATTGACTTTGCAAAAGTCGGTCAAGCAGCATGGTTTGGTTTGCCAACTTTCCACAGCCCAACTTTTGATATAAACGCCATGATGTTGATTGCACCCGTTGCGATTATTTTGGTGGCTGAAAACTTAGGACATTTCAAAGCTGTGTCGGCGATGACGGGGAAAAATTTGTCTCCTTATATGGGACGCGGTTTCTTTGCAGATGGGGTATGTACCACACTGTCTGCTTCAGTTGGGGGCACAGGGATGACCACCTATGCTGAAAACATTGGGGTGATGGCAGTTACTAAAGTTTATTCAACCACAATCTTTGTTTTTGCAGGTGTATTTGCGATTTTAATGGGGCTTTCGCCTAAGTTTGGCGCAGTGATTAGCACAATTCCCGTTGCACTCTTGGGTGGTGCATCCATTGTGGTTTTTGGTTTGATTACCGTTGCTGGCGCAAAAATTTGGGTCGATAACAAAATTGATTTCACCAAGAACAGTACTTTAATGATTGGGGCCGTGTGTTTGATTATGGGAACAGGCAATTACAGCTTACAAATAGGGAGTTTTGACCTAGGTGGTATTGGCACCGCAACACTAGCAGCTATTCTGCTTAATCTTTTCTTGAACCGAGGCAGTGAAAAAGAGCAAGTCGTAGAAAAATCAGAAGATCAAATCAATAGCACTATTGCACATAGTTAGGAGTACATTTTGAGTCTGAATATTGCATTTATAGGACTTGGGGCAATGGGCTGGCATATGGCCTCCCATTTGCCAAAATTGGGTCATCCTGTTTGGGTGTGGAATCGCACAGTGGAAAAAGCGTCTTCACATGCGCAAACCTTTGGTACTTTGCAGGTTGAACTCCAACAAGCGATGCAAGCCGATGTGATATTTTCATGCTTACCGACCAGTGCAGATGTTGAAGCGTTAATTGCGTTACATCCACCCAAATCTGAAAGTTTATGGGTGGATTGTACCAGTGGTGTGCCTGAGTCTGCGCAGCGAATTTCCACTGATTTGGCAGCACGTGGAGTAACTTACTTAGATGCACCTGTTTCGGGTCAAACCATTGGTGCTGAAAGCGGTACTTTGACGGTTATGGTGGGTGGTAATATCGCTGGATTTGAAAGGGCAAAGCCTATTATTCAGGCATTTGCAGGGCTGATTGAATACGTCGGGGAAAGTGGTGCTGGCTTTGCGGTCAAAGCGGTAAATAATACGCTTATGGCAACGCATTTATGGGCACTGTCTGAAGGTTTTTCGATTTTGAAGCATCGAGGCGTTGACTTGGCTGGCGCATTGAGTTGTATTAATCACTCCAGTGGTAAAAGTACCATGTCTGAAACAGTGATGGCGCAAAAAATTTTGAGCCGAACTTTTCAAAAAACCTTTGCTTTAAACCTGTTGCAAAAAGACATTGGTATTGCGATGGATCTGGCCGAAGAAGGACAGATGAAAACACCTGTTTTTCAAGTGACACAAGAACTGTTCTTAAAAACAGATCGAGAACAGGCTGCACAAGTAGATTTTAGCGCGGCCGTTACACAGTTAGAAAAGTGGAATAGTGTAAGGCTCGTTTAAGCTGGTCGCGCGGGAGAAAAGCATGGGAAAACTCATGCTTTTTCTGTTTAAGTGATTTATTTATCAAATAAAAACATAAGCCCGACCAAATGTCAGTTTGCATTTAAAAATCAGGGTATGATAATGAGTGGATCATTAAAAACAACATAGGAAACATTGGTATGAGTACTGACTCAGCTTTTCCAACGCCTAATAATTTAGGGATAGCGGTTTATAGTAATAATGCAGAAGCGATTGGTAACACACCATTGGTTCGTATTAACCGAATTATACAAAGTCCAGCCACCGTTTTAGCCAAAGTTGAAAGCCGTAACCCTGCATTTTCAGTAAAATGTCGTATTGGGGCTGCGCTGATTGCGGATGCGGAAGCACGCGGTGTGCTGAAAGCGGGAATGCACATTGTCGAACCAACCAGTGGCAATACAGGCATTGCTTTGGCATTCGTTGCTGCTGCAAAAGGTTATGCGTTAACTCTAACTATGCCATCAAGTATGAGTATCGAACGTCGTAAAGTGATGAAAGCTTTGGGTGCGAACTTGGTTCTTACTGATCCTGCAAAAGGGATGCGCGGTGCGGTAGAAGAAGCACAGCGTTTGTTGGATGAAAATCCAGACACTTATTTTTTGCCACAACAGTTTGAAAACCCAGCAAACCCAGCTATTCATGAAGCAACCACTGGCCCAGAAATTTGGGAAGCAACAGGTGGTAAAGTTGATATTTTAGTTGCAGGTGTCGGGACGGGCGGTACGATTTCAGGGATTTCAAGTTATTTTGAGAAAGTAAAAAAACAAGCCCTATACTCAGTTGCGGTAGAACCTGCTGAATCGCCGATTATTGGTCAAACCAAACGTGGTGAAACTTTGACGCCTGGACCACATAAGATTCAGGGCATTGGCGCTAACTTTATTCCTAAAAACTTAGACCTCGACTTGGTTGATGAAGTGATGCCAATTGATGCTGCAACAGCAATTGATTGGGCGCGTAAAACAGCAAGCCAAGAGGGTATTTTGGTGGGTATTTCAAGTGGTGCCGCGATGGCAGCAGCAGCTGAACTTGCAGCACGCCCTGAAAATGCAGGTAAAACCATTGTAGTGATTTTACCTGACGGTGGTGAACGTTATTTATCTTCAGTTTTGTTTGAAGATATTTCCGTAGACTAATTTTCTGGATGAAAAAAAGCTAAACATAAAATGTTTAGCTTTTTATGCCGTTTAGAAACTTAAAGGGCTGCGTGTGAAATTTTATCAGGTGTCATGAGGGCTTGGTTGACATACAGTTTAATCAGACGCTCACGAGAACCGATTGATTTTTGATAATGCGTTGAATTGAGTAACAATGACGCACCGTAGGTCACTGTCCATACATAAGATAAATAATCACGAATGGACATTGCGCTGTCTAAAGACTTTAAGTAGTCAGAAGTCATGTCTTTAATTTCGATAATACGTTGCTCACGTATTTGATAGAGTTTCTCAAAAAGTTCTTTGAGTTTACGTTCGTTATTGGTTAAACGTTCTTCAATAACGTGCAGTAAAATCGTACGGTTCGAGTTCAGCATATTATAAAGCATGTATTCGGAAACATACGTTTTAATATCATTGTTATGCTTTTGAGAAATTTCTAACAGGCGAGTTTCATTCAAGATAATCAACTCTAAATAAAGTTGATTTTTACTTTTGAAATGCTTGTAGATTGTACCCTTCGCAATATCGAGTTCCGTTGCTAATTCGCTTAAGGTGATGTCTTGATTATTGTCTAATAATAAAGTCTCAGCCATGGCTAAAATTTTCTCTTTGCGTAATAGAAAATTTTGTTGGCGTACTGAAGTCATTGGCTTATTCCAGTGTATTCCATGAGAACTATAGAGAGGCTATTGAACTTGGTTGAAAATGAAAATGCAACTAAGGTCTTGGATATTACTACAATCGTTTTAAAAATATCCACTTGTTCAACAATAGAAATAAATACAGGTGCATTTTCGCATTTCGTTGTCAATAAATTTGATCTCTAGAGATCAAATTTGGGCCATTGCATTCCTTTTTCGTGATTTTTACACTATTGTCAGTATAGCCACTGTGTTCTTAGAGACGAGAACCTTTAGTGCTCAAGCCTCGAATGCAGTGTGGGTTGATAAATAGATCATCTGTCGTATGGATAGATGTCTTATTCACGTGTTTATTTTAATGTCTTTATAGATGACTCGCTTTGAGACGGTAGCACTATGAAAAGCATTAAAATAAGATCTGAAACGATTAACCCCTTTGTAATATGAAAAAATAGATAGGGAATGTCTTTAAGCCTTTTAATTGGGCTTAAAGCAAATAAACCGCGAAAAAGGATGAAATAGAAAATGATTGTTATTGTAGACGGTGTACGTACAGCAATGGGTGGTTTTCAAGGTTCACTGGCGAGCTGTACCGCACCTGAACTTGGTGCGGTGACAATTAAAGAAGTGTTAAACCGTTCTGGCTTACAGCCGACCGATGTGGATGAAGTGATCTTTGGTTGTGTACTTCCAGCAGGTTTAAAACAAGGCCCTGCACGTCAAGCAATGCGTATCGCTGGTCTACCTGACTCAACGGGTGCAACAACCATCAATAAAATTTGTGGCTCAGGTATGAAAGCCGTCATGCAAGCGGCTGATGCGATTAAAGCAGGTTCAGCTGAAATTGTGGTGGCCGGTGGTATGGAGTCAATGTCAAATGCGCCGTACTTACTTGAAAAAGCACGCGCGGGTTACCGTATGGGACATGGTAAAACCACCGATCACATGTTCCAAGAAGGTTTAGAAGATGCTGAAACAGGTCTGTCGATGGGTGTACTTGCTCAAGAAATGGCAGATAAAAAAGGCTATACCCGTGAGCAGCAGGATCAGTATGCCATTGGTTCTTTAAATAAAGCCGTTGCTGCGATTCAAGGTGGTTTCTTTAAAGATGAAATCGTGCCTGTGACGGTGAGTAGCCGTAAAGGCGATGTTGTGGTTGATCAAGATGAACAGCCGCTCAATGCCAAAGTGGATAAAATTCCAACTTTACGTCCGGCATTTAAAAAAGACGGCACGATTACCGCGGCAAATTCGAGTTCTATTTCGGATGGTGCTTCTGCATTGGTTGTAACTTCATCCGAAGTTGCTGACGCACGTGGTCTTAAGCCATTGGCAAAAGTTGTGGCTTATGCAAGTAATTCCCAGCATCCATCTGAGTTCACCATTGCCCCTGTAGGTGCTATTGAAAAAGTTTTAGCCAGAGCAGGCTGGTCTGCGGGTGATGTAGATCTGTGGGAAGTCAATGAAGCATTTGCGATGGTTACAATGCTTGCAATTGATGGTTTTCATTTAGACCCTGCAAAAGTCAATGTGAATGGTGGCGCTTGTGCACTTGGTCATCCATTGGGTTCGTCTGGTTCACGTATTATCGTGACTTTACTGCATGCTTTGAAACGTACTGGTGGGAAAAAGGGTGTAGCTGCTTTATGTATTGGTGGTGGTGAGGCGACTGCTATTGCCGTCGAGCTGCTGGACTAAAGCTATAATATCCTTAGCTGTACCTGTGAAGAAAATGATTTAAATAGCTATAATTCGGCATGGTTGATTTCATCAAAGGTTCGATTGATTCGGGCCTTTTTTGTTATGTAAAATACATCAAGATCATGCGACAGAATCTTTCAGGGAAAGCATCGATTGTCCAGTACAGCTAAAGGTATAATTAATGTGCTTTTATTGCTGAAATGTCTGATATTAGACCTAGATGCCTGTAAAAGTAAGTTTTGAGCATTGGATCATCGCTATAATGAGTAGATGATGGATCGTCTACCATCACATACATATAAGGAACATTTTTTTCGTGTTTGAACTGGACTGTAAATTACTCAGTATCTTTTTTTACGTTTATAAGTTTAAAAGTGTGTCACTGGCGGCTGATCATTTAGAAATGAGTCAACCGACGGTGAGTAACATTCTGAATAAAATTCGCCAACATTATAATGATCCGCTGTTTTTACGGATTGGCAATGAAATGGTGCCAACTGAGCTGTCGAAACAGTTATTTCCATTGGTCAGTGAGGCTTTAAACAAGGTTGAAATCATTAATAACTTTACGATTGATTTTGACCAAGCGACTTCACAGCAACAGTTTAGTTTGGCCATGACCGATGTTTCGCATTTGGTGTTGTTGCCGAAAATTTCGCAATACTTAAAGAAACATGCGCCACATATTCGTTTGAATATCCGTCCGATCACCTCTGAAACCAGTTATCAAATGGCAAATGGTGAGATTGATTTGGCGCTGGGTTTTTTACCTCAACTGGAAAATGGCTTTTATCAACAGCAACTATTCGAGCAGTATTATGTGGTGATTGCCGCCAAAGATCATCCGCGTTTGACAGGTGATACTATCAGCACAGCGCAGTACTTGGCTGAGTCACATATCGATATTGATGCAGGTATGGGACATTACCATATTGAAAACGAACTGCTCAATTTAGAACTAAAACGTGACATTTTAATGCGTTTACCGAGTTATTTAGGGGTAGGCTTGGTGGTACAAGAAACCGATGCGATTGCGACTGTGCCGTATTATTTGAGTGAAGTGCTGCTTTCACGTGGCAATTTAAAAATCTTTAATGCACCAATTGCCTTCCCAAGTTATGGGGTGAAGCAGTATTGGCATATGTCTTGTCATCACAAAACCAGTCATCAGTGGCTGCGTCACATGTTCCATGAAATTTTAATGAAGTAATTCTTAAAATTTGATGCTTTTTAGTGCGTATAGTGAAAATATGCGTGCTTGAAACCTAATGTGCCCATTTATTGCTCATAAATAGTATTACGAAGTTTAAAAATCGTAATACTAAATTGGCACAGCCTTTGCATCGTCTAATCTGAAAGAGTGATCTAGGGTTCCGATACATATCTATTTTATGTATGTCTGTGACCGAGAGTTCACGGTTCGAAAGAACTACACGGAGGGATAAAAGCCCGGGAGGTAAACAGTTACGATTTAGGCAGAAGCGCATGAGCACAATAACTTATCACGACGATAACGCACTATGGACTGAACTTTTACCAGGTGGGCATCACTGGTCTGGGCGTATTCAACGCGGCACAGTGTTACAGTTCAAAGCATTGGGAGCACAAGCCAACGTTTCACTTTTCTGTGTCAACAGCGAAGACAAGCTCGAACGCTTTAATATGCCAGATAGCTTAAAGGCACAACATACGGCATTTCTAAGTACAGGACATGTGTTGTATTCAGACTTAGGTCGGGTTATGGCCTCAATTGTTCACGATGATCACGGTTGGAATGATGCCTTATGTGGTCCGAGCCGCACAGAACAGATCCAAAAACAATTTGGCACTCAAACCTTTCAAGATGCACGAAATGAGATGTATCGGAGTGGACGCGACAGCCTGTTACTTGAAATGACCAAGTTCTCATTAGGTCAAGCCGACCTGTCAGCTACGGTTAACCTATTCTCTAAAGTTCGCCCTGATGATGCAGGCAACTTATCTTATGTTGATACTGACAATACCCATCAAACTATTGAACTGCGTTTTGAGATGGACTGTCTGGTGTTCCTATCTGCCGCGCCACATGGTTTAAGTCAAGCAGCAAAGTATCAGCCAGCCGATATTCAAATGCGCTTATTCAAAGCCTCCGCTTTAGCAGTACACGATGTCTGTCGTGATTCATGCCCACAAAACCAACGCGGTTTTCAAAACAACGCACGTTATTACGCATTTGATGCTGCTTAACCCCGAGGAGAATACGCATGACCAGTTTACAAGCATTTGATCAAACCGTTTTAAATGAAGTCTGTCCAGCGGGTGAGGCATGGATGTGTGAAGTCCAGAAAGGGCAATATTTCCGTATTATTGACCTCGAAGGCAACCAAGCAGTCGATACTTTATTGATTTCTGCGAGCAATCCTGAAGAACGTTACAGCGCAACCGATACTCTAGCCATTAATCAGCAGATTTATCTAGAAAAAGGCACAGCTCTACATACCAACTATGGCAACAAAATCGCCACGATCCATGATGATAACTGTGGTCGCCATGACACCTTAGGCGGTGCTTGTTCATGTGAGAGTAACACCGTACGTTATGCACACGACACATTTCCGATGCACAGTTGCCGTAATAACTTTATGACAGCTTTAGCTTTGCACCCTATCGCAAAAAAGTATGGACTAAATGTTCGTCATATTGGGCCGAATATTAACTTCTTTATGAATGTACCCGTGAGTAGTGATGGGCATCTCAAGTTTGACGATGGAATATCGGCGCCGGGTAAATATGTTGAAATTCAAGCAGAGATGGATCTCATCGTGCTGATTTCAAACTGCCCACAGCTGAACAACCCATGTAATGCCTATAACCCTACCCAAATTCAACTGATTGTACGTGAAGGCAAGGAGTAAGCAGCATGTTTAAAAAAGTTCTCATCGCCAACCGTGGGGCAATTGCCTGCCGAGTAATTCGTACATTAAAGAATTTAGGCATTCAGTCTGTTGCGGTGTATTCAGAAGCAGACCGTGATTCCTTACATGTAACGTTAGCCGATGAAGCGGTATTTATTGGTGATAGTCCAGCCAGCCAAAGTTATCTAAATATTGAAAAAATTTTACAGGTCGCGAAAGAAACGGGTGCTGAAGCCATTCATCCAGGCTATGGTTTCTTGTCTGAAAATGTGGAGTTTTGTGATTTGTGTGAGTCACAAGGCATTGTGTTTCTAGGGCCGAATTCAGCGCAAATGCGGAGTTTTGGCTTAAAGCATACTGCGCGTGAACTAGCCATTCAGGCGAACGTGCCATTGTTACCGGGGAGCCAACTTTTAGCAGATGAAGCGGAAGCACTGGTAGAGGCGAATCGTATCGGTTATCCCTTGATGCTGAAAAGTACCGCAGGTGGTGGCGGTATTGGTATGCGTTTGGTGTGGAATGAAGCAGAGCTTAAAGATGCTTATGCAACGGTATCTTATTTGGCACAAGCGAACTTTAAAGATGCAGGTTTGTATTTAGAAAAGTTTGTGGAAAATGCGCGTCATATTGAAGTCCAAATTTTTGGTGATGGCCAAGGTTTGGTTCTGGCTTTGGGAGAGCGGGACTGTTCAGTACAGCGCCGTAACCAAAAGGTAATCGAGGAAACTCCTGCACCACATTTAAATGATGAACAACGTGCTTATATTCAAGCTGTTGCCGTTGAGTTGATGCAGTCAGTGAATTACCGTTCGGCAGGTACGGTTGAATTTGTGATGGATACTGACACCCAGCAATTCTATTTCTTAGAGGTGAATACACGTCTACAAGTTGAACATGGCGTGACTGAACAAGTGTTTGGTGTAGACCTTGTGGAATGGATGGTTACTTTAGGTAGCGGTGACTGGACTGCGCCAACAGATACACTTGCACCTAAAGGCCATTCGATCCAAGTTCGTTTATATGCTGAAGATCCAATTAAAAACTTTCAACCCAGTGCTGGCTTATTGACTTATGTCGCGTTTGATCAGCAAGCGCGTAATGAAACATGGGTAGAAACAGGTTCAAACGTGTCTTCCTTTTATGATCCGATGATTGCCAAAATCATTGTGACTCACGAAAACCGAGAAAGTGCAATTCAAGCCATGAGCGATACTTTGGCAAAAACCTCAGTGGCAGGAATTGAAACCAATCTTGAGTATTTACAAAATATTATTGACTGTGAAGTGTTTAAAGCAGGGACACAGACTACACGTTTCTTAAATACTTTTGAGTGGAAAACCCAAAAAGTTGAGGTATTACAGTCTGGTATTCAAACGTCAATACAAGACGTCAATGGTCGTTTGGGGTACTGGGATGTTGGAGTGCCACCATCAGGTGCGATTGATCCACTATCGTTAAATGTTGCTAATCAACTATTGGGAAATCCATTTAATACCGCAGGGCTCGAATGTACATTACAAGGCCCAACTTTAAAATTCCATTGTGACAGCCAAATCGTGATTACGGGTGGCGACATGCTTGCGACATTGGATGGTGTCGACGTTGCCATGTGGCAGACCCTTAATGTTAAAAAAGGGCAAATTCTTAAAACAGGTAAAATCACCACAGGTTGTCGTAGTTATATTGGCATTAAAGGCGGATTCAATGTACCTGCCTACTTAGGCTCGCAAGCGACTTTTACTTTAGGTCAGTTTGGTGGTCATGCAGGACGCAATTTACTCATTGGAGATATGTTACCTATTACGGCTTATAGCTCGGTAGAAACTGTTGCACTGAGTACAGTACAAGTGCCGAGCTTTAGCCATACTTGGAACATTGCAGTGATGTATGGACCACATGGAGCGCCCGACTTTTTCACCAAACGCGATATTGAGCGCTTCTTTGAGCAAGAATTTGAAATTCACTTTAACTCAAGTCGTACAGGCATTCGTTTAGTCGGTGAAAAACCTGAATGGGCACGTACCGATGGTGGTGAAGCAGGGCTGCACCCTTCGAATATTCATGATAATGCTTATGCCATTGGCGCGATTGACTTCACTGGAGATATGCCAATTATTTTAGGACCCGATGGTCCAAGCTTGGGCGGTTTCGTTTGCCCAGCGGTTGTGGTTAGTTCAGAACTATGGAAAATTGGTCAGCTTAAAGCGGGCGATAAAGTTAAATTTATTCCAATCTCTTATGATCAAGCGCAAGTATTGAATCAAAAATATAGCGCAGCGTTAACAGCGGGTACGACTGAAAAAGTAGAATTTTCTCCAAGCTTTCATGCTGAAATGGAGACCTTATCAGATGCCGTTTTAGCGACATTAAAAGGTGAGAACGCTAGACCTGATGTAAGCTATCGTCCCGCAGGTAATAGTTATCTGTTGGTTGAATATGGAGAGTTGGTTTTAAATCTCAATTTACGCTTCCGTATTCATGCTTTAATGCAATGGGTTAAAGACCAAAGTATCGAAGGGATTATAGACTTAACACCAGGTATTCGTTCGCTGCAAATTCATTTTGACTCATTAGTGCTAGATCAAAAACATTTATTATGCCTTTTACAGCAAGCAGAAAGTGAATTGCCTGATGTGACTGCAATGGAAGTTCCGTCGCGCACAGTCTATTTGCCTTTGGCTTGGGAGGACTCACAAACTCAGTTGGCGACTGAACGTTATATGCAAACAGTACGTCCAGATGCGCCGTGGTGTCCTGACAATGTTGAGTTTATTCGTCGTATCAATGGTCTAGACTCGAAGCAAGCAGTGAAGGATGTCGTATATAGTACCAATTATTTGGTGATGGGTTTGGGAGATGTGTACTTGGGTGCACCTGTGGCAACGCCGCTGGACCCACGTCATCGTTTAGTAACTACCAAATATAATCCTGCACGCACTTGGACGCCTGAAAATGCAGTCGGTATTGGTGGCGCATATATGTGTGTCTATGGCATGGAAGGCCCGGGTGGTTATCAGTTTGTAGGACGTACAACCCAAATGTGGAGTCGTTACCGCAAAAACCCCGACTTTGAACAGGATAAGCCATGGCTACTGCGCTTCTTTGATCAAATTAAATTTTACGAAGTGTCTGAAACAGAACTGATGCAAATGCGGGAAGACTTTAAAGCGGGGCGCTTAAAACTTCGTGTAGAAGATGGGGTTTTAAATCTAAAAGAATACAATGACTTCCTCATTGAAAATGCAGCATCCATTTCAAGTTTTAAAGCGGTACAGCAAACGAACTTTGAATATGAACGCCATCGTTGGCATGAGGCAGGTTTGGCTGAACATGTTTCTGAAAGTCTAGATGCGGTGTTAGACGACAGTGAAATTCAAATTCCTGAAGGTGGTTGTGTAGTCGAGTCGCACATGCCGGGTTCTATTTGGAAAATCGAATGTACCTCTGGAGACATTGTGGAAGAAGGGGCAACTTTGGCCGTGATTGAAGCCATGAAAATTGAAATTCCTATTATTGCCCCTGAGCGGATGAAGGTTGAAGCCATTACCATTGAAAAAGGGCAAACGGTAAAAACAGGTCAGGTGCTGTTTACACTGGCACCTGTAGCCTAAACTCAAATATCAAGAAATACAAAAAAGATTGCTTAAGCGGTCTTTTTTCGATTCTGAAAGGAGAATTTATCTAGTACTGACAATAAATCGTTTTGTTAAATTAAGATTGCAACCCATAACAAAAAATAGATTGTTATGAAATGGTTATAAAATGATGTTTTGAATCAAAATATGCTAATTTAGTGAGACGCTTAAAAACATTATGGCTTGTATGAAAAAAACATTACTCGGCATGTTCTTCATGTTAACTTCATCAGTGCTTATGGCAAATACGCCAAATCAGGCTGAGGATACTCAAGCATCAAATCAAAATAATATTCGTGTAACGACTCGCCCTGAAATTGTGGGCTTATGGGGAATGGAAATTCCAAATAATCGTAAATGCGTTGAATACTATAATTTTAAAAGTAATAGTGATGTTGTGATTAAAAGTGGGGAAGAATGGTCTACGGGAATTTATGATTACCAGCCATCTACCGATAAAAATGTGCAACTGCCTGCTTTAATTTTACAGGTCAAATTTGATAATAACCAAGTGGATTGCTCTGGATCTCAAGAAGATCAAACAGGTGAAATGTCTCAGTATTTTGTGAAATGGCAAAGTCCATCGACCATTAATTTTTGTGCCAATGATAAAGCACAGCAATGCTTTGCAACACTACGTCGCGTATTGCCTTAATTAATTCTTTTATAAATAAAAAACCGCGATAAATCGCGGTTTTTTATTTAAGGATCAAGACAATTATTTATCTTGATTTCCTTCAATTTGCTTTAACAAGTGCTTTTCAAGGTAGTGAATATCCATCGCTTGTTCACAGAATTTTTCATCTTGAAGAATCAAATCTTTATGCAATGGAATATTGGTTTTAATACCGGTCAAAATCATTTCATCAAGCGCTTGACGCATGCGAGCAAGTGATGTTTTACGATCCTTACCGTGTGCAATCAACTTTGCAATCATCGAGTCATAGTATGGCGGAATGCTATAGCCTTGATAGATATGTGAATCAAGACGAATACCTGCACCACCTGGCACATAAAAATTCTCAATTTTACCCGGTGAAGGTAAGAAGGTCGTTGGGTCTTCAGCATTGATACGGCATTCAATCGCATGACCTTTGACTTCAACTTGATCTTGTTCAATTTCAAGACCTAAGCCACCAGCAATGCGGAGCTGTTGTTCAATAATGTCGATACCTGTCACCATTTCAGTTACAGGGTGTTCAACTTGAACACGTGTATTCATCTCAATAAAGAAGAATTCACCATCTTCAAACAAGAACTCGAATGTACCTGCACCGCGGTACTGCATTAATTTACAAGCATTCACGCAAGCTTCTAAAATGTCAGCACGTGCTTGTTCAGGTAAATTTGGCGCTGGCGCTTCTTCTAACACTTTCTGATGGCGACGCTGTAAAGAGCAGTCGCGGTCATAGAGGTGAATCGCGTGGCCATTACCGTCGGCAAGAACTTGGACTTCAACGTGACGAGGTGTTTGTAGGAAACGTTCCATATACACCGTGTCATCGCCAAACCACATTTCAGCATCACGCTGTGCGGCTTGAACGGATTCAAGCAGGGTATCGACGCGTTCTACAATACGCATACCGCGACCACCACCACCAGAAGCAGCTTTCACAATCAATGGGAAACCAATTTCTTTAGCTTCAGCCAGCGCATTTTGCGGTGTAACTGCATTTGCAGAACCCGGTACAGTTGGAACACCTGCTTTACGCATTGCTGTAATTGCAGAAACTTTATTCCCCATCAAACGAATATGTTCAGGGCGTGGTCCAATAAAAATGAAACCTGAGTTTTCTACAATTTCAGCAAATTCAGCATTTTCTGATAAGAAGCCATAACCTGGGTGAATGGCATCTGCACCTGAAATTTCAGCTGCTGTAATAATGGCAGGAATGTTCAAGTAGCTTTCGCTGCTCGCACCCGGTCCAATACATACTGCTTCGTCTACAAAACGTAGGTGCATTAAGTCTTTGTCGGCATCTGAATAGATCCCTACAGTCTTAATCCCTAAAGTTTTGCAGGCACGGGTGATGCGCAGGGCAATTTCACCACGGTTTGCAATTAAAACTTTTTGCAACATTATAAGTCCCCGTCTATTACGCGCGGTAGCGGAATAATGGTTGACCGAATTGGATCACTTCGCCGTTTTTCACTAAAATTTCTTCAACCACGCCGCTTTGCGTTGCTTCAATCGGGTTCATGATTTTCATTGCTTCGATAATACCAAGTGTTTCACCAGCAGTGATGGTTTGACCGACTTTAACAAATGGCGCTTCACCTGGGCTTGGAGCCGCGTAGAACACACCAACCATTGGAGAAGTTTCTACAGCACCACGTGGTGCTTTAGCCGCTGGAGCTTGAGCAACAGGAGCTGCCATAGCAACAGGAGCACCAGCTGCAACAACTGGACTACGACGAGTCAGTGCAATCGATTGATCGCCTTCTTTAACTTCAATCGCTTGTAAGTCAGATTCAATCATCAGGTCGATGAGTTTCTTGATTTTACGAATATCCATGTGACAGTATTCCTAATTATGATTGCGTAGAGGGTTGAATTTTAGTGAGAGCGTAATTGAGCGCAGCGCTATAACCTTGAGCACCTAAGCCACAAATAACGCCAACGGCTTTATCTGATAAATATGAATGATGTCTAAACGCTTCGCGCGCATGAACATTCGATAAATGAACTTCAATAAATGGGATGGTTACACCAAGCAGGGCATCACGTAGAGCAACAGAGGTATGCGTGAGTGCAGCAGGGTTAATAATAATAAATTGGACGCCATCCGCTTGGGCTTGATGAATACGGTCAACAATGGCACCTTCCCAATTACTTTGGAAAGTGTCGAGAGAAATTGAAGCATTTTCAGCTTGTGCAATGAGTTGCTGATTGATGTCGTTCAGCGTTAGAGAACCATATACTTCTGGTTCGCGCATTCCTAGCAAATTTAGATTCGGTCCATGAATAACCAAAATGGTCGAACTCATTTAGCTTGCTCCATTTATAAATTGCAATAAATCTTTGCAAGATGGCTGCAAAGTTTGCGTATTATGGCATAAAGTTCTACATTTTTTTTATAGTTTGTTTGAATTGACGTAGATGCTTAGTGCCAAACTTCGGCAATATAATGTAAATTTTGCAAGGAATTGACAATGTTAAAAGATTACAAATTTTCGGATTATTACTCTTTTTTACATTGTAAGCCAAATTGACCAAAAGCAGCAGATTTGTTTTCGTTTTATGCCAGAGGTACAACTCAAGTCTTGAAAAGAGGGCAACTCAGACTTCTTAGTCGGTAGCTCACGCTACATCAAATCTAGATCAATTCTTATATGGCTAAACTGTATATCAAAATAAAACTAAAGTCTGATATGGTTTGTATCTATGCATGATCTGATAAATTTATTCTAGCTATTTTGGCTGGCTTGGCGACCATGATCAATTCAGCTTCTAAGCTTTATTGGATCAACATTGAACTGGAAAATATCACTTTCATCAATTAAAACATCAACTTGTTACGTTGAAATGTATGTGGACGTTTTTGTCTGTTATTAACGTCTATCTAGCTGATGCCATGATCTTTTAGAAGAAACTGAAAAACTTGAAACAGTAAGAGAAAAATTCAGGTTTTTAACGGTGCTTTTCAGCATCCTCTTGGTTGAGAGATTTTACCGTTAAATAAGCAAAAGACTGTAGAAAAATTGCTGAGTAGCAGAATGTATTGAAAAAATATCCTCCTATTGCGTATGGAATTTTACTGTGCGAGAAAATTTATAAAAGAAAACGATTGGCTATTTTGCTCACTTAACTGGGTAGATTTGGCTTTACATGATGGAATCTAGTGAGTTTAGGATTGGCAATAAGTGAAATTTCGAAGATATGATTTTGAAATCATAATAATTTCAGTTTGTTTTATATACAATTTTTGAGTTTTGATGATTTTAATATGAACAATAGAATGAGCCAAAGCCAACATATTTCTAATGCTGAGTTTTACGCATTCCTATCTCTTTCTTTAAATAGGTACGAAAAAAACAGCCCATGTTGGGCTGTTATTGGATCAGATCTAGAGCATTAAGCAATAAAGTCTAAGATGGCCTGATTGAAGGCTTTGGGCTGTTCGATATTTGAAATATGAGAGGCATCGATTTCAAATAGGGCACTACTTCGGATGTGATTCACCATGTACTGTGCATCTGAGACTGTTGTTACGGGGTCTTTACGCCCAGCAATCACAAGTAAAGGTACGTGAATGCTTTCGAGTTTTTCACGTAAATCCGCTTTAGCCAAAGCTTCACAGCAACTCGCATAACCTTCTGGGCTGCCAGCACCTAAGTCGTTTGAAAGCGCTGCTACAGTTGCTGCGTTGCTTTGGATAAAGGGTTCGGTAAACCAACGGCTCGCAGCCGTCGATGCAATGGGTTCTAGACCTTGGGTACGTACTAACGACGCGCGATCATTCCATGCTTGTTCATTGCCAATTTTGGCTGAGGTATTACATACAATGGCACGGTGAAAACGTTCAGGTTTATGAATGACTAACCACTGACCTGTAAGTCCGCCCATTGAGATACCGCAAAAAATGGCTTTCTCAATGTTTAAATGGTCCAATAAATGTATCAGGTCTAGACCAAGTTGTTCAATATCATATGGCCCTTGAGGTGCGGAAGACTGGCCATGCCCGCGAGTGTCATAGCAAATCACAAAATAATTTTTCTGGAAAAAAGTAATTTGTGGTTTCCACATGTTGAAGTTTGTGCCTAGCGAGTTTGAAAAAACGATCGCGGGATTTTTTGAGTCACCAAAGGTCTGATAGTGAATTTCGGCATTATTTGAAGTAAAACTTGGCATATGCTTTTCCTTAATTCATTAAAAATTTTGAATGTTTCCACTGTTATTCTCAGCAAAAAGCGTTATGAGCAAAAACACCACGTCAGATTAGAAGAAGGGTTAAATGCGCTGAATAATCATTGCAATACCTTGACCGACCCCAATACACATTGAACATAGCGCATAGGTTCCACCGCTTTGTTCGAGTTGGTTTAAAGCTGTTGTCACCAAACGTGCGCCCGATGCACCCAGTGGATGACCAATCGCAATCGCACCACCATTTGGATTCACTTGAGTCGTGTCATCTGCCAGACCAAGGTCACGTGTTACGGCAAGAGCCTGTGCAGCAAAAGCTTCATTCAACTCAATCACATCCATCTGCTCGATGCTGAGATTGGCTTGTTTGAGTAACTTTTTGATGGCAGGTGCTGGTGCAAAGCCCATGATGCGCGGTTCTACACCCACTGCCGTAGATGCAATGATCTTGGCACGTGGTTTAAGCTGGTATTGTTCAATCGCTGCTTCTGAAGCGATCAGTACAGCAGCCGCACCGTCATTGATGCCTGACGCGTTTCCCGCTGTGACGGTGCCTTCTGCTGTGACGACTGGCTTCAGTTTCGCCAAACCTGCTAATGTGGTCGATGCACGCGGATGTTCATCCGTGTCCACCACAATTGGATCACCCTTACGCTGAGGAATGCTCACTGGGATGATCTCATGTGTAAAAAAGCCTTGAGCTTGCGCGGTTGCGGTGCGCTGTTGACTCGCCAAGGCAAACTGGTCTTGATCTGCGCGATCAATATTAAATTGTTGCGCCACGTTCTCTGCAGTCTGTGGCATGGTTTCGACACCATACATGGCTTTCAACTTCGGATTGATAAAACGCCAGCCCATGGTGGTGTCTTCAATCTTCTGGCTACGGCCATAAGCTGTTTCTGATTTACCCATGACAAAAGGTGCACGAGACATACTTTCGACGCCACCTGCGAT